>NZ_JBFRDI010000005.1:0-318604 GCF_052113505.1 Pseudarthrobacter sp. TAF60_1
CCAGCTGGAACTCACCCGCCCCGAGGGGCAGCGCATGGACCGGCTGACCGTCCGGATTGAACGCCGCGAAACCGTTACCATCGAGCAAAGTTCGACGGCGGCCCGCGCCCTGCAGGAGCAAATCAAGATCCACGTAGGTTCCTCGTGCACCGTGGACGTGGTGGATCCGGGCTCGCTGGAGCGGTCCAACGGCAAGCTGCGCCGCATCTACGACCTGCGGCCACAGCCATAATTTCACAGTAAGTTATCCACTGTGGGTCCAGCTAGCGACACATACTCTCCAGCATTCCCCGGTCAATACCGCTGATCGCAGGGGAGGACGCAGCCTATACGCCCACATGGGAAGGATCAGCCTCTCAGCTTAACCACTCGGCTGAGGTCGTACTGCGGAGGCGGTGTCGGTTTGAGCGTATGTTCGAACCCGTCGCCGTCCCGCAGCGCCTTGCCGGGCTTCAGCTTCCGGTCGTGCCTGGCCAGCCAGCTCCGCGCTTGCTCCTCGGCAGACGGCGGATCCGGAAAGTACCGCAGGGGCGGCCTGTATCGACTACAGGGGAATAACTTGTACGGAAGCGTATGAAAGTTTTCCAAACAGTCTTGACACTGAACTACTCGTTCAGCGATGCTTGATTGACGGTGCAGCATGTGAGCGTCGTCACTCTGTTCAAGTGCCGGGATTAGCTGGTTGGGGCGGAGGGATTTCGTACAACCGTGGAAGCACAAAGGAGTCTCCCAGGCAGGCGCTAACTTCCTCACCACTTCAACGCATATTTCCGTGTTGTCACGTCTCACCATGATGCCTCGTGCTACCACCAACGAGGCCGCCGAGCGTCCGTACAACGGTCACTAAGGCAAACAACTCTATGGCGGGCGGCCGCCCCTTGGCCAGGACGCTCCTGGTCCTTGAGGGGACCACTGCAATGTCAGAGATTCTTCACGCCCACCCCGGCAGCAAACCTGCAACCAGGTGGCTGATGTGCCCGCACCTAAGCCGGTTACTGACCGCTATATCCGCTCAACATTGACCGGAAACGAAGGCCTTCGTGACCCGGCGGCAACGCGCGCAACTCCCCGTTCAGCATTCTCAGGTCTGCCTCACGCGAGGCCTGAATTCAGACACAATTCCGGAGGTCAACAATGTCCGAAGTCAGAATTGCATCCAGCACTGACACAGATACCGGCATGAGGCGAAAGCCTCTGCGGGCATTCTGGTACAGCGTTTCCAGCGCCCTGGTGATCGTCTATCTTGGCGCCGCGACTGCGAACGCCTATGGCACGGTCAATGCGCTAATCGGCATCGCGTTGTCAGTCGTACTGATGACTCTTATCTGCCAGTCCCTGACAGGTTTTTCGTTACGACATGGCCTCAACGTAGATGAACTGTCCCGCCGGATGTTTGGCAAAGGTGGAGCAGTCATTGCCACCATCACGCTTTTCCTCGCGGCGCTGTATTTCGCGGTGTTTGAAACCAGCGTCCTCGTCTTCACGTTCCAAACACAGTTCGGCGGCCCAAAGGAAATGTGGGCGGCCATCGTGGTCCTGTACTCGACACCACTCATCATTGGGCGCATGCGGCAGTTTCTGGACCGTATCAACGGATGGCTGCTGCCAATCTACTGGGGCGGTTTTGCCGTAGCCATCGTCTGGGCGACCATCCAGTACGGACTGAGCACGGACTGGATGACCCACGCCGGAATCCCCCTCGCCGTCATGGAGGGCGTTCCAGGCTGGGTAGCTGCCGCTGCGTCATACATGGGCACGTGGTCAGTGCTGTTGTTTGCCGTTGACTTCGCAGCACTGGGACGGCCCGGCGACGAGCAGTACCACCGTCGGTGGACATTCGGATTCCCGTTCTGGGTGCCGACCATTGTGTTCAACAGCCTCATCGGCATTGTGTTGATTTTCACCATCCAGGGGGCAGAATTCAGTGAAGCGGGTGTCGCTGGAGGCCTGGTGAAAATGATGGGAATCATTGGCCTGCTCCTGGTATTTGTCTCCCAGACCAGGATCAACACAGCCAACTACTATGTGGCCGTCACAAACCTGGAGACTACTGGTCGGCAGGCATTCCGCTTGGGTTGGCCCACCTGGGCGTGGGCTTCGATGAGTGCGGTGCTCATCTTCCTGCTGGTGCTCTTGCCGGTCATGGAATACATGCTCATTACACTCGCGTGGCTTGGAGTGGTCGTGCTGGCGTGGATTGGGATAGCTCTGGCCCACATCTTCATCAGCAACCGTCAGACCGGATCTGGGGGAGCCGAGCCTCATCCAGGCTGGCCCGGAGTGACTTCCTGGGTGATAAGTGCCGCCCTCGGCTTTGCAATCCTTCAGGCTAAAGGCTCCTGGATCTCAGGCTACGGCGCTTTTGTCACCCTGGTCGTAGCTGCCCTGTCCTACTATTTCTTGGTCAAGGCCGTCCCCCAGCCTGTTCCAACGGCCGTCGACTCATGAAGCACCTAACGGATGGGAACCCATGGATGGAGATGAACAAACTGCAGCCTTAGCCGCCGGCCCAACGATGCAGGGCCGGGCTGAGGCAGTCCCACATCCCAAAATCCCGTCAGTAATATCAGGCTCGGGTGCTGCAATGCCGGACTCCACACCGGCATTGCAGCATCGCCGAACCGGCCGTCTCCTGGGCGGATAAATTCGCACAGCTTCTGAGAAGGAGTACGCCCCTTGAATTCCCCCCAGTTCAACTTGAGGAGCATAGCCGTGGCTCTGCCCGATCGCGCCCCAGATCACACGAGAGCGTACGTTCGAGGAGATCTGCCATCACTGCTGCGCGCAGCACTTGAAGTTTTCAGACGCCGCGGCTTCGATGCTGCATCAATAGGTGATCTTGCCGAGTACCTGGGCGTGAGCCGGGGCACCATCTACCACTATGTGCCGTCAAAGGGCGAACTGCTGCGGCTGGCCCTAGAACCGGCACTAACAGCTTTGGAAGTCATACCGATCCAACGGGGAGCCAAGCACGGGCCTGCTCTCGATCGACTGCTGTTTGTGCTGCGGGAAATGGTAGTGGTGCTGACTAATCATGCGCCGGCAGTGGCCGTGCTAATCAGCCTGAGGGGTAACCTTGCAATTGAGCGCGAGGCCATGAGCCGCCAGCAAGCAGTAGAACAGGAAATCATCAAACTAGTCTCCGTGGCCCAAGACGAGGGGGCTCTACGGGCGGGTGTCGATCCCGATGCCGCCGGGAGGCTGCTCGTTGGAACCCTCAACTCCATTACAGACTGGTATTCAAAACGCGGGCCAATATCTCATCCCAGCTCGCAGAGGACATCATCTCTCTCACCTTCAGCGGGTTGAAGACGAGCACCGGGAACCCATCTGCCGTCTAGCTCGTCGCACATCGATTATCCTCTTTCAGAAATCCCCTTCGGAGGGGCGCGGAGCGCCGCTGTGCGACGGCAAAGCTGCTGGCCAACTCACCGCACAAGCCCTACAACGTCGGCTGGGACGATGACGGCAACTTCCACGCAGACGTCTACTTTTCGGAGAACCTGACCACAATCGGGGGATGGTTCGGTGAGTAGCGTACCGTCAGCGCCTGCATCCACTACACCGCCGCCGAAGATGGCCCGACCATGACATCCATCGCCCGCCTAGACGAGCCACCATACAACCGAAAAGTCGACGAGCAAGTCACCGTTCCGTGAGCCCCGGGGGGAAGCACTTGGCAGTGCAGCCACGGTGGCGTTGCCTTGAAGCTATGCCCGAACAGACATGTCCAGGTAAGCAGTTCTAGGGCCAGCGCATAAGGATTGAGGCGGCAATGAGGCAATCAAATGCATGATTTTCTCATCTAACGGGACCCCACATAAAACGGCGATAATGGAGATTCCGTCAAGCTAGCTGCCGATGTCAGGTTTGGGTGCCGTTTAATCTGGCTGGGAACGGTGGTGGCCGTTGAGGCCATTTTCGTAGGCGAAGATGACGGCGTGGACGCGGTCGCGCAGCCCGAGTTTCATCAGGATGCGGCCCACGTGGGTCTTCACGGTTGATTCGGCCACGAACATTTGCTCTCCGATCTCGGTGTTGGTTAGTCCGCCGGCTATGGCCGAGAGAATTTCGCGTTCCCTCGGGGTCAGGGCTGCGACGGCTTCGTCGCCCCTTGGTCGGGGACCGGAGGGAAGCCGTTGGCTGAAGAGGTCCAGCATCCGGCGGCTGACCCTGGAGGAGATGGTGGCGTCTCCACCGGCGACGGCCCTGATGGACGTAACCAGCTCGGCTGGTCCGACGTCCTTGAGGAGAAAACCGCTCGCACCGGCCCGGAGTGCAGCGAAGGCGTACTCGTCGAGATCGAACGTGGTGAGGACGATGACCCGTGATTGCGGATGCTCCTCAACAATTGTTCTGGTGGCGGCGATGCCGTCCATGCCGGGCATTCGCACGTCCATCAGCACCACATCCGGGGCAAGGGTGTGGGACATTTCGATTCCCATCCTGCCGTCGGCGGCTTCCCCGACGACGTCGATTCCTTCCTGGGCGTCGAGGACCATGCGAAATCCCATCCGGACAAGGTTTTGGTCATCGACGAGCAGCACCCGGATCGACCGCCCGGGTGCGGCAGTTACTGGCTCCATGAGGCTCCTTCCTGCGGGACGAACCGTGCGGTCACGGACCATCCACGGCCCGCCATGGGGCCCGCCTCCATCGTGCCGCCATACAGCGCGACGCGCTCACGCATTCCCACAAGGCCACGTCCGGAGTGGCCTGCGGGAATGATGTCATGTTGGCCATCGTCAATTACCGAGACCGTGATCTCTTCGGCTCTGAACTGCACCTCGACAGCCACCGTCGATGCCTCCCTCGCGTGCCTAAGCGCATTGGTGAGACCCTCCTGGACGACGCGGTAGATTGCCAACTGGATCCCGGTGTCAGCGTCAGCGGGAGGAATACCGGCTGACCTCAGGACCACCGGAAGACCTGTCGAGCGGAAAAGTTCCACGAGAACGGGTAATTCCCTGACACCGGGAGCTGGTGTGACCGTGCCGGGTGGTTCCCCGGTGTTGCCTTCGTTCAGTACTCCGAGCATCCGGCGCATGTCTGCCACTGCGGCGCGGCCCGTCGCGGCGACCTGGCGCATGGCCTCGGCGGCGCGGGCAGGGTCAGAGGGTGCGATCTCTGCCGAACCGTGGGCCAGAGAGATCATCACGGCCAATCCGTGCGAGACGATGTCGTGCATCTCCCGGGCAATCGCGTTCCGCTCAGCGGCCGCGGCGATGCTGGCCAAATGCTGTCGTTCCCGCACCAATCGGTCGGCGCGGTCGACTAGGGCGGCCACGTAGCTGCGCCGCGAGCGGACGTTGAAGCCGATCAGTGCCGCGATGACGAGCGCAGCAATTGCCTGACCGGCCTGGCCCGGGTCAACCATAGACGCGGGCAAGAGGACCGCGGCCAGAAGGAGGACGCCGCTGGTCCCGGCGAGGGCAATGGCTGCGTGCCGGGGGGACCTGTAGACGGCGACGGCATACAGGGCCATGGCTGCCGCCACGGCTGCGAAGCTGGCTGGCGCCGGGAACGTGAGGAGCATGATGCCCGCGGTGGCGGCAAACGAATACATCGGAGCCCGCCGGCGGAATAGCAGGGCAGTTCCGGAAGCCACCACCGCGAACAACTGGAGAACGAACTCCGGGCCGATGGTCTCGTGAACGACAGCAGCCGTGACAAGGGCCGGCCCTGCGTAGGCGGCAGAGATCAGAAAGTCTGTGATTCCCGGACGGGAGCGCCACCCGCCATACCGGATCGGCTCCTCCGGGGAACCCAGGGTGAACAAAGCCGGTTCCGCCGACGACTGAAGGCGCTCACTTCCTCCCGTCCCTGTCATGCTCCGGACTCTACCCGTCGTGAAGTGCATTACGGTCTTCCGGTCTTTAATTGGCAGGGAACGGGCAGTGCCAGCGTGGAGAATCATTGGACTGCAAGGACCAGATACAGGGCGGCGAGGGCAGCCGTTGCGGGGGTCATCACGAAGCGTTCGGGTTTGCTGCGCGAGAGGCCGTTCATCAGGACGCCGAGCGCGAAGTATCCCGTCATCACCCAGATGGTGACGGTCATCAAGGATTCCCCTATCAATGGCGGGACAAGGTCAGCCTCGGCCAATGCTGCATAGGCGAAGATTGCATACAGGCCGATGGAGACCGAACTGAGGATCCTGAGGTTGGTTGGGAGGACGCGGTGTTGTCCGCCCCAGGCCATCCTTCCGAGCGGAGCCCCGGTAATCAAAGCGACTTGGAAGACGGCCAGGGCTGCCAGAAGCCCGCAGGCGAGTATTGCGGAGGGCTGGTCCAACGGCATCAGAAACCACTCTTTACCATCGCGCCGAGGTGCGTGTGGGTGTTGACGTATCCGGCCCGGGTCTTCGCGACGGGCCGCGCGGCCCCGTCCAGGGAGAGGCCCGGGCGCTGACGGGATTCGTGGAGGTGCCGGGTCATTTCATCTGTCCTTCTGCCCGACCCCGAAGAGCGGTGCGAATGAGGGCCGGCAGGGCACCGGCGAGAACGGCGAGCAGCAGGCCGAGCACGATCAGGGTAGGGACGCGGACATAGGTTCCACCGGCGGGAAGGGTCAGATGCGCGGTGGGATAGTCGATCATCTTGGCTGCCGACAGGGCGGTGGCATGGTCGGTATGCTGCGCCAGATACTCCAGCGCGCCATCGAAGCCAAGCGCACCATCAGCGCCGGCAAAGGCACCGGCGGAAACGTTGCGGGACGCGGCCCATTCCTTCAAGTGGGGGTTGATGTCCTGGTCCCGGGCCGCGCCCGGGACAATGACCTCGTCCACCTGGGGTGCCCGGGTTTCAGGGACGGTGAGGAGAACCATCCCGTGCCTGGTGGTGACGGTCTCCGTGGCGGCGACCGGCACGGTGCGGGCCGCGAAGGACATGTTGTATACCTCGAAGGCGCTGGCGACGTCGGATTCTCCCACTCCGTCATAGAGCCCGACGGCGATCGTGGGCCGGAACCACGGGACGAGGGCGTTGAGTCCGACGGGAATGTCCGAGGCGGCAAAGGACTGGACGGGTATCGATGTCGACGCCGTGAGCGACCAGCCCGCATAGTTCACCAGGCGCCCGACCCGTTCAGCTTCGTCGGCGCCGGCCAGGTCCGCCATGACTTTCAGCGCGCCCGGAATGCCGGACGTGACACCGGCTGTGGTGGTGATCGTGCCGTCCTGGACGTACCGCAGGCCTTCGGCCCATTGAACCTGGGGACGGCTCTTCTTCAGAGAACTTAGACGTGACCAATGGCCGGTCGCCGTGTGCCCGTCGAGGATACCGCTCGCGGCAAGGACGTTCGATCCGTTGCAGACGCCCAGGATTTGGGCTCCGCGTCCTGACTCCTCCAGGATCCACTCCCGCATTGCAGTTTCCTCCGGCCCCTCGGGGGCGCCGACAGCGGGGACAACGACGACGTCCGGCTGCCGGGCCCTCCCCGATCGGACGTCGTTGAAGGTGTAGGTCGGCACGATCGCCGGACCTCCGTCAATGAGTGCAGGACCTGGCTCGGCTGCGATGGTGTAGACGGAGAATTCGGGGGAGCTGGCGAACACCTCGTAGGGAGCCAATACGTCGCTCCCCACGGTGCCCGACGAGCCGAGGGCAACGGCAACAACGATCGGGCCTGAGGAGGAAGGCTGGTTCACCGGCAATCCTTGCAGGCTCTGCTGTGGTGGTCCGGCATGGCTTTGTGCATCAGCCGCCTCGATGCCAACGAAGGCCAGCGCAGTCACAACGGTCAGGAATAATGTCCCGGAGAGAGCGGCGTGGGAAAAGCGTCGTGAACGGGAAGCCATGAGCTGGGTCTCGATTCTATGAACGTGCGGGCTGGCAGAGTGTGTGCGCCTGCATCGCTTTTCACGCTACGTTTTGCCCGTTTCCCGAACATCGGTCCAAGGGACACTTCCCGGAAGGTGCGCGTCGTACCGCGGTACTACACGTGTGGTTGTTGCATGCGGCAACATCGGCCGTGGCAGACGGTTTTGCTGGGACGGGCGCTCTCGCTCTGGCGTGCTGAGGCGTGCCTCGAGGGGCTAAGAGAAACTTCGATTCGAAAGTCCGTCCCCGAACGCGGGAGGCGACATGCAGTGATATCGGCTAACTCGAACTCACAGAGCTTGCAAACGGATGAAGGATTCGCTCGTCTAACGACGGTCTGGATCGAACGCTGAGAACCAGTCTGTCGTCAGCCTGCCATGGGGGAGAGGCTCCCAGCTGGCACACCTGTCCCTGACGATTTCGGCTAACGCGGCTCATATACGTCGGATCGGTGGTCGATGCCGGTGGACATACAGCATGCTCTTGTCAACGTCGGGGTGAACAGCGCGCAAGAGTCCCCGCGCCATGCCGTGCGCAGGCCGGGCAGTTCATTCGTGCGAGGTTTGCTTAGCCGACGGGCATCCTCTGCCAGCGGGCCGGTGACGAATTCAACGATCGCTGCTGCCGCCCTCCCGGGGAGCCGGCGGAATCCTGAAAGAATGGGCGCATGGACCAACCTCAGGCTGGCACCTTGGTTTGCCGGGAATCGGTCCTGGAGGTTCGCGTGGAGCTGGTCCACAGCAAGCCGCCCATTTGGCGTCGGCTGGAGATCGGTGGCTCCGTGGCGCTTCATCAGGTACATCAGATCCTGCAGGCAGCATTTGGCTGGGAAGACGCGCACCTGCACCGGTTCACACCGGATTACCCCTTCGCGCCGCTGCGGCCGGTCGACGGCGAATATCCGGAGGCCCTGCAATGGCTACCGGGACAGGAGTGTGAAGAACCCGAGGACAGGCCCGAGGAGGACTACACCCAGGATCAGCTGCTCGCCCTGGGTTCAGGCACAGCCTTCTACGAATACGACTTTGGTGACAGCTGGCTGCACCGGCTTGGACTGGTCTCCCGCCGGCCGGCAACCGCAGACACGCCGCCGGCCCGACTCATCGATGGCGCCAGGCGCGGCCCGCTGGAAGACTCCGGAGGATTCCCCGGCTATGAGGAAACCATGGATGCGCTGGCCGACCCGTCACATCCCGGCCACGGCGCATATTCCGCGTGGGTCGCCGAAACAACCGGCTCCGACGGGCCTTTTGACCCCGCTTCCCTGGATATCCGGCGGTGAACCGGGCCCTGGCAGCCCAGTTCTAATGCCCGCATTTTGGTCGAAAACGCTCAAGTTCGATCTCACGCACAGTCTTGAGGCCGCTCCCCCGCCCATTTGGGAAAGCCGATAACGGACGTTTCGGCCGGTTGAAGCGTGGCCTGGTGCTGCCCGGATCCGGTCATCGGCCGAGCGTATTGTCGCGAGGGCATTGAATCAGCACAACTGAGCAGGGTGGCCCCCTCCGGACGTGGGGTCTTGTGGCTGCCTGCAGCACGCTTCCGACATGGCTGAAATAGTCCTGAGGCGGGCCAAATGGCCTCGGCCGGTCATGCGGGTGTAGGCCCAAAAGCTCATGAGACGGGTGAAGGAGGTGTAGCCACATGAAGTCTCTCACAGTTAGATGGTTCTGCCGGCCACTTGGTGCTCGGTCCCTCGCGGGAGGCATCAGTCAGAACGTGGGTCGGCGCGAACCCGGCCGGCGTCACACATTTGCCAGCGCAAAGACAAACCGCGCCCCCTCAGTGGGGGAGCGCGGTTTGTCTTTGCGGGCTGCGCAGAACGGCCAATTTTGGGGTGTGCACATTGTGCACACTTCGGGCGGCGGATTGGCTCGTACTGGGGGCGGACCGGGCCGGATTGGCGATGTTTCCGGGAGTTCCCAGTTTTTGCAAGGGCTGGAACCCGGTTCGAGTCCCACCTCGGGCACGAAAAACCCCTCGTCAGAGGGGTTTTTGCTTTAACGTGTGGACATTGGCCCTGCTCGGGTCCCTCTGACGGGTGGTTGGCCGGCTTTGGCCGGGCTGCCGCGGAGCCTATTCAATGTGTGGGGGTGGCGGGTTCAAGCCCCTGGCTGGTGGGCCTTCCGCCTGCTGTGAGCGAGTTCTTGCGGTTCCTCGTTCCGGTTGTGTTGAGTGGGCCTGTGGTGGTGGCTTACACCTATTCATGGGCTGGGGGAGCGGGGACACCATGACTTCGGCGATATCGCTGCAGGACGCCTTTGGGAGGTGGTCTTAGGCGTGCCCGCGAGAGTCGCACGCCGAGGTTTGTCCTGCCAAAGAGGGTGTGGACAGTGTCCACACTTACGTCTGCTTTGTTGGACGGCCTGAGGACTTGAGCCCGATGCCGGGTCGGGCCAGAACCTTTCGATCACGGTGCCTAGAGTGTAGGTCTTGGAGCACAACGTGGTGCGATTTGGGGTGGTTTACAGCGATGAATGGCGGCGCTTCAGCGCCCCTACATATCGCCTTCGGATGCCCCTCCGCGGGTGCAAGAGGCAGTCAGGCCAGCTTTGGCCATTGACACTGCCCCGCTGTCTCGAAACGCTAGGGATTTGAGGCGCCTCAGTTATGAGACATGCAGGTGGGTTTCAGAGAAGGAGCCGGCGCCCGAGGGCGGGACCGCCTTATCGCATCAGCTGGTCACTTGTCGGAGCTTGAACACGACCGAGTCGAAGACGGTGCGTGCCTCGCTCGTCAGCTCCGGATTGATCGATTCGTGGAATTGAACCATCCAGAACATGGCGCGCTTGCCGTTCAGGTTGACCACCCTGTAGGTTTCGCGCTCAGCGGCGCTCGAGTACCAGCGTGTGCATAGGTTCGAATATTCTGAGTGGACGCAAAACTGACCGTTGTCGCAGGGTTTGATGTCCACGTCGCCCTCGACGGAGTGGTCGAACTCGACGCCGGAGTAATCGCCCACTATGACCTCGACGGGAGGGGTGCTGGCCGTGGACGTCTGCGCCGTCATCGCGTCGACGAAGGCCTTAGCCGACGGATTGACCTCGACGAGCGAGCCCTGCCACTTGCATGCGTCCCTCGGCACATGGTTGGAGGGCCACCAACCGACGAAGACCCCCATCGCATCCGGGTGATTCGGGTCGTCCTTTCCCAGGGCATCGCCGTCTTTACTCACCCAGCCGTCTGGGACGGTGATCTCGAAATTCTCTGCGAAGCTGGTGACGAGGTATGTGCCGGCGTCGATGGCGCCACTCTTCGGCAGCGGTGGGACCGTGGGAGTGTCGCCGCCGTCCGGCAGCGGTGGGGGCGTGCGAGCCTCCGTAGTCGGAGAACTGGCGGACGGGAGGGGGACGTCCTTGGACTCATACTGGCACCCCCCCGAGAAATCCAATCAGCGCGATAGCCGCCAGGGGCAAGAGGTGGCGGGGCCGCCGAGCGGCCTTTTCGAGGAGTGTCATGGAGCTCATCGATCCACCAAGGCCGCTACAGGGTGCTGTGAGGCCCCGCAGCCGGGTGGCCCCGCGGGCGGCCCGAAATGGGAGGCCGTCGCCTCAAGTCTCCTCCTGCCCAGAACCCGTGACAATGAAGTGTTGTACGCAGACCAGTTTCGACTCATGCCATCCCCCGAAATGGCAGAACCGCCCTGAGTCAGTGTTGATGACATGCCAAATTTGGTGGCAGTTTTCTCCGCCCGGGTCTAACTGGCTCAAGAGATCTGGGGCAGCTGGCTCTCGTAACCCTTGGGAAACGAGACGCCTCAACGAGCGAACAGTTGTGGAGTTTGCCGATAAGTGGCGGCGTTCTGTGATCGGTTAATGTCGCACCCCTGGGCGACCAGCTGGTGCGCATGGCTGGGGTTTCAACACATTTGGTTTCGAGACGTGGTTCGCCCCATCGTTTCCACTTGGCGACGGCCGTCGTGATTCAGGGGATCTTCGTTCGCTGACCGACTTCGTTATCTTGCTCCTCATTCCTCGTGCAGCGCCCAATCTGCCTTGGATGCAGGAAGTGCCGTGGCATGGTGAGCGACTCCGCGGTCATCGGTCACTGGAGGCGCGGGTCGAGCCCGTACTGATGTGGCGCGCCGAGGTGGTCACGGAGGGTTGTTCCCCGGTAGTCGTGGTGGAACAGGCCGCGGTCCTGGAGGATTGGGACGACTTCATCGACGAAGGTGTCGATACCGTCCTCGTAGATGTCGACGGAAACCCAGAAGCCGTCGACCGCGCCAGCCTCGAACCACTCCTGCATGTGGTCTGCGGTGACGGAAGCCGGACCGACGGGGGTGGGATGGTAGTCGATGACCCCGTGAGCGAGGACCTCCCGGATCGTCCAGCCCTCGCGTGCGATGGCGAGTGCGTTGCTGGCCCGGGGGTCGCTGGGGTTTGGCCTCGCAGCGGTGAGTTCCGCTGCGGTCAGGGGTGTATCGAGTCGATCGGCGGTGAGGGAGATGCTCAGCATGTAACCTAGGTAGGGCACCCGCTGGGGGAAAATGTCCTTCCCGAGGAGCAGGCGTCGTTCAAGCGCCTCCCGTCGGGTGGCGGCGATGGCCGGCATCACGCCGGCGAAGAATTTGATTTCGTCGGGATCGCGGCCCGCTTTCTCGGCCGCTTGCCGCAGCGCCCTCCGCTGCGCAATCGCGTCCTCAATCGTGAACGTCGCGCCGATGACGCCGTCGGCATAGCGTCCGGCGACGCCCAGGCCGTAGCCGCCGCCACCTGCTTGAAAGATGACCGGCTGGCCCTGCTCGGACGGCGGTATGGGCAGCGGTCCCCGCGAAGCGACGTGCCGGCCGCCCAGGTTCACGGGTTGAATCTTCGATGCGTCAGCGAAACGACCGGTTTCGGCGTTCTTAATCCATGCTCCTTCCTGCCAACTCCCCCACAGTCCCTGCACGACCTGGACCATCTCGTGGAGGCGTTCGTACTTATCCTGGCGCGCGGGGGCGGCCCTACCGAAGTTCGCCGCGGCCGTGTCATCTGCGGTCGGTACGACGTTCCACCCGGCCCGACCATGGCTCATCACGTCGAGCGTTTTAAACTGTCGCGCGAGGTTGTACGCGTCATTGAATGTGGTGGACGCCGTTGTGACCAGGCCGATCCGTTCAGTCGCCCTGGCGACGGCGGCGAGGGTCAACAGCGGTTCCAGAGTGAACATCGGTGGATGGTGGTCGATCTCGGCGCCGAGGCCGAGGAAGTCCGGCAAGAAGAGGAAGTCGATCTTCCCGCGCTCGGCGCTGCGCGCATATCGCACGAGTGCATCGAAATCCGTGAGGTTCGACGGGTCGACTCCGGGCATACGCCACGCGTCGGGCTGGGAACCGTAGCCGTTGCCGAACTGTAGGCCGAGAAGCATCTGACGCTTAGACACGATGGTCCTTCCAGAAAGGTAAGTGAAGCGGACTGGACGTACTGAACATGGTTCTCCCTGCGGACAACCACAGCCCGGTACGACCGCCGCCGACGCTTTAGCGGAGCGAGAATTCCGCTTCTGCTACTATACAAGCGGAGCGATCGCTCCGCTAAATCGTCAGGAGATCAATGAATACGCAGACCACCCGTGCTCATCACCAAGTGACCTTCGTGGTCCTCGTCGTCGGAGTCATCGCCTACGCGCTCCTGCAGTCACTGGTCACACCCGTGCTGCCGGTGATTCGGGAGGCACTCGGCACGACGGAGGGCAACGTCACCTGGGTGTTGACGGCGTATCTGCTGTCCGCATCGATCTTCACGCCGATCATGGGACGCCTTGGCGACATGCAGGGTAAGAAGAAGTACTTTGTCATCACGCTTATGGCCTTGGCGCTGGGTTCGGCCCTGGCCGCTCTTGCCACGTCGCTGCCGGTGATGATCATCGCCCGTGTCATTCAGGGCGTCGGCGGCGGCGTGCTTCCCCTCGCGTTCGGGATCATCCGCGACGAGTTCCCGGCAGGCAAAGTGCCCGGGGCGGTCGGTCTCCTCGCGTCCTTGTCCGCGATCGGGGCAGGTCTCGGAATCGTTCTCGCTGGGCCCATCGACTCCATCCTGGGCTACCAGTGGCTGTTCTGGATTCCCTTCATCATGATCGCAGCAGCCGCAGTCGCCGCGATCATCCTCGTGCCCGAATCCGAGAGCCGTGAGGCGGGCCGCATCAACTGGTTCACCGCGGCGCTGCTGTCCACCTGGCTCATCACACTCCTGATCGCCATCAGCCAGGGATCAGGCTGGGGCTGGACGTCGCCAGCCGTGATCGGACTGTTTGTCGTTGCGGTAGCCGTCGGCGTGGTTTGGGTGATCGCTGAGGCCCGGTCCTCCAACCCTTTGATCGACATGAAGATGATGGCCACGCGCGCCGTGTGGACCACGAACCTAGTGGCCTTCCTGTTCGGCGTCAGCATGTACGCCATCTATTCGGCCCTGCCCAGGTTCCTGCAGACAGCACCCGATGCCGGCTATGGTTTCGGCGCTACCGTGACGCACTCCGGTGTGATGCTGCTTCCGCAAGCCGCGTTCATGTTCCTGGTCGGTCTGACCACCGGACGCCTCGCCCAGCGATTCGGCTCGAAGAGGGTTCTCGTTGCGGGTTCGGTCGTCTCTGTAATCCCGTTTGTGATCCTCGCTTTCGCGCACGACCAGCAGTGGACGATCTACATTGCAACGGCCGTGAGCGGCATTGGCTTCGGGCTCGCGTTCTCGTCAATGTCGAACATCATTGTGGCATCGGTCCGGCAGGACCAGACCGGGGTCGCAAGCGGCATGAACGCAAACATCCGCACTATCGGCGGCGCCGTCGGCGCGGCGGTCATGTCGAGCATCGTCACCTCGCAACTCTCGTCGACTGGAGTGCCCAGCGAATCCGGATATACCATCGGGTTCATCGTCCTTGGCGGCGCGATGGTGCTCTGCGTCATCGCAGGACTGCTCATCCCGACGATCAAAAAGCACGTCGTTGGCCGCCACATGGAAGAGCCGGAAGTGCCGCTCCGGCACGCGGAGTTTGCTCTGGTGGCCGGAGGTACCGTCGTTGGTGACGAGTCGGAGTAATGTGCCACCGGCGACCATCACGATAGAAGGAGTAACTGTCCCGTGAAATCCACGACCGCTCAACCACCGCTACGCCGGGACGCCCTCGAGAACCGCCGGCGCCTCCTGAGCGCTGCCCGCACCGTTTTCGCCGAGCGCGGTCTGGAAGCGGGCGTGGAAGAAGTGGCAACAGCCGCTGGCGTGGGTATCGGCACGCTGTATCGCCGCTTCGCTACCAAGGACGCTCTCATCGATGAGCTCGTCAACGAACTCCTGATCGAAGTTCTGGCACTCGCCCGCGCGGCCGAAACGGTCGAGGACGGTCGTGGATTGGAGCAGTTCCTGTTCGCTGCAGGCGCTGCCCACGCCGCGAACCGTGGATGCCTGCCGCGGCTGTGGGCCGGTCCCGCCCTGGACCCTCTTCGCCTCGAGACCCGCCAGGCGATGACGCGCCTGCTCGCGGACGGGCAACGCCACGGCCGCGTCCGCCAGGAAGCCTCGCTCACCGATATCGAACTGCTCTTCTGGTCCTGGCGGGGCCTGTTCGAGTACGCGGGAAATCATGCTGAGCCTGCCTGGCGCCGCCAAACCTCTCTCACCCTCGCAGGCCTCCGACCGTCCAGCGGAACCATCGACGAACCCGCCGTCACCGCCGACCACATGAGCGCGATCATGCAAAACGCGCGCCGGGCAAAGAGCAACCTGTGAGGGCCGGAGCCGATTAGGGCGAGGCGCGGAAGCAAACACAAGTCTTAGTTCGGCTGCCTCGCGTCTTGAAAAAGAACCGCTTTTCACGACACCACTCCCGGGATTCGAATGAGCCGGTACCGCGGGCGGGATGCCGGTCCTAGCGTCTCGGAAAGTCGCCTCACCGCAAAATGGTCTCGATGGGGAATGATGCCGAGCTTTCGAGCCAGAATAACTTGAAGTGGGAACTGGGCACACCCGTGGCAGTACTGCCAGCCATGATGGTGAGCTTCAGATGGACGCCCGGGCCGCTCCGCGTAGGGTACAGACACCCGCCGCCTTGGGCAGCGGGCAGTGTCCGCCGGAGCAGTGGATGGGATGGTACTAGCTTGGTACCATGTCTTTCATGGCTATGAATTTGCGTGTCCCCGTGGATCTGGATCGTCGTTTGGACCAGCTCGCCGCAGAGGAGCACACCTCGAAGTCGGCGTTGCTGCTTCAGGGGGCGGAGCTTGTGCTGCAGCGCCACCGGCGAAGTCGTGAGGTCGGCGAGGGACTGGATTTCGTGATGAGCCATGATGCTGAGCTTTTGACGCGCCTTGAGGATGCGTGACCGCGTACCTCGAGATTGAGGACGCGTTACAGGTCCTTGACCGGTACGGGTTCCATATCCGGGATATCGGCCTCCTGGCCTCGGCCTTGGCGCGTCCGGCAACGACAGTCGTAGGTGTGGAAGCATATCCGCAGCTGGCTATGAAGGCGGCGGCCTTATTGGAGTCGGTGGCTAGGTTCCATCCGCTGATAGACGGCAACAAGCGAACTGCCTGGACGCTGATGGTTTTGATGCTTTGGATCAACGGGTTCCGGCATGACTTCAGCACTGATGATGCGTTCGATCTCGTCGTGGGCGTTGCCGCCGGTGACATCTCGTTGGAGGACAGCGCAGGGATGATTGCCGCGCACCTCGTAAAACGGTAGCCATATAATTCTGTGGCCGAGTTGGTGATGCTGGCTCACGGACCGGAATGCCGCGCGCGTTCGCTACAGTCGGCACCGGGCCTGGTGCGAGGCCGGATGCCGCATCACCTTTTGCCTGGTCAGGTGTTTACCCTCCCCAGAACCCGTGAGGTGGGCGAATGAGGTGTTTGCCGCCATGAAGTCTTTCTATGTTGAGTGGCCCTGCCGGCCATTGCACCCTCCGTTGCTCGAGGGCGGCGTCGACCACAACAAGGACGGGGGCGAAACCTGCCGTAGTCCCGGCGCAAACACGAACCGCTTCCTCAGTGGGCGAGCGCGGTGGTCGTTTCGAGGTGCTCAGAAGGGGCGAAGTAAGAGTGTGGACACTGTCCACAGTTGGGGCTTCGGACCGGGTCGTCCACCGGTCGAATCTGGCCGGATTCCGCATGTTTCCGCCACTTCCCAGTATTCACAAGGCGCGGAATACAGTTCGAGTCCCATCCCGGGCATAGCATATCCCCTCGTCAGAGGGGTTTTTTGCTTTAACGTGTGTACAGACTTTGGGGTGGCGTCCCTCTGACGCTATAGGCGCGGGCTGTGGCCTGGCCGCCGCGCTGGCCTATTCAGGTGTGTGGGGTGGGCGGGTTGAAGTCCTGGCTAGCTGGCCTTCCGCCTGCTGAAGCGGGCTATATGGTTCCTCGTTCCGGTTCTTTCGGGTTGGCCGGGGGTGGCCTACACCTATTCATGTGTCGGGGAGTCGGGGACGACATGACTTCGGCGATCTCGGTAAAGGGCGCCCATTGGAGGCGGTCTTAGGCGTGCCCGCGATAGTCGCGCCCCGAGCTTTGTCCTGCCAAACGGGGTGTGGACAGTGTCCACACTTACGTCTGCTTTACTGGAGGGCCGTGAGTCCGGATGTCAGGTTGGCCATAAACCTTTCGATCATGGTGCTTGGAAAGTGTTTCATGGATAACAACGTGACTGCGATTTAGGGTTGTTTGGTCGATGAATGGCCTTGCTTCAGCCGCGTTGAGGTTTCGAGACACCCAAGTGGACTCGGAAAAGGAAGGGCACCGGCCGCCCTCGTCGGAACCCGTCCGCGGCGCCGCCCTCACCGTAGTTCAGGAAATAGCGTCAAGATTGGAGGCGGGGCGCCTCCGCCACAGGCATTGCTTTGAGAACTGCTGGACCAGCCTCGGTATGTACCCCGGAGTGTTGATCAATGCCAGCGTGGCTATGCCGTATCCAATGGCTAGGGCAGTAATAGCTAGCCCGCGGCCTCGTTCGCCTCTCAGCGGGATCTGGTTGAGGGCAACGTGTACGGCCCCAACTGCAAAAACAGCAAGGACCGCAATACCAAATACCCACAATCCCGATGCGGCGATGACGGCGAAAATGACGGCTACAACGGCGAGTTTGTTCAATCGACCAGTTGATGTGCGAGCTGGCGTCATGGGCGTACTCATTTCGGTTCCCCCAACCTCGTTAGTACGAGTGAGTCTAGCTTGCCTCGCCGGCACAGAATGGGGCCTGAATCATTTAGTTTCGACAACCCTAAAGGGACGCAGATAAATGCTTATCGGTAGGCTGGGCCCATGGCGGTGGGGGACGCGGTACAGCCGCAGGCAGTTCAGTCGAACAGGGTGGTCTTGGATGCCTACGGGTTCATCAAGGGCTGGCTGATCGCGACCTCGCTCTGGGTAGGTGTACTGCTGCTCGTGGTTGCGGCATTCTTTGGCGTACCCGCGGTGCAGAACGGGACTGACGCCGGCCACGTGTGGGGTTTTTTGGGCACGGCGGTTCTTTATGGTTTCGGGGTCGCCCTGCTGATCGCGGCGCCGCTGGCCTGGGTGTTGGCCTACCTTTTGCGCCCGGTCCGGAATCAATGGGTCCACATTGGAGCCTTCTTCGCGGTGCCCACGATCGCATTCTGGCTGTTGGGCAGCGTTCTGGGTTTTGGCTGGCAGCCCGTGATGTTAATCCCGTGGGCCACCGTTGGCGTAGCGGCAACCATCGGCCGTTGGGCAGTCCGCAAGGACGTCCTCTACTCGAATTCTGCAGCTCCCCCTGCATGAATATCCTGTCAGGGGTCCGGGAGTTTCTTTTGTCCACTGGCGGACCTCGCTACTGCAGCTAGCAATGCTTACTTCTCAGCGAGCCAGAAGAAGAAGATTTCGGCTGTCTCCTCCGGGACCGGTGTACCAGCTCACCGCGGGGACGCAAGCTCGATCTTCTCGAACACGACGCGTTACTGCGCGAACACCGTCAACGCGCCGCGGATCCGGTCTTCGAGAACGACTACCGCACGCACCGGCCCATGGCCGTGCGGTCCACCGCGTGGCTCGCCCGCGGCAACAGACGCGTTCGGCACCGCGGCATCAGCCGGAACAACGCTTGGCTGCTCCTGCGGATCTCGGGACTAAACCTGCGCAGACTCCTCAACCTGGGGCTCATCGTGAACGAGGGATCATGGGCGTTGGGATATTCGACTGTTCGAACCCTGCCCACCGTAAAAACCACTGGATAACGCCTCAGACCTGAGGCAAAATGAAAGCAAGCGGGCGGAATGACCCCGTTGTCGCACCCAAGGGTGCTGACCAGAACACGCCGCTTGACGGCCCATTGGTGGCATTCCGTCCGCCCCACCAACGCATTGTTCAGCAGTCTCCTATGCGTAGTCGATGCAGTCAATGAGGCCGACCATCCGCTGGTGAGCGAATCGACATGACACAAGTCCATCTGGACCTCGTAGGCGGGCTGGCCTTTGAACGGTCCTTAAGGGCCTCTGCGAGCTGGGCTGTCTTGATTTTGGCTCGTCAACGGGTCAGATGTGCCATCAGCAGCGGGTCACGCGGTACGGACGGGCCGGGTTGACCCCAGTTACGAGGACGTTGTCGCTCGTCATTTCCAGCTCCCGCTTTCGACTTCAATTGCGTCATCGTTGCGGACCGCTAAAGGGTTCTCTTAGGGTTCGTGGTGTCAGCCTCGTTTCGGTGCCGGCGGGGCTCCGGTCCGATGGCTGTGTAGCAGTGGTCGATTAGTTCCATGGTTTGGACGGCCTCGTCGTTGTCTGTGGGCATTGGGACTCCGTGCCGGATAGATTGCGCGCTGATCGTTGGCTGCCAACCCTCAGTGCGGAGGATCAGTGATCGTCCGCTGTCTCCTTCAAATGCGCTTCGAGGACATCGCGGACCGAGGTCCACCCGTGCGGGCCATAACGATCATTGTTGACGTGATGGAGCTCGGCCTCGCCGTTGAACATGCTGACGAAGTACTGCATACCCTGCCATGCAGGGAACGCCTGGTCTTTGTCCTTCGACAGGTGCTGGCCGATCGTGCTCATGGCCGTCAAAATACCGGTGGTGCCGGCCCATTGCAGGGAGAAAGGGGTCCCCGTGAGGTCAGTCATGGTCCGGGCGATGCTGCGCGCCGTGACGCGGTCGCCGGCTATCTCGACGACGCGGGGTGCACCCTCATCGAGGGCGACAAGCGCGACGACGCGTGCGACGTCGTCCTTGGTCGTGAAGTCGAGAATCTGGTCCGGTGAGGACCAGAACAGGACCCGGTGACGCTTGAACAAGATCATGGGCGCCTGCCCGGTGAGCATGTCGGCGAATGCCCCGTTCAGCACGGAAGTCACGCGGATGGGGGCGGCGTCAAGCTCGGCGGCGAGCTCGCGCCGGAGTTCGAAGTTGCGGTTGCTGCCGGGGGTGATCCGGCGGTAATCCGCAGAGTAGTCCGACGGGATGAACCGGGCCACCCCCGTTTCGACGGCGGCCGCGAGGAGCGCCCGCTGCGCGTCGACAATGACCGGACGCGCGCCGCTGACGGCGGAAATGACGGCGTCGACGCCGGACAGTGCTGAGGCGAGGCCGGCCCGGTCCGTGTAGGCGACCTCGTGGATCTCCACGCGCTCCTGCGCGCCGTAGATTCTGTGGGCCTTGCCGCTCCCGGGGCGTGTCAGGACCCGTACCAGGGTGTCGCGGCGGAGGAGTTCGCCAACGATGCGTTGGCCGAGGTCACCGGTGGCTCCGGCGACGAGGACGTTGATGGTAGTGATGATGGGCTCTTCTCGGTAGGGTTTGTCGGTGCGGCACCGGCGGGTGAACTGGTGGGCGAGCCACGGGTTGCCCGAATACAAGCGCGGTCTTGCGCTTCGATGCCCGCAGCCGCCCGCAGTGGACCAAGCCGACGCCGGTCAGGCCTGGCCCTCATGCAGAAATAGTACTTGGCGACCAAGCCGAGGACTCCCCGCTGAATTTACCTGTTGTGGACCGGACGCAGCTCCCGGCACGTTGACGGACGAGGACCGCCGGCAGAGAGTGGCACATGTGAAGCGCGAAGCCCTTCGGGAGTATCTGGCGAGTGCCCTGTGGGCGATGCCGACACGCGCCGTCGTGCTCGCGCTCATCGCGGGGGCGAGTCTCTCCGCTGTGCAAATCGGCAAGACGGCGCTTCTTGCCGTCCTCCTCTTCCAGGGGACATCCGACGACGCGCGGAACCTGCTCGTGAGCATCGCCAGCACGATGGTCACGGTCATCGCCCTCGTCCTGGGCCTTACCGTGGTAGCCCTGCAGCTCGCGTCGACGCAGTTCAGCCCCCGGCTATTGCGGAATTTCCTCCGCGACATCCCCAACCAGCTGACCCTCAGCGCCTTCGTTGCGACCTTCGCGTACAGCACGGCGGGGCTCTACACGGTCGGCATCTTAGGCGGCCAACGCATCGAGGAGCATCCCCGCCTTGCCGTGAGCGGCGCGCTGATGCTGCTGTTCGTCAGCATGGTGATGCTCGTGTTCTTCGTCCACCATCTATCGCATTCGATCCAGGTGGACCAAGTCATGAAAGGCGTCGAGACGGCGACGCTGAAGGTGATCGCGCGGTCGTTCGTCCACGGCGACCCCGGCAGCCGTATGCCGGACGTGCCTGCCGGTGCCACGGCCCTGCCGGCACCGGCATCGGGATATGTCCAGGCCTTCCACGTCGGGCCATTCGTTGGAGCACTCGCGGACCGGGACCTTACGGCATT
The DNA here is from genome assembly GCF_052113505.1 of Pseudarthrobacter sp. TAF60_1. Classification (NCBI taxonomy): domain Bacteria; kingdom Bacillati; phylum Actinomycetota; class Actinomycetes; order Micrococcales; family Micrococcaceae; genus Pseudarthrobacter; species Pseudarthrobacter sp. TAF60_1. The sequence goes on from NZ_JBFRDI010000005.1 coordinate 21,489, forward strand.
GATGGTGCCCATGGTGGGCCGGCACGTGGTTGCCGGCGCACCCATCGCCTGGGTATGGGACGTGACTGACGGCGACGGGAGACCGCTTGCGCCCGACGCCTCCGCCGAGCTCCGGCGTGCACTTGCGCAAAGCGTACGGATCGGCTACGAACGGACCCTGGAGCAGGACGTCGCGTTCGGGATCCGGCAGCTCGCCGACGTCGCGTCCAAGGCGCTTTCGCCTGCCATCAACGACCCCTACACCGCGAACCAAGCGGTCGACCACCTCGGCACCATCCTCGCCGCGCTGACACTCCGGCAGCACGGCCCGCAAGCAGTGTCAGACGCCCAGGGCACGGTCCGGCTCCATATCCCGGCCCGCGACTTCGCCTATCTCGTTGATTTGGCCCTCGGACAGGTGCGGCGTTACGGATCAAACGAACCCCGCGTCGTCCGGGCCTTGCTGCGGGTATGCCGCGATCTCGCCTGGTTTGGAAACGCCGCCCACCGCGCCGTCGTGCGGCAGTATGTGGAGACCCTTATTAGCGACGTCACCCGGCTCGTGGCGCAACCAGCCGACCGCGACCCCCTGCTGGAGGAGGGCGCGGCGGTCCTTGACCTCTTCAACATGACGGACGGCCCTACGGGCACCGCCTAGCTACGTCATTCTCCCGGCCGCAGACCCGCTCCCCGGTCTGCTGGTCCTCGGGCTGGCCCAGGTCACGGCGCCGCCGGGGGAGGACACGCCCGACTTGTCCTGTTGCTCCAGGCCGGGACGGGATATGCTCCTGCAATGGCACCGCGAAGTTTTCTTCAATGGCCGGTCGTCCGTCAACTGAGCACGGGGGATCTGCTGGGCCGTGGGCCCGCTGTCACCTCGGCCAAGACCAAGGCCATTGCCCCGCGCACAGCTACTGCTGACCGCGTTGTCCAGAGCGTGTGCCCCTACTGCGCCGTTGGTTGTGGACAGCGGGTCTACGTCAAGGACGAAAAAGTCATCCAGATCGAAGGCGATCCGGACTCACCTATCTCGCGCGGCCGCCTGTGCCCCAAGGGCTCTGCCAGCGAGCAACTGGTGAATTCACCCGGCCGGCAGACCAAGGTGCTTTACCGTGCGCCGCGCTCCAAGGAGTGGGAACACCTGGATTTGGCTACGGCCGTCGAGATGGTGGCGAACCGGTTCATCGAAACGCGCCGCAGGACGTGGCAGCAGAAGGACGACCAGGGCCGGCTGCTGCGCCGCACCATGGGCATCGCCTCGCTGGGCGGCGCAACCCTGGACAACGAAGAAAACTACCTGATCAAGAAGCTCTTCACGGCTGCAGGGGCGGTGCAGACCGAGAACCAGGCCCGCATATGACACTCCGCCACGGTTCCCAGTTTGGGAGCCTCGTTTGGACGCGGTGGTGCAACGCAATCACTGCAGGACATGGCCAACGCCGACTGCATCATTATCCAGGGTTCCAATATGGCCGAGTGCCATCCCGTGGGATACCAGTGGGTGGCGGAGGCTAAAGCCCGCGGAGCGAAGGTCATTCACGTGGACCCCAGGTTCACGCGGACCTCGGCGGTCTCGGATAAGCACATTCCCATTCGTGCCGGCTCTGACGTGGTGCTCCTCGGCGCGCTGATCAACTATGTCCTGACCAATGACCTGTGGTTCAAGGAGTACGTCTCCGCGTACACCAACGCCGCGACGCTGGTCCACGAGGATTACCGCGACGCCGAGGACTTGGGCGGCCTGTTCTCAGGCTTTGATCCGGAGAAGCGCGCGTACGACACGTCATCGTGGGCCTATGCGGAAAAAGGGGACGGTGCAATCGATGAACCGGGGCCTGGTTCGGAACACGGAGCCGATGCCACGGCGCGCGCCGCCGGCCACGCTTTTGGAAGCGGCGGCCCACCCTTGGAGCACGCGGAAGTGCAGCGCGATGACACCCTCCAGGACCCGCGGACTGTTTTCCAGATCGTCAAGCGGCACTACGCCCGTTACACCGCGGAGATGGTCCAGGATATGTGCGGGATCGACGCCGCGGACTTCGAGTACCTGGCTCGCTCCATCACGGAAAACTCCGGTCGCGACCGGACCACGTGTTTCGCTTACGCCGTCGGTTGGACCCAGCACTCCCTTGGGGCCCAGTTCATCCGCGCCGCCGCCATCCTCCAGCTTCTGCTTGGGAACGTCGGACGCCCTGGCGGCGGAATCATGGCCCTGCGCGGCCATGCCAGCATCCAGGGCTCCACGGACATCCCCACCCTCTTCAACCTTCTGCCCGGCTACCTGCCGATGCCCAGCGCCGGACGCCACGACAGCCTTGAGGAATACCTGTCAGTCATTGGCTCGAAACAGCAGAAGGGTTATTGGGCCGACGCCGACGCCTACACCATCAGCCTCCTAAAGGCCTGGTGGGGCGACGCCGCAACCGCGGACAACAACTGGGCTTACGACTATCTTCCGAGACTGACGGGAGCCCACGGCACGTACGAGACAGTGATGGGTATGCTCGAGGACGAAGTTGAGGGCTACTTCCTTCTTGGCCAGAATCCTGCAGTGGGTTCGGCCCACGGCCGAATGCAACGCCTCGCCATGTCCCATTTGAAGTGGCTGGTAGTGCGTGACTTGAACCTCATCGAGTCGGCGACGTGGTGGAAGGACGGTCCGGAGATTGAATCCGGGGAGCTGCGCACCGAGGACATTGAAACCGAGGTGTTCTTCCTCCCTGCCGCAACCCACGTGGAGAAAGCCGGCTCTTTCACGCAGACCCAACGGCTGCTGCAGTGGCGGCACCAGGCGGTGGCACCGCCGGGGGAGTGCCAAAGCGAGCTGCAGTTCTTCTTCGAGCTGGGCCAGCGGATCCGCGAGAAGCTGGCCGGTTCGGAGGACGAACGGGACCGTCCGCTGCTTGACCTCACCTGGGACTACCCCACGGATGAGCATGGCGATCCTGATGCCGAGGCCGTGCTTGCGGAAATCAACGGACGCCACCTGGACGGCCCCGACGCCGGCAAGCCACTCTCGGCATACACCGAACTCCGGGCCGACGGGTCCACGGCGGCTGGCTGTTGGATCTACACCGGCGTGTACGCTGACGGTTTCAACCATGCCGCTAACCGTAAGCCCGGCCAGGAACAGGGGCCTGCGGCTCCGGAATGGGGCTGGGCATGGCCAGCCAACCGCCGGATCCTCTACAACCGTGCGTCGGCCGATCCGGCCGGCAAGCCGTGGAGCGAGCGGAAGAAATACATCTGGTGGGACCAGGAACAGGGTAAGTGGGTCGGAGACGACGTGCCGGACTTCCCGGTTGACCGGGCACCCGGCAGCAAGCCCGATCCCTCCGTCGGTGGTCCAGCCGCGCTCAGCGGTGATGATCCCTTCATCATGCAGGCCGACGGCAAGGGCTGGTTGTTCGCTCCGAAGGGCCTCGTGGATGGCCCCCTTCCCACCCATTACGAAGCCCAGGAATCCCCGGTGGCGAACGCGCTTTACCCGCAGCAGCAGAGTCCTGCGCGGCTGGTGTTCCCCAGGGCCGACAACCTCAGCGCGCCGAGCGCCGGTACCCGTGGTGCAGACATCTACCCGTACGTCTTCACCACGTACCGGCTCACGGAGCACCATACGGCGGGCGGGATGAGCCGCTGGCTCCCTTACCTTTCAGAGCTGCAGCCGGAGATGTTCTGCGAGGTTTCGCCCGAGCTGGCCGCCGAGCGTGGCTTGGAGCCCTATGGGTGGGCCACCATCATCTCGCCCCGCTCCGCCATCGAGGCGAAGGTGCTTGTCACGGACCGGATGAGGCCCCTGGCTGTTGGCGGTCACACCGTGCACCAAATCGGGCTGCCTTACCACTGGGGTGTCGGCAGCAATGCCGTGGTCAGTGGTGACGCGGCCAACGACCTGCTGGGTGTGACCCTGGACCCCAACGTCCAGATCCAGGAGTCCAAGGTGGCTTCGTGCGACATCCGTCCGGGGCGGCGCCCGCGCGGGCGGGAACTGCTTGACCTGGTTGCCGAGTACCAGGCGCGGGCCGGAGTGACCATAGAGACCGGTAATCGCGCGGTCACAGATCCGGCAGCGGAAGGCATCAAAGCCTCGCCGGATGAGGACGGCCGGGCAGACGGCAGAGCGGACTGATGAACGTGACCACCCCTGCCCCCGCCGAAGCACACAATGCCCCGCCCGGACACCCTCTGCCTCCGGGCAGAGTTCCGGGCAACAACCCCACGTTGGAGGACTAGATGGGCCAGCTGGCCGGACCGACCGACCCCACCGCCGATGCCCACTGGGAGCACAGCCATCCGCGCAAGGGGTTCTTTACCGACACTTCCATCTGCATCGGCTGCAAGGCCTGCGAAGTCGCCTGCAAGGAGTGGAACCACAACCCGCAGGACGGAAACCTCGAGTTGCTGGGGTCCTCCTACGACAACACGGGATCGCTGGGCGCCAGCACGTGGCGGCATGTTGCATTCATCGAGCAAGGCCAGGAACGGATCGTTGAGGCGCGGGAGTCCGGCCGCGCGCTGGTGAGCCTTGGCATGCCGCGTATCGGTCCGCCAGCCCCGGCCGGGGCTGCAGTGACGGATCTCGCGGGGGCGGATACCACCCCGCCGGACACGGCCGACTTCCGCTGGCTGATGTCCTCCGATGTCTGCAAGCACTGCACCCACGCAGGATGCCTCGACGTCTGCCCCACCGGAGCCCTTTTCCGCACCGAATTCGGCACCGTGGTGGTCCAGGACGACGTCTGCAATGGCTGCGGAACCTGTGTGGCCGGGTGTCCCTTCGGCGTGATCGAGCGCCGCAGCAACGGCACGGTCAAGGTCGCCACCAGCCGCGAGGACCAGCACGCCGGGCACCCCGCCGTCCCCAACGCGGGCGTCGCCCAGAAGTGCACCCTTTGCTACGACCGTCTGGTGGCGGACGAGACGCCCGCCTGCGCCAAGGCCTGCCCGACGACGTCCATCAAGTTCGGCGACCACGACGACATGGTGGAGGCGGCCCGGGAACGGGTCGCCGACCTGCACGCGCAGGGCATGACCGAGGCGCGGCTTTACGGCGCCAACGAAAACGACGGCGTCGGCGGAACCGGTTCCGTTTTCCTCCTGCTCGATGAGCCCGAGGTATACGGACTCCCGCCGGATCCGCGGGTCCCCACCGCCGACCTGCCCCGGATGTACCAGCGGGCCGGCCTGGCGGTAGCGGGCATGGCCGTTGCCGCGGCGGTTGCCTTCCTGGGAGGTCGGGAGTGACTCTTTCAGAGTTCGACAGTTTCCGGCCGGCAGAGCCCGCCCGGCGCCGCCGGACTGCCGGCAAACGCGGCACCGGCCGCCGCCGTGACAACAGTGACGGCTCGCGGGAAATGCCGATGGTGCCGGAGCCGGAGTTCACCTCGTACTATGGCCGTCCGGTCGTCAAACCGGCTCCCTGGGGCGACGACGTCGCCATCTACCTGTTCCTGGGCGGGGTCGCGGGCGGCTCGGCCTTGCTCGGCCTCGGCGGCCAGCTGACCGGACGGCCGGCGCTGCGCCGCAATGCCCGGTTGAGTGCCCTGGCCGCGGTGGGCCTCGGCGCCGTCGCCCTGATCAAGGATCTCGGCAGGCCGGAACGTTTCCTGAACATGCTGCGGACGTTCAAGGTGACCTCGCCGATGAGCGTCGGGTCATGGATTCTCAGCGCTTTCAGCGCCGGAACCGGCGTCGCCGCGGTTGCGGAGATCGACCGCATGACCGGTGAACGGTTGCCGCTGGGTCCGTTGCGGACCGTGCTGCGGGCGGTCGAGGGCCCGGCCGGTTTTGAGGCCGCGCTGTTCGCCGGACCGCTTGCGGCTTACACGGCCGTGCTGCTCGGCGACACCGCGACCCCGACTTGGCACGCTGGCCACGAGGAATTGCCGTTCGTGTTCGTGAGCTCGGCCAGCCTCGCGTCCGGCGGCCTCGCCATGATCACCACACCGGTGCGCGAAGCGGGCCCCGCGCGAAAACTCGCGGTCCTCGGCGTCGTGGGCGATGTGGTCGCGATGAAGGTGATGGAGCGGCGGATGGATCCTGTGGCAGCGGAGCCCCTGCATCAGGGCAAGGCCGGCGCCATGCTGAAATGGAGCGAGCGGCTTGCCCTGGCCGGTGGACTGGGGACACTTTTGGGGGGACGCAACCGCGTGGCGGCGGCAGCTTCGGGAGTGGCCTTGTTGGCCGCTTCCGCGCTGACTCGCTTCGGGGTGTTCGAAGCCGGCCTCGCCTCGGCCAAGGACCCCCGGTACACCATCGAACCGCAGAAGAACCGGCTCGCGGCCCGCCGTGCCGCCGGCATCACCGGCGACGCGATCACCACCGGCAGCTGAGCTGCCTTCCCCGGCCTAGCGGATCTGGATTCCCCGGCCGGCCGTGGTGTGGCCAATGACGGGATAGCCGGGCAGCTCGCCGACCACCAGCAGGCCGCCGGAAGTCTGGGCATCGGCCAGAAGCAGCAGGTCGTCTTCGGTGATCCCCGGTGCGGTCTCCAGGTGCGGACGCACCCAGTCGAGGTTGCGCCGGGTCCCGCCGGAGACAAAGCCGTCGCGTAGCGCCTCGCGGGCTCCGTCAATCAGCGGTACCGCCTTCAGGTCGATCACTGCGCCAACTTCCGATGCCCGGACCATCTTGTAAAGGTGGCCAAGCAGGCCAAAACCCGTGACGTCCGTCGCTGCCCGGGCCCCGGCGGCCACCGCGGCTTCGGAGGCGTCGCGATTGAGGCTCGCCATCATCTCTATCGCCTCAGCGAACACTTCACCGGTCGCTTTGTGCCGGTTATTGAGAAGCCCGACGCCGATCGGCTTGGTAAGCGTGATGGGCAGCCCCGGCTGGGCGGCGTCGTTGCGCAGCAACCGGTCTGGGTGCGCGACGCCGGTGACGGCCATGCCGTACTTGGGCTCCGGATCGTCAATGGAGTGTCCGCCAAGCACTGGGCAACCGGCCTCCGACGCCACACTCAGGCCGCCACGGAGGACCTCCGTCATGAGCTCCATCGGCAGGACGCCGCGGGGCCAGCCGACCAGGTTGATCGCCGTGACCGGCCTGCCGCCCATTGCGTAAATGTCCGAGAGCGCATTGGCAGCCGCGATTCGGCCCCAGTCAAAGGCATCGTTGACAACGGGAGTGAAGAAATCGGCGGTGGTAAGAACCGCGAGGTCGTCGCGGACCAGGACGGCTGCCGCGTCGTCACCACTGTCCAGGCCAACCAGCACCTCTGCACCCGGCTGGCCGATGAGGCCACGGACAACATCTTCGAGCTCCCCCGGTGGAATTTTGCAGGCACAGCCTCCTCCGTGGGCATACTCGGTGAGCCGAAGGGCGCCGGCTCCCTCATCACGTTGCTGGACTGACGTCTGGGCCTCATTCACCCGCCTAGCGTACTACCGCAAAGCAACCTGCTATATTGAGGCGCGGTGGCGTCCGGGTCCTGGTGGGCCCCCCGGTCTTCAAAACCGGTGCGGCTGAGCATCTCGGCCTGGCGGGTTCGATTCCCGTCCGCCACCGCCAAGTTTCGGCAGTGGATGCCGCGATATGAGGAGGGCTGTGGACCACGTCGATCCCCGGCGCCTGATTCCCCGCACGAACGACCTGCTGGCACTGCCGCCCGTCCGCGAAGCCCGGACACGGCTGAATGAGCGTGTGATCCGAGGACTTGTCCGGGACATCCAGGAGCAGGCCCGGCGCGGTGACCTGCCTCCCGGCCAGGTGGAGGCGGTCCTGCTGGCCGCCATCGCTGACCGCAAGGCAACAACCCTGCGCCCGGTGCTGAATGCAACGGGGATCATCGTCCACACCAACCTCGGGCGCGCACCGCTTTCCGCGGCTGCGGTCGAAGCTGTTATCGCAGCCAGCGGCTACGTTGACGTGGAACTCGACCTGGCTGACGGAAACCGCTCCCGCCGGGGCGCCGGGGCCCGTGCGGCACTGCTCGCGGCATGTCCCGCCGCCGAGGACGCGCTGGTGGTCAACAACGGAGCAGCGGCGCTGGTACTGGCCACGACAGCACTGGCCGCCGGCCGGGAGGTGGTGGTGAGCCGCGGTGAACTCGTTGAGATCGGTGCCGGCTTCAGGCTCACCGACCTGATGGAATCGACAGGCGCAAGGCTTCGCGAGGTGGGCACCACCAACCGGACCCACCTGCACGACTACGCCGGAGCCCTGGGGCCGGATACGGGCTGCGTACTGAAGGTCCATCCGAGCAACTTCCGGGTAGACGGGTTTACGTCCGCTGTTCCGCTGCACGAACTGAGCCCGCTGACGCAGGCCAACGGGGTACCGCTCGTGGCCGATCTCGGCAGCGGACTGCTGGCGCCCGACCCTCACCTCCCTGATGAACCTGATGTTGCCTCCGCGTTGGCCGGCGGGGCCGACGTCGTCATCGCCAGCGGCGACAAACTGCTGGGCGGACCCCAGGCAGGTCTGCTGCTGGGCCGCAGGGAAATCATCACGCGGTTGGCCCGCCACCCGCTCGCCCGGGCCGTCCGGGCCGACAAGCTTGCCCTCGCCGCCCTGGAGGCGACGGTCGCGGGCGGAATGCCGCCTGTCGTGCAGGCGCTGCACGCCGACGTCGGACAATTGCGGCGCCGCACGGAACGGCTGGCCCAGGAACTCGGAGTATCGGTGGTGCCGCATGACGGCAGGGTAGGCGGCGGGGGTGCCCCCGGTTTTGCCTTACCTGGCTGGGCGCTCCGGCTCCCCGAAGGGCTGGCGCGGCTCCTGCGTGCCGGCGATCCCGCCGTGCTTCCGCGCGTCCACGACGGTTCCTGTTTGATCGATCTGCGCTGCGTGCCCGAACGGGACGACGACCGGATTCTCGAGGCCGTACGGCAGGCGCTGGCAACCCTCGAGGCTGCGGATGCAGGCAGGGCGGGCTAAGAGTGCACGTCGTTGCCACCGCCGGACATGTCGATTCGGGCAAGAGCACCCTTGTCCGCGCCCTTACCGGCATGGAGCCGGACCGTTGGGAAGAAGAACGGCGCCGCGGGCTGACCATCGACCTAGGTTACGCATGGACCACGTTGCCGTCCGGACAGGACGTTGCGTTCGTTGACGTCCCGGGCCACGAGCGTTTCCTGGGCAACATGCTTGCCGGAGTCGGACCCGCGCCGGTGGTCTGTTTCGTCGTCGCCGCCGACGAAGGCTGGCAGGCGCAGTCGAGCGACCACCGGGACGCCGTGGCGGCGCTGGGCATCGAACACGGCGTGGTCGTCCTCAGCCGTGCGGACCGGGCGTCCAGCCAGCGGGTGGCGGACGTACTGGCACGCACCCGCGTGGAGCTGGCCGGGACTGGTCTGAGGGACGCCCCGGCAGTTGCCGTGTCCGCCATTGACGGCACCGGCCTGGCTGACCTGCGTTCAGCGCTCGACGGCGTCCTGGCCAGCGTGCCGCGTCCGGTCACCGACGGGCGGGTCAGGTTGTGGGTGGACCGCTCGTTCACGATCACCGGTTCCGGCACCGTGGTGACCGGAACATTGGCAGCGGGGACGATCGTCCAGGGGGACCGGCTGAGCCTGCTTGGACACTTTGGTTCCCGGTCCGTCGTCGTCCGTGGCCTGCAAAGCCGGGACACCTCGTACACCTCGGTGGCGCCGGTCAGCCGTGTGGCCTTGAACCTGCGTGACGTTTCCGCCACCGACATCCGGCGCGGGGACGCGCTGCTAACCCCCGATGCCTGGCCCACCACCGGCGTCGTGGGCATCCAACGGACGACTGGTGTGGCCTATACGGAGGTGCCGGAGCAGCTGATGGTCCATGTTGGCACCGCGTCCGTGCCGGTCAGGCTGCGTCCTTTCGGCGCCGACCACGCCAGGCTCGTCCTTGACAGGCACCTGCCTCTCGTCCTGGGGGACCGGCTGGTGCTGCGCGACCCCGGGAGCCGCTCGGTGTTGGGCGGGGCACGCATCCTCGACGCCGATCCACCGGCTTTGCGGCGGCGTGGAGATGGCGCCCACTGGGCCGAGCGGCTTGCAGGCATGGGCCCGGCGGGCGATGTGCTGGGGGAGGTAGCAGCCCGCAAAGCGGTGCAGGTGGAGCATCTGCGCCGCCTTGGGCTGCTGTCCGGGCACGAGCCGGACGCGCCGCCGGGCGTACAGGTCATCGATGACTGGTGGGTGCACGCTCCTGTCCTTGAGGCCTGGCAGCACCAGCTTCGCATCGCAGTCCAGGCGCTGCAGGAACGCGATCCCTTGGCGCCGGGCCTTTCCATGGGCGCAGCGCGGGACTTGCTCAAGTTGCCCGACGAGAGGCTGCTTTCCCATGTCATCCGGGGGGCCACCCTGGAACAGGACGCAGGGCACGTCCGGCTGCCCGGCAGCCGGAGCAATCTTGGCCCCATCGAACCGGCAATAGCCAAGTTGGAGGGCAGGCTCAGCGCGGACGCGTTCCATGCCCCCGAAGCCAATGAGCTGGCTGCACTGGGCCTCGGTGCGCGCGAGCTCGCTGCCGCAGAGCGCGCGGGGCGCTTGCTGCGGCTGCGCGACGGGGTGGTGCTGCTGCCTACGGCCCCGGCCCTTGCAATGCGCACCCTCGCCGGCCTGGAACAGCCCTTCACCACGAGCCAGGCGCGCCAGGCACTGGGCACAACACGCCGGATCGCGGTTCCGCTGCTGGAACATCTCGATTTGCGGGGGTGGACGCAGCGGTTGGACGCAGGCCACCGGAAGGTGGTGCGCTGAGGGTCCGGCGGGTGTCATTGGCGGTCGTGCCGGTTCCTCCAACTGAACCGCTGCAGGAAGTCGTGGATGTCCTGGAGCATCAGCTCCTACCTGACGGAAGGGGAACCGGAGGGCCAACGGACAGCGCTTTCACCTGGCTCGGTTGGACAGGTTCCTCGAAGGATCGGTTTCCGGGTCTCTGATCCGCAGTCAGCAGCGACCAGTCCTCTTCGTCCCCGACTATTGAGAACGGGGATAGCCGGGCGGCTGATTTCTGCGCCTACAAGGCCGTCGTCTGACCTCGGCCGCGCCTCCGGACGGTCCCGCCCGAAAACGACACCCGGGCCTGGTTCTGGATTAGCGAATCAGGGAATTCCCGCCGCCCATGCAGCTCCGGGAGCCGAGTGATAGCAAGGGCTGGAATGCAGTTCGAGTCCCATCCCGGGCATCCGTAGCGGACAATGGCAGGCGAGTTTTATGGGTGTGCCATCATTGTCGGGCCTGTCCTGGCAGGTCTTTCTGCGGACCATAACCTTGGTCTGCAAAAGTCCTGCCGGACAATCAGGGCCTGGACTAATGCATGTCCTTGATTTCGCTAATGGTCAGGTTCCGGAAGGTGGCGGCTCCTTCATGGGCGTAAAGGCGGATTCCGTTGTCGCCTTCAAGCGGGAACACCCGGTGGGAGTGCACCACGCGTCCGTCTCCGACGAACATTTCCACGCTCGTACGGTCCACGAGGATGCGGATGGTGAGCCGTCCTGTCGAGGGGTCGATAGGGGTCTGGGTTTCGCCGCCGCTAGGGTTGATCGTTGGCCGCCTGTTGAGATACGCGAAGGGGCCTCGCAGGAATGCGCCGGCGGCGACGTGTCTGCCGCCGCCGGGTGCGCGGCATAGCTCGAAACCCACGTTGGCGGGAGCGGAAGCAGGGTCCCATACGAGCTCGCAGGTCAGGTCGTAAGCGGCTGCGCGGACGTCGAGGTCGCGGGTGCCGCTGACGACTACGTCGCCCAGGACGTGGTCGCGCTTCCCATAATTTCGCAGCGCAGAGGTGGGGGCGGAGACGAGGTGGTACCCGCCGTCCGCCCGTTTGAGGCGGAGGTCGCGCACGATCATGTCATCGCCGTTGTAGGCGTCCATCTCAAGGGTCGGTGTGTTGTGGGGGTAGTCCCAGAAGTTCGCCCACCCGATTGCCCGGCGGAGGGTCTCATCCTCCGCACCCGACGCGTCGTGATGGGGATATGTGACTGCTCCATAAAAGTCATAGCCGTAGTCGAGCCACTCTGCCTCGGACCGGTCAGGCGTGAATGATGTGCCGTCGAAGGCGCCCGTCCAGTACGCGTAGGTCGCGGGCAGGCCGCGGCCTTTGCCGTTGGCGCTCGTCCCGAGGATCCAGCGGGAGGTGCCGTCGTCAGCGGTCATCCGAAAGATATCAGGGCATTCGAGCACTCCCAGGTCGGTGCGTATGAACTCGCCGACGCGCCGCCAGGACCGCAGATCGCCAGATGAGTAGAAGCCAAGCTTTTGCCCCTCGGCGTTCACCAGGAACCATCGCCCGCGGTCAGCGTCCCAGATCACTTTGGGATCCCGGAAGTCAGGCACTCCGGGGTTCGGCAGCACCGGGGCGGAACCCGCGGCCTGGAACGAGCGCCCGCGATCGTTCGAGTACCAGAGGTACTGAGCCTGGCGACCTTCCGGCGCCTGAGTTACAAGGGCGATCACCGCACCCTTGCCATATCCGGCCGTGTTCTGCTCGTCGACCACAAGCGATCCTGACCAGCAGTCGCCGTTGCCGTCGCTGAACTTCGGGATCGAGACGCCGCGGTCGGCGAATGCGACGTGGTCGGTGGTCGTGGCGCGGCGCCAGGACGTGCCTCCGCCGCCCTGCAGGTAGTCGGCGTTGTACAGGTAGTAGTAGTGGTATTCCCCGTCGATGTAGATGGGGCGCTGAGGGTCGTTTTTCCAGTTGTCGGGGACGCTGAAGTGATAGGTCGGGCGCATCCGGCGTGGTCCTTTTGAGATGGAGCCTTTTGATCGGGGTTCAGGTGCCGTGGCGGGTTCGGCTGCGGCGGGTCCGGCGAACGCTGCTGAAAGTGCGAGCGATCCGCTGAGGGCAGCCACACTGCTTCCGGTAAGGAGTGAACGACGAGAGACCGTGGGGGAATCTTCCATGACTTCCTTCTTGTTTTTGGGCAGCCTCGATGCTGCTGTGTGAGTGGTTGTTGAAGTGCTGCCTCCCGCCTTCAGGGGAAGAGTGGCCGCGTACCCTCATGGATTTCGGCCATAGTCCAGGCGTCCAGGGCAACGATCCGGGCAGTGCCATCGGCGGCAAGGGTGACGTGGTCTCCGCCCAGTGTGGGGTAGACGCGGGCGGTGAGCGCTATCCCGTTGGCGAAGATTTCGACGGCGGACCGGTCCAGGATGACACGCAGGTGCACCCGTCCTTCGGGCATGGGGACGGGTCCTGACTTGTCTTCCACATCAACGGTTGGATCAAGGCTGCTTCTAGTGCGGTCCAGGCGGAGCGTGCCATCGTTGCCGGTGTCAGCCGCCCTGCATAGCTCGATAACAGTCTCCTCGTTGGGGCTGCCGGAGGGGCGCCCGTTTGCGGAGCCCAGGACACCAAGCCGCAGCCGGGCTCCCGGTGTCAGGTGGAGGTCCAGTTCGAGGTCGAGTTGCGTGCCGGACAAGCCAAGTTCCAAGGGCCCCGATGCGCCGGTCAACACCTGCCCGGGCAAACCGGCGTGGTCACGGCGCAGCGTCTTGATTTCCGGTACTGGCGCGAACCGGAGAGAACCGTCGTCCGCCGGCGTGACGATTCGGGGCAGGCTCATGACTCCGGACCAGCCGGCTTCCACCATCGCAGCATCACTTCGGCCTTCCTGCATCCAGCCGAACATGACACGCCGGCCGGACTCATCCTGGAAGGATTGCGGTGCGTAGAAGAAACGACCTCCGTAGTCGAGGCGGTGCAGCGCCGCGGGCTCGAAGGTATCCCCGGCGTACCGGCCGGTCCAGTACAGCGGGTGGTGGGTGTCGCCGTCGTCCCAAGCGGAGAAGACCAGCACGTCAGGCGAGCCGTCAGGAGGTGCAGACCCGAGCGATCCCTGTCCCGCCCGGAACAGGTCCACGCATTCCCACATCGTTCCCGTCCAGTCATTGTCAGCAGGATCGCCATGTGACGCATCGCCGATGAACAACGGCCCGATGTAGTCCCATCGCCGCAAATCCGGGGACTCGTACAGGAACGCCGTACCGCCGCGGCCCCGGATGCCCGAGCCCACCAGCTGCCGCCACATGGCCCCCTCGCGCCAGACGCAGTGATCGCGGTACGCCGTGATGTCTACGCCAACCGGCGGCGCTGCAATCACGGGGTTGCCGGGGTCCTTGGTCCAGCTCAAAAGATCCGGGGATCCTACGGCGACGCAGGGCAGCTCCCTGCCGTCGAACCGCCCCGAATACACCAGGGTGGGCGTGCCGCCGTCGTTCACCAATACCCCCGACCAGCAGCCCTCGGCGTCCGGCCCTGCAGACGGTTCCAAGGCAACAGGCTGGTCCGTCCATGTGACGAGATCGGTGCTGGTGGCATGACCCCACTGGATGCGGTGGTGGAAAGCGCCCTCCGGGTTGTATTGGTAGAAGAGGTGGTACGTGCCGTTCCATTGGCTGACGCCGTTGGGATCATTGAGCCAACCGGCCGGCGACACAAAGTGGAAGCGCGGGCGGAGGGGATCGGCCTCGGCGCGGGCAACCAACTCGTCCCGGGGAACGGTGGCGAGCGGGTGGGTCAGTTCAGTCATGCGGAGGCCTTTTCTGGAACGTTCGACGCCGGGGCGTTGGGTTGCGTCGGTTCGCCTGCCAGGGCATGGCCGTCGCTACCTGCCCACGGCTGGTAGAGGTGGCAGCGCACCCAATGCCTGTTGGCCGGATCTCCAACCTGGTGGCGCACGGGTTCTTCGGCCGAACAGGCCTGGGCCGGGTCGCCGTCGAAGGTGCACGTGGTCGAAGCCATCACCGCCTGCCGCAGTTCAGCGCGGCGGACGGGATCGTACGACCCTGCACGCGCAGGGTCCGGCACCGCTGAAACCAGGAGCTGCGTGTAGGGGTGGGCCGGGTTGGCCAGCAGGTCCAGGGACTCGCCTTCCTCGACCAGTTCCCCGGCGAACATGACGGCCGTGCGGTCCGCCAGGTAACGGGCGGACGCGAGGTCGTGGGTGATGTAGAGCATGGAGATGCCCTGCTCGTCGCGGAGCTTGCGCATCAGGTTCAGTACACCGATCCGGACGGAAACATCCAGCATGGAGGTGGGTTCGTCGGCCAGGATGACTTGGGGTTCAACGGCGAGGGCCCGGGCAATCGCAACGCGCTGGCGCTGACCGCCGGAGAGCTCGTGCGGATACGAGTCCAACATGTCACCCTGCAGGCCAACAGTGGTCATGAGTTCCTCGAGCCGCCGCCGGGTCTCTTCCTCGGAACCGCCACTCTTGCCGTGAATCGCCAGCGAACGCCGCAGGAAGTGCTCGATCCTGTGGGCCGGGTTCAGGGAACCGAAGGGGTCCTGGAAGACCATCTGCAGCTGCGAGCGGAACGCCCGGGATGCCTGGAACCGGTCACGCTTGAGGACGTCGACGCCGTCGATCAGGATCTCGCCGGAGCTCGGCTTTTCCAGCCGGGCAACGCAGCGGGCCAGGGTGCTTTTGCCCGACCCGGACTCTCCCACGAGGGCAACGATTTCGCCGCGGTCGATAGTTAGGTCCACACCGTGCAGGGCGCGGACCGATCCGCGGGAGAACAACCCGCCGATGGGGAATGACTTGCCGAGCCCACGGATTTCAAGGGCAGGGCTGCTGGTGGTGGACGCAGCCACCGGGGATGTTAACGAGTGGCTCATCGTGCGGCTCCTGCCAGGTTCGCGGAATCGTTCACTGAAGCGTCGGCACCAAACGGGGCCACGAAATGCCCGGGTGCTGCCTCGGTGAGGTCCGGGATGTTCCGGAACTTCACGCCGTCGGGCAGTCCCGTCAACGGAACCCGCGGACCCGTGAGCGGCGGGAACGCACCCATCAGCGCCTGGGTGTAGGGGTGGCGGGGGTTGGCATAGACGTCCTGGGCCTTCGCGGTCTCCACGATCCGGCCGCCGTACATCACGGCCATGCGGTGCGAGAGTTCCACCATGAGGGACATGTCGTGGGTGATGAAGAGGACGGAGAAGCCCAGTTCGCGCTGGAGCTCCTTGATCTGCGCCATGATCTCCTGCTGCACCACCACGTCCAGTGCGGTGGTGGGTTCGTCGAGGATCAGCAGTGATGGCTTGAGCGCCACGGCCATCGCTATCACAGCGCGCTGCCGCATGCCGCCCGAGAGCTGGTGCGGGTACGACTTGAGGCGAGCGGGGTCGATCCTCACCAATTCGAGCAACTCACCGGCACGCCGCAGCGATTCCTTGCGCGAGTGGCCGGCATGCGTGGTGAAAATATCCACGATCTGCTCGCCGATGGTGAGCACTGGGTTGAGCGAGTTCATGGCCGACTGGAACACCATGGCCACGTCCTGCCAGCGGAAGCGCCGCAGGTCCGCAGGGCTCATGGCCAGGACGTCCTTGCCGCCGAAGGAGATGCTGCCGCCGGCGATCGTCGCGGGATCCTTCAGGAGCCGCATGATCGAGTTGGCGATGGTTGACTTCCCGCAGCCGGACTCGCCCGCGAGCCCGAACACCTCACCGGTGCCGATGCTGAAGGAAACGCGGTCGACGGCGGTGGTGGAGCGGGTGTCGCCGATGTACTTGACGGTGAGGTTCTTGACCTCCAGGACGGGCTCGTGTGAGCCGAAAGAAACTTGGGAGACTGTCACTTGGCGGCGCTCCTTTCGGTAATTTTTGGGGTTTTGATCTTCCGCAGCCGCGGGTTGGTAACCTCGTCCACGGCGTAGTTGATCAGCGCCAGGGCGAACGCGACCAGCGCGATGCAGACACCCGAGGGAACAAAGACCCACCAGCTGCCGGTCAGAAGGGCGCCCTCGTTGCCGGCCCAGAAGAGGTTGTTGCCCCAGGAGACGGTGCTGACGTCACCCAGGCCAAGGAACTCCAGGCCTGCCTGGGCGCCGATGCCGTAGATCACGCAGGCCAGCAGGGTACCCATGACGTTCGAGGCCATGTTCGGCAGGATCTCGCGGAACATGATCCGGCCCGCCCGTTCCCCGGACACCACGGCCGCGGCCACAAAGTCCTTTGAGCGGATGGACAAGGCCTGTGATCGCAGCACACGTGCCGACCCGGCCCAGCCGGTGACCACGAGGACCAGAATCACGGTTCCCAAACCCGGCGGCAGGAACGCGGCCAGGATGACCAGGAGCGGAAGTCCGGGCAGAAGCAGGAAGACGTTGGTCACCAGGGACAGTGCTTCGTCAATGAACTTGCCAAAGTACGCCGAGGCCAGGCCCACCAAAATGCCGATGAAGGTGGATGCGAGGCCCACAGTCAACCCGACGAACAGGGAACTGCGGGAGCCGTGGACAGTCAGCGCGAGCACGTCCTGGCCTTTGGCTGTCGTTCCCAGCCAGTGCTCGGGAGAGGGTTCCAGCGAGGCCATGTCGGTAATCCGCGACGGGTCACCCGGGAAGAGCACCGGTGCGAGCAGGGCCAGTGCAATGAAGACGAGCATCACGGCCGTCCCCGTCATGGCTTTCTTGTTGGTCCGGAGGCCGTGGACGAAACTGCGGTTGGGCTTGCGGGCAGCTGTGGGCTCAGTGGGCTGCTTCAGAATTGCGGTTGTCATGATAGATCCCTCAGTTGCTGCGCACGCGCGGGTCGAGGCGGACGTAGAGGATGTCCACCAGGAAGTTCGCCAGCAGCACGGCGGCGGTGATGGTCAGGAACAGGCCTTGCATCAGCGGGTAGTCAAGGCCCTGGACGGCGTTGAGGAGCTGGTAGCCAACACCGGGGTACGCGAACACCACCTCGGTGAGCATGGCACCGCCCACCACAAAGCCCAGGCTCATGCCGAAACTGGTCACGGAGGGGAGCATGGCGTTGCGTGCGGCGTAGCGGAACATGATGCGTCCCGGACGTAGTCCCTTGGCCTCGGCCATGGTGATGTAATCCTCCGAGTTGGTTGCGATCATCGTGTTGCGCATGCCAAGCATCCACCCGCCGATCGACACCAGCACGATGGTCAGCGCCGGAAGCACCAGGTGGGCGCCGACGTCGGAAAGGAACTCCCAGGTGAAGCCGGGTTCCACACCGTCACTGAACGCGTGGCGCAGCGGCGACCAGCCTAGGATCACTCCGAACAGGTACAGCGCGCCCATAGCTAGCCAGAAGTATGGGAAGGAGCCGATGAAGATCAACACTGGCGGCAGTGCGGAGTCGATCGCGCCGCCTCGCCGCCAGGCGGCCAGGATGCCGAGTAAGTTACCTATGACGGCGGCAATCACCAGTGCGGTGCCGCCGAGCAGGAGGGTCCAGCCGATCTGGGCGGCGATGACCTCGGTGACCGGGGCGGGGAAGCGGGAAATCGAAATGCCCATGTTGCCCGTGACAATGTTGTGCAGATAGTCGATGTACTGCTCCCAGATGGGACGGTCGTCCACACCGAGCAGCTTACGCAGTGCGTCGATCTGTTCAGGCTGCATCTTGCCCTGGGTACGGGCAAACATGCGCGAGACGGGGTCACCGGGCATGAAGCGCGGGAGCAGGAAGTTCAAGGTGATGGACGCCCAGAAGGCGATCAGGTAGAAACCCAGACGGCGCAGAATAAAGCGCACGGTTTCCTCCATTCAGGTATTGCGGCAATGGGGAGGGAGGGCATGCCCGGCGCGGTGATCCGACGCCGGGCATGCCGGGCTGCTGGGCCCTGCAGGCCCAGCTGTTACTTGCGCGGTTCCAAAGTGGTGAGAATCAGCACCGTGGTAGGAGAACGATCGGAAAGTGTGGCATAAGGGTTGTCCTGCGACGGCCATCCCGTGAAGTGGACGTCCGTGTAGTCGCCCCATTCAGGTCCTGAGAACAGCGGCACCAGCGGGGCGGCGTCGTTGTATTCTTCCTGGAGCTTGTACGCGACGTCCTTCTGCTTGGCTTCATCGCCGGCGGCAACGAAGTCCTGCAGGAGCGCATCGGCTTTGGGGTCACCAAACCGGTGGTAGTTGTCGAATGTCTTGGTGCCGACCGGCTTCACTGCGGCGCTGCCCATGGCATTGTTGAAGTACTTGAACGGGCTGGGATCGTTGGCGCTCCAGACAATGCCGGAGTCAAACGTGCCCTGTTCGTATCCGGCCACCACGGAGGCCCAGTCGGGAGAGTCCACCTTGGCCGTGACTCCCACTGCTTGGAGGTTCTGTGAGATCACGTTGGCTACGGACAGCCAGTCGGAGGAGCTGGCGCCCACGGAGATCTTGAACTCGAAAGGCGTTCCATCCTTCAAGGTGCGCTTGCCGTCGGCCCCCTTGGGGTAGCCGGCTTCGTCCAAGACTTTGTTGGCTTCGTCCACGTTGAGCTTGGTCCAGCTGCAGTTGTCCTTGACGGCCGGGTTCTTCCACTTCTCGTAGTTGCCGGAAAGGCCGGTGCAGTCGGCGGGCTGGGCGTAGCCGCTCATCCCGATCTTGGTCACTTGGTCGCGGTCCACGGCCATACTGAGCGCCTTGCGCACCTTTGGGTCGTTAAACGGAGCCTTGGTGGTGTTGAGCTGCCAATTGATCATGGCACCCGTGGGCGGGAACCAGTAGTGGCGGTGCTCCTTATCTTTGGAGATGAAGGTCTTCTCGATGTTGGGGATGAACTGGGTGGACCAGTCGACATCCCCGTTGACGCTGGCCAGGTTGGCTGCGTCGTTGCCGGACATAGCAAGCATCTTGATGCCAGCAATCTTCTGTTTTTCCGGCTGCCAGTAGTTGGGGTTTTTCTTGAGTGCGTAGGACTGAGCCTGGAAGGAATCGACCTCCGTGTAAGGTCCTGTTCCCACGGGCGTGGCGTTGGCGTCCTTCGCCGGGTCGGCGATCGCAGACCAGATGTGCTTGGGCAGAATGGGTAGCTGGCCCACTTCGTAGAGCGCCGGAGACCAAGGCTTGTTGAAGGTGAAGGTCACCTTGTTGGTTCCCTCTGCGGTCACGCCGTCCAGGTACTCATAGCCGCCCTTGAGCTTCTTCTGCAGCTCGAACGTGTAGGCGACGTCGTCGGCCACGAGTGGCTTGCCATCGGACCACTTCACACCGTCGCGCAGAGTGAAGGTGATGGATTTGCCGTCAGCAGCACTCTTCCATTCGGTAGCGAGCCACGGCGTCGTGTCTCCCTTGGCCGGGTTGAAGACCAACAGGGGTTCGTAGATCGCTTGGTTGACCATGGGATTCACCGCGGGCGCAAAGGGATTGAAGTTGCGGTCGAAGGTGCTCATGTCTTCCCGTGGGATGGTGAGCATGGCGTTCGTGTTGTCCGAAGTCGAGGAGCTTGTGCCTGACTTGTTGACGGTGGCTGCACAGCCGGTCAGCAGCAGTGCGCCTACCGCCAGCCCGGCCGCGGTGATGCGGGCAGACCTCAGGAATCTGGGTTGTGTCATGATGGTTATCTCTTTCCTATCTTCATCAGCAAGGTGAAGGGGTGGGGGAGGGGTTGCTCTTCGCTATTGATTTCGCGGTCAGACCGAAGAGCGTTCTAGCAGCGGACAGTCGACTAATTGCTGGTCGGCAATTATCGGCTGTCCTGCTGTCAGCGCTGCGAGCGTCCGGACTCCCAGGGCGCCCATTTTTTCGAACGGCAACGCAACCGTGGTCAGCTTGGGCCTAAGGTAGGCCGCAATCAGTTCCTGGTTGTCGAAGCCAATCACGGCGATGTCTCCGGGGATGGTCAGGCCCCGTTCCTTGATGGCGTCGTAAGCGCCCATCGCCATGCGGTCGTTGAGGCAGAACAGCGCGGTTGGCCTGTCCTTTTCCGTGTATCGGTCCAGGATTTGGCACGCGGCCTCATACCCGCCGTCCGCCGTCGCATGTCCGGGCACCACGAGCTCCGGGTCCAGCTCAAGCCCGGCGTCGGCAAGTGCTTCGCGGGCACCTGCCAAACGTCCGACTGCTGCCGGAATATCCGGGTCCAGGTTGATGACTCCGATCCTGCGGTGGCCAGCCTGGAGCAAACGTTCCACGGCGACGCGGCCCCCGGCACGTTCGTCCGGGACAATCGAGGGCAGCTTCCCGTCAGCGTCAAAGCAGTTGATCAGTACGGTGGGTACTTCCTTGGCGCTTTCCGGCACGTGCACGCCGCGGTGGTACGTGGCTGCGTAGAGAAGTCCTTCCACTCGCTGCTCCAGCAGCTTTTCGGTTGCGGCGTCTTCCAGGCCCTGGTTGGGCCCTACGGCATCGGCCTGGTCGGACGGCGCGATGAGCAGGAACTTGCGGTCGAGCCATGCTTGGTCTTGTGCGCCCTTGATGATGTCGACGGCGAACGGTGCCGTTACGATCTCGGTGACAATCCCGTACCAGTCACTGCGCTGGGAGGCCAGTGCACGTGCTCCGGCATTCGGGCGGTAGCCCAAGGCCTGAACAGCTTCGTTGATCCGGGCGCGGGTCTCCTCGGAGATGCTGGCATTTGCGCGGTTACTCAGGACGAACGAGACCGCGGTCCGGGAAACGCCGGCGTGCTTGGCGACATCATTCATGGTGACACCCCGCTGCCGCCCAGCAGCGGCAGGGTTCGAGGTAGTGGTCTTCGCCATTGAATGCTCCGTGGGTGATCGGTAATGCTGCCAGGTAGGTAACGCGCGTTACTAGTGCGGTGTGATAGAGATTACGCGCGTTACTGGACTGCTGTCAAGGGGGATTCTTTGTGAACTTCCGGCAAGCAGGACTCGATGGTCAGCTTCATTGCAAGCGCTTGCGTTAATCGTCGTCATCGACCTAGCATGAGCACATGGCAGCTAGCGTGGAAACCGTCGCCAAGATGGCCGGCGTCTCTGTATCCACAGTCTCACGTGCCCTCCGTGACGTTCCTGGCGTATCAGTTGTGACTCGCAAGCGCGTGCAGGCCGCCGCCCGGGAACTGGGTTATTCGGCGTCTCCCGCTGCTTCGCGGCTTGCGACGGGCCGGACGTACGCTGTGGGAATTGTGGTGCCGGTCTTGGCGAAGTGGTTCTTCGGAAAGGTCGTCGGTGAAGCAGCGCGGACCCTCCGGGAAGCCGGGTTTGACGTGCTCCTTTTTGAGCTGGCCACCCCTGCGCAGCGGGAGCGTTTCTTCGGTGGTGTGCATCTGCATGGCCGGACTGACGGGGTCATCATCATGGCGCTGCAGCCCACCAAGGACGAGTTGGAATCGCTCGCTTCCCAAGGCCAGGCAGTGGCGTTGCTTGGTGCGGAAGCGGATGGCATCGGATCAGTATCAGTGGACAACGTCGGCGCCGGGCGGGCTGCCGTGAGGCACTTGGTGAATCTCGGCCACGAACGGATCGCGTTCATCGGCATCCGTGACAGCGAGGGCAGCAACCTCGGCGGTGTACCTCCCTTGCAACGGCTCATGGGCTACCGTGAGGCGCTCTCCAAAGCCGGACTGCCCCAGGACAGCAAGCTTGAACAGTTTGATGAGAACAGTGTCGCCGGGGGTGCCCTTGCCATGTCGCGGCTGCTGATCGCTGAACAGGTCCCCACAGCGGCTTTTGTCGCCTCCGATGAGATGGCGTTCGGGGTTCTCAAAGTCCTCCGCCACGCAGGCTTGGACGTTCCACGGGATTTCTCCGTGCTGGGGTTCGACAATCACGAGCTCTGTGACGTCGTGGACCTGACAACCATGGACCACGAAGTAGCAGAACAAGGACAGAACGCCGCCCGGATCCTCCTGGCCATCATCAATGGGCGGCCCCCTGCCGCCCTCGTGCGTCCGGCGCGCCTGGTTGTGCGGGAGACCACCGCACCTCCCCGTGCGCTGCGCTCAACTACCAGCACCCCGGACTCTCCTCATTCCGCCGGACATTCCGGCACCCCTTGAAAGGAAACTTCATGCAATACCGCAAACTCGGCACCAGCGGCATGTACGTTAGCGTCATAGCACTGGGCAACTGGGCTACGCATGGCGAAACCGTGGACCAGGACCTCGCCACGGAATGCGTCCGCAAGGCGCTGGATCTGGGCATCACCACTTTCGACACCGCGGATGCCTATGCTGGCACCAAGGCCGAATCCATGCTCGGCGAGGCCCTGAAGGGAGTCCGCCGCGAAGGTGTGGAAATCATGACCAAGGCGTTCTTCCCCACGGGACCGGGCAAGAATGACCGCGGCCTGTCCCGCAAGCACGTCATGGAATCCATCAACGGTTCGCTGAGGCGTCTGCAGACGGACTACGTGGACGTTTACCAAGCTCATCGCTACGACTACGAAACCCCGCTGGAGGAAACCATGGGGGCCTTCGCGGACATCGTCCATGCCGGTAAAGCCCACTACATCGGCGTGTCCGAATGGACCGTGGAAGAGATCCGGGCCGGCGCAGCGCTGGCGGCCGAACTGGGCATCCGGTTCGTGTCCAGCCAACCGCAGTACAACATGCTGTGGCGCGTGATCGAGCCCGAGGTAGTGCCGGCCTGCGAAGAGCTTGGAATCACCCAGGTGTGCTGGTCACCGCTGGCCCAAGGCGTGTTGAGCGGCAAATACGGTGGTTCCACGCCACCTTCCGGCAGCCGGTTCAGCGCCGATGACGGCGGACTGAAGACGGAGCACAGGTTTATGCAGCCGGAAGTGCTGGAACGAGTGGAGAAGCTTAAGCCGATAGCCCAAGATTTAGGCGTGCCGTTAGCCACCCTGGCCGTCGCCTGGGTGTTGGCCAACCCGAACGTTTCCGCAGCGATTGTCGGCGCCAGCCGCCCCGAACAGCTCGATGACACAGTTAAAGCTGCCGGGCTGGTTCTGGGGCGCGAAACGCTTGAACTGATCGACGATACGCTGGGCGAGGTTGTGGAGCGCGACCCTGCGAAGGTTGAGTCATTCCCGGAGCGGGTTTAGGCCGCGACCGAAAAGTCCGTAGAAATTGAGGCCTCGGTGACCGGCCGGCAGCTACGAGAGCGAATGCAGCTGGGGCTCATGCTGCAGCTTTCCGCGGAGTTCATCTCCGGTGGGGGGCATGGCGCCGGACCGGGAGACGGTGATCGAGGCCGCAGCAGCGGCTGTGCGTCCGAGCTGTTCGAGGACGGAAGGCGCATAGCCGTCGGTTCCGCGGGTGAGGAGTCCCAGGATCAGGGCGGACATGTAGGAGTCGCCGGCACCGATGGTGTCAGCGACTGTGGACTTAACCGCGGGGATGCTGAGGGAGGCGGAGGATGTCGCGAGCAGCGAGCCTGATGAGCCCTTGGTGACGACAGCCAGATCCGCTCCCAGGCCCAGGATGTGGGTTGCTGTTTCCTCCGTGGTCTTTTCGGGATAGAGCCATTCGGCGTCCTCGTCGCTGAGTTTGACGACATCGGTGAGGTGTACCAGTTCCTCGAAAGTACGCCGGGCTTCCGCGTGGGTTCCGAGCAGCGCTGGCCGGATGTTGGGGTCGTAGGTGACGGTGCACGCATTATGGAGTTGCTGGAGGATTGCTTTGACTTCGCCGGCGCCCGGTGAAAGGAAACTTGCGATCGAACCGGTGTGAAGGATCTTGGGCGGGGTGGGTGCAAGGTCGGGCGGTTCGACATCCCAGGTGATGTCGAAGGCGTAGCTCGCCGAACCATCGCGGGCGATGGTGGCGGTCGCCGTCGACGTTCTCTCCAGTGCGCGGGAGCCGGACAGGAGCATCACCCCGGCGCCGGTGAGGTGCTCCGCGAGCACCTCGCCGCGGCGGTCAGGGCCGATGGAAGTGATCAGCCCGGTGCTGACTCCCAGCCGGGCCAGGCCGTATGAGACATTGGCTGGTGACCCGCCGGGGTGTTCGGTGGTGCCCCCCGGGGTTGTGACGACGTCGGTAAGGGTTTCGCCGATCACGACGACGTCGAGCACCTGCCGCGGAGGTTTCGGCTTGCCGTTGTTTTGCATGTTTGTCTTTTCTGGCTTGGGTGCTGCCCTACGCGAGCTGCGTGACCTGGAGGCTGTTGATGGTTGCTGTGCCGCCGATGGCGTAGACGGAAAGGTCGGTGCTGGACTCGGCCGGGAAGATCAGTTCGGTCATGGTGACCTGGCCCTCTTGGGCGAAGATTTCCACGGAGCAGCGGTCCACGAAGATGCTGAGGTGGTAGGAGCCCGCCGTTGTCCGGAGCGGGGCGGTGTCCATGGAGGGGAAGGATTCGTGGAAGTCTGTCTGCCCCGATTCCCGCCGGTCCACGCACAGTTTGCCTTCGTCGGGGCGGACGCCGATACGGGTTCCTTTGACTCCGTCTCCACGCAGGATGAGGCCGAATTCCTCTGCGCTCCCGGGCGTGAAGGTGGCGTCGATGCGCTGGACCGTTCCGGCCGCGCCGGCCAGAACCTGTACGGCGTCGTCGATGGTGGCTTCAGAAAGGCGGAACGAGTCCGAGCCCGCCAAGGTAGTCGTCTCATTCGCGGGCTGCTGGACCAGGCACAAGTCCCCGTTGCGGGTCTGAAGTGAAATTTCGCGGACAAGGCTCATGGGGCTGCGCCATGGTGCTGTCGGGATGTCGTTGGCGTATTCCCAGTTGTTCATCCAGCCGACCATGAGGCGTCGGTTGTCCGGGGCATCGCTGAAGGAGACGGCGGCGTAATAGTCCCGGCCCCAGTCCAGCCAACCGTATTCTCCCAGCCGGTCAGGGTCCTGGAGGCCTTCGGTTACGGTGCTGGCGGAGGTGAAAGTGGTTCCGTCGAAGTCGCCGATGAAGTATTGGCCGGCTGAGCCTTTGTTGGGGCCGCCGGGGTTGAGGTTGACGGTGAGTACCCACTTGAGGTCATCCGGGTCGCCGTCCACGGGCAGGGGGAACAGGTCGGGGCATTCCCAGACACCGCCGGTGGCGTTTGCGGGGCCGAAGGTGCTCAGCAGTTCCCAGTTCTTCAGGTCGTCGGATTTGTAGAAGACCACCTGGAAGTCTTTGGCTTCGACGGCGACCATGACCCAGTAGCTGCGCGCGCCGCCGTCGTACCTAAAGACTTTGGGGTCGCGGAACTCGGCGGATCCGCGGCTAAGTACGGGGTTGCCTGCGTGTTTTGTCCAGGTGTAGCCCCCGTCCAGACTGTAGGCCAGGGATTGGGCCTGGACGCCCTCATGCATTGAGCCCGGTTTGAAGGCACTGGTGTAGATCGCCACAAGCGGGGCGACGGAACCGCTGCCGAATCCGCTCGTGTTGTGACGGTCATAGACGATGCTGCCGGAAAAGATGTCTTCGTTCTCGTCACAGGCGATGGCGACGGGGTGTTCGGTCCAGGTCTGCAGGTCGGTAGAGGTGGCGTGACCCCATGACATGTTTCCCCAGACGTTTCCCATCGGGTTGTTCTGGTAGTAAAGGTGGTAGACGCCTTCATGAAAAATCAGGCCATTGGGGTCATTGAGCCAGGTGTCTGTTGCGGTGTAATGCAGGGCAGGGCGGTAGCTGTCTGCTGTCGCCGCCGTGTGGGTCGAGGTAAGTGTGTCCACGAGGTTCCTTTTATGATTTTGTGTTATTTGCTCGCGCCGGCCGTGAGGCCTTCCCGCAGGGTGCGCTGGCCGAAGATGAAGACCACCAGTGCGGGCAGCATGGACAGGATGACGCCGGCGAGGACCACCGATATGCTCCCCGTGCCGAGGTTGCCCTGGAGCGTGACCAGGCCGAGGGGGAGGGTGAAGTTCTGTTCGCTGATGGTGAGGATCAGTGGCCGGAAGAACTCGTTCCAGTGGAAATTGAACGCCAGGATCCCGACGATGGCCATGCCGGGGACCGCCAGCGGGACGTAGACAGAACGGAAGATCCGCCACGGTCCGGCGCCGTCCAGGGCGGCCGCTTCCGCGAAGTCGTTTGGCAGGCCCAGGAAATATTGGCGCATCAGGAAGGTGCCGAAGGCGGTGGGAATGGCCGGCAGGATCAGGGCGAGCAGCGTATCGGACAGACCCATTCCTCGAATGAGCATAAACACGGGGACGATCGTGACCTGCACCGGGACCATCATGGTGGCCAGCACCAGCGAGAAGATGGCGTTCTTGCCGCGGAAGTCCATTCGGGCGAAGGCATAGCCGGCCAGAGTAGCGGAAGCCATCTGGCCCAGTGCGATCAGCCCGGTCACCAAGGCGCTGTTCAGGACCAGGAGGCCAACGTTGATCTGCTTGAACACCTCTTGGTAAGCGGTGAAGTCAGGATTGATGGGCAGGAAGGACGGTGGCAGGTTGAAGGATTCCGACGGCGTCCGCAGCGAGGTGGACAGGGTCCACAGGACAGGCCCGAGGGTCAGGGCGGCCGCCACGGCCAGTGCGGTGTACCTGCCGACGGTTCCGGCAGTCGGCAGGCGGCGGTTGCGGTAGCGCTTGGGCGTGGTCGGTTTGCCGGTGGTGGAACCGGAAGGCGTGTCGGTCCCGGTGTGCAGGGTCTGGCTGGACATGAGGGACCTCACTGGTAGAAGACGAAGCGGCGGCTGAGGCGGAATTGCAGGGCGGTGACGGCAAGGATAAGAACGGTGAGTACCAGGCCTATGGCCGAGGCCTCGCCAAACTCCAGTTGCTGGAAGGCGGATTCAAAGATCACCATGACGGCGGTGCGGGTGGAATCGCCGGGACCGCCGTTGGTCAGGACGTAGGGCTGGTCGAAGACCTGCAGGGCACTGATGATTGCCATTACGGAGGCGACGAGCACCGTGGGGCTGATCAGCGGAAGGGTGACGTTGCTGAACTGCTTCCAGCCTGTGGCGCCGTCCAGGTTGGCGGCCTCGTGCAGTTCCTTGGGAATGTTGGTCAGGGCACCGAGGAAGAGGAGGAAGGAGAACCCGAAGTTCTGCCACACGTAGACCAGGACCACCACGGCTGCGGATGCCGCGGGACTGGTCAGCCAGGGCACTGCGGGAATGCCAATCAGGGACAGGAGCCAGTTCACGACCCCGAACTGTTCGTTGAACATGTACCGCATGAAGATGGACACCGACGCGGCGGACAGGACCAGGGGGAAGAAGAAGGTGGACCGGAGGAAGACCCTGAGCCAGGAGGGCATTCTGGCCTGCAGCATGGACGCCAGGCCAAGGGCGATGCCCAGTTGAAGGATGACTGCGACGACGACGAACACGATGGTGTTAAGGAACGACACGCGGACGGTGGGGTCCTGTGCCAGGGAGGCGAAGTTGGCGAAACCGACGAACTGGGGTGCCGAAATGATGTCCCAGCGGAAGAAGGCCAGGACCAGCGAGCCGATGATCGGCAGGAAGGTGAACAGGGCCATCCCGAGAACCGTGGGAGCAAGGAAGATCATGGCCAGCCACCGCTCGATAAACGGGCGGCGCGCGGCCGCTGGTTTCGCCGTTCGGCGCGGGGCGGTGGACGTGGTGGTCATGAGTTCCTCCTGAGGGCCAGTTCGAGATCGCGCTGCAGGGTGCCCATCGCGGCCCGCAGATCAGCGGGGCTGCCGCTGACAGCGGTGGAAACGTTCTTCATCAGGGCGGTTTCGACGGCGGCCTGCTGGGGCGGAGCGGGGATGGGGCCGGAGGTGGGGAACCTGTCGAGGGTGTCGTAGAAGACTTTCCAGTGCCTGGGTCCGGTGGCCGCGTAAAAGGACTCATTAACCATCGAACGGCGGGTGGGGGTGGTGTTCGGCTTGGGAATGGCCAACTGCATCGCTTCGCGGCTGGAGCAGAACTTCACCCATTCCCAGGCGGCGTCCTTGTCCTTCGCCGTGCGCATGATCGCGTAGCCGGCAGCGCCGAACTGGTGCCGCTGCGTCCGCCAGCGGGGAAAGAACTGGACGTCAAACTGATCGGCCGTCATTCCGGCGTCGTGCAGGCCCTGTGCCCAGTAGCCGCCTGCCGGAGTCGTGCCGATGCGGTTGTTGCCGAACAAGCCAACCAGGGCGTTGCCGCCCCCGGATTCGGGACGGACGCCCAGTCCTTCGGCGACCAGTTCGCGCAGGTAGTCGAAGGTCTCGATAACCCGCCCGTCTTCGGCGTTCGGAGCCAGCCATTGGTAGCCGCCGCCGCGGGTGGCCCGGGCTGGGTCGTTCGGGTAGAAACGGTCCCAGAGCCAGTCCCCGCCGGAAGCCTTGGTTTCGGTCAGGAAGCTGGTTTCATTGGCGTACAGCCACGGCACTACTCCACCGAAGAGCCGGTTGGTCCAGTAGTACGGGGTGAAGTCGGCCGGGCGTGCTTTCCGCAGGGCACGGAGGGTGGCGCTGAAGTCGTCCTGCGTCCAGTCGTCCCTGGGCCGGTCGAGCCCGGCCTGGGCGAATGTGGTGGTATTCAAATACATGTTCGCCGCGTTCCAGTCCAGCGGAAGCTGGTAGAGGTTGCCTTGGTACATGAAGGCTTCCAGCAGGCTCGGATGAACGTCGTCGAAGTAGTCCCTCATGTCCGCGGCGTCCCGGCGGACATAGTCATCCAGCGGCTCGGCGAGCTTGTCGGCAAACAGCTGGGCGCCCTCGGTGGCGACGTAGACGACGTCTGGCGGTGTTCCGGCGGCGGCCATGGTGAGGATCTTGGAAAAGAAGTCCTTCCAGTCCGCGCCCTGGATCGCCTGCAAGCGGACCGGAATATCAGGGTGGGCGGCGGTAAAGGCGTTAATCAGGCCCTGGCGGGCCGCGGCGTCTGCTGCCGTTCCAAGGATGGCGATGTTCAGGGCCTTGCTCCCGCGGCGCGGAATGTCAGCTCCGGTCAGTCGGGGCCAGGCGCCCACCGTGGCTCCCGCAAGAGCGAGGCCGGTAAGGCCCAGCATGGAACGCCGAGTGAGTTGTGAAAGTCCGCTGCCGGACCGCGGCGCATACGAGGGGGTTGTTTTCCCCGGTGTCTTCTCAGACGTCATTGTCGGCTCCTCCTAACACGTGTTAAGTAGGGTAGGTAGCTGACCTAACACGTGTCAAGTAAGACTTTTCCGGTGGTTGAAGGAATTCGAATTGCGAGCGGGACCTGCCGGGCCGCGCGCGGACAGCTGGCTCCCGCCGGAGGCTGGGACAGGTCATCCCAGCCATAGTGTTTCAGCAGCCAGGCGCTGTGGAAACGGTCCGCCACGTTAGCCGGGCGTGACCGCTGCAGTGGATGCCCGCGGGATGATCCGGCAGGGCATGTAGAGAATTCCTGCTTCCGATTGCTCAGCTGCCAGGGATTTTCCTTCGACCGCGTCCAATAGCAGGGACATGGCCGATGCTCCGATTTCAGCGTGCGGAAGTGCCACCGTGGTGAGGGCGGGAACAAGGTTGGCAGCGAGGTTCTGCTGGTCGTCGTAGCCAACCACGGACAGATCCTGCGGTACGCACAGTCCTTCGGCGGCCGCGTAAAGCAAAACGCCGGTGGCGACCCTGTCGTTGGAGCAAATGATCGCCGTCGGCCGGTCTCTGCCGCCCAGGATAGAGGCAGCGGCGCGGTAGCCCTCGTCGATGTCCCATCCGGTCGTGTGGACATGCTGTTGTTCAAGGCCTAGTCCGGCCTCCTTCATGGCCTCACGGTAACCCTGCTCGCGCTGCGCTGCGGCGGGGGAGCTGAGAGTACCGGTCAACAGGGTGATGCGGCGGTGGCCCAGGTCAATCAGCAGCTGTGCCGCGG
Source organism: Pseudarthrobacter sp. TAF60_1 (assembly GCF_052113505.1). Classification (NCBI taxonomy): domain Bacteria; kingdom Bacillati; phylum Actinomycetota; class Actinomycetes; order Micrococcales; family Micrococcaceae; genus Pseudarthrobacter; species Pseudarthrobacter sp. TAF60_1. The sequence continues at coordinate 51,704 of NZ_JBFRDI010000005.1, forward strand.
CGCGCCCGCCGTCGACCTCTGCCGGTATGACCGACTGGAGCTGCGAGCCGGCGTCGGTGCAATTCGCCAGAATGGCGGGGAGGGTGAGCATCGCCGGCGGGGCGGTAATCTCACGCAGGCTGCCGGTGGCGTACATGATTCCGTCGACCTGCCGGTGCACGAGTTGCTGCGCCGCAGCGCTATCGCGGGCCGTGTCATGTTCTGTGTCGACCACCAGGACCATGTACCCGCGTGCCAGCGCCGTGCGTGAGGCGCCGCTGATTAAACGACCGGCGAAAGGGCTGGTGACGATGTCATCGGTGATGATGCCGATCGTCGATGTCTGCTGGTTGCGCAGGCTGAGGGCAACGGAGTTGGGCGTGTAATTTAGCTCCGCCGCGGCGCGGAGCACCCTCTCCTGGCGTTCGGCGGTGACGTTGCCGTCTGCCCTGCCGTTTAGTACCAGTGACACTGCACTGCGCGACACCCCTGCCCGTTGTGCCACATCCAGTGCCGTTGCTTTACGTTTGGCCATACCGATCCATCCCCTGCCTTTCGGCTTAGCATACCTAACTCGTGTGAGGTTGGGAGATGCCTTGTCCGGGTGCCCCTTTCGCTGTCCGGGCACAAGGAAATCGCCAGTCACGCGCCAGGCACAGGTGCCAGGGGAAGTGCATTCAATTTTGAGGGACAGGTGCACTGCCGTAAGTTCCGTCGGAGAGCCCATCCTCTGTTGAATGAGGCGGAATGTCGGCCTCTTCGCAGGCGGCGGCAGCAGGTCCGCCCAAAGTGTCGATTGAGCATCCAGGGCCCTAGCGAGCAAGCTTGGGGTCGGGAGGAAAGACGTCCTCCGCTTGCACCACAGCGGAATAGTTGTGCCGATTCCCGCTCTGGGGCGGGACGGGCCTTCGCCTGACAGCCGCCGGGGGTCCGGTCAGACGAGCCAGCGCCACCAGCGTGACCGCTCCGGTTCGGGCGTCGGGTCCGGTTCCGGCTCCTCGCCCAAGGCCAGCGCGGCCTCGACGATGTCGTCCGCGGTGAGCGTCATGACGGCCTCACGATCGAGCGCGTCGAGGCTTTGTTCCTCGTCGAGCGACAGCCGCAGGGCCTGACGGTTGAGCGCCTGCTCGAACAGCGTGCGGGCGAACCTTGCGTTGCCGGAGTCCTCACCCGCGTGGAGCCCGGTGAAGATACGGCGCAGCATCTCGTCCGCACCCGGCTCCAGCCTGTACTCGTGCTGGGCCAGCATTCGGTGGAAGATGGTCTGTAGTGCGTCGACGGAGTAGTCGGGGAACGTGATCTCGCGGGCGAACCGGGAGCGCAGTCCGGGGTTTGAGAGCAGAAAGGACTCCATCAGCCGCGGGTACCCGGCTACGATCACGACCAGGCGGTGGCGGTGGTCCTCCATCCGCTTGAGCAGGACCTCGATCGCCTCTGGGCCGAAGTCCATCCGGCCGTCCTCGGGGGCCAGCGCGTAGGCCTCGTCGATGAACAGGACGCCATCCAGCGCACGTCGTATCACCCGGTCCGTCTTGATGGCGGTTGTGCCGACGTACTGCCCCACCAGGCCCGAGCGGTCGACCTCGACCAGGTGGCCTTTCTGCAGCAGACCGACCGCGCGGTACATCTCGGCCAGGAGCCGAGCCACGGTGGTCTTGCCCGTGCCCGGGTTTCCGAGGAACACCAGATGCTGCGATGTGGCCACCTCCGGCAGCCCGTGCGCCTTACGGCGGGCCTGGACCTGGAGCAGTGCGACGAGCGCCCTCACCTGTTCCTTCACGGTCTCCAGGCCAACCAGCGCGTCGAGCTCGGCCTGCACCTCGGAAAGCGGCCGGGCCGGCCCGGGCCGCGGACCCACGAGATCGCCGACCAGGTCGTCGACGCGCTCCGAACCGGGCAGCTTGAGCTGATCGGCAAGGCGGCCGATGGTTTCGCGCAGGTCGTCGAGCGGATTGCGGCTGGCTGCCATGCAACTACTGTAGTCCTCGATTCCCAACCGGGGTGGGGTTGGCCTCACCAGTATCAACCCCCTTTTCCTGCGGGACGGGCCACCGGACGCGGCCGACGGGCAATGGGGAGACAACGTCGAGGTAACCATCACGCTTCCGGAAGGGCGCGACATGGTCTGGAGTACCTGGGCGGGCGAGAACACTGGACCAATAGGTATTCCGCCCGGTTCCTACCGGCTGCGTGTCAGTGCGAAGGGGCGGGATGAAGGGCACTCCGGGGAATTCGCAGAGGGCGCCGTCGATGAGTACCTCCTTCAACTTTGGCCTGCCCAATGGAAGCCCGATGCAATACTCCGTACCGGGAGCGAGAACGCCAGGTACTGGCACAAAGAAGTCGGCAACCGCCGGTAGGAGTGGTGTCTCTCTTCTGATCCATCGGGCGCAACATCAAGACTCCCGCCGGGCTTCACTTTTTAGGCACCCGGTCCCGCGCTCGGACGCGCCGCCGTCGTAATTCTCCGGCAGTATGCTCATCGGAGGCATTCTTCTATTTCATCGGTTTGGGGGTGGGGTATGCGGTTCACCGCGTACGTGGCTGTCGCTGGAAGCATCTTGTTGGTTGGTGCTGGCCCCTCAATGGCATCCGGGGATCAGATTGATGTTGGGGGAACCCCTCTCAGCGTCGTCATCGACGCCGACGGCACCGCTTATATCGGCGACTATTCTCACGGCGGAGGGGTAAGCGTTCTTCCTGCGGGGTCCTGCTAAAGGGTCCGTAGTTGGCCGGAGCCACTTAAGTCCGTGATGCGGTACGTTGGCCCGTGCGTTCGGCCATCGTTTCCCCAACAGTGGACTTCCGGCTCCCGACAGTCCCATCACGAGTAGGGCGGGTTCTATTACAGCGTCCCTTGGTGCTCGGTCCCTGCGGGAATCGGTGAGAGGCGCGTAACTTCGACAGGTACCTGAAGGAGGCCGTTGAGCGAAGCATTAAGGCGTTTAACGGCCGGCCCCGCACCATGGGCGTCGAGCATTTCAGCCGTTTCCCACTTTTCAATCATGACGATCTGGCCGTTAGGCGCTTCGTGGATGGCGTACAGCAGACATCCGGGCTCCTCATGCACTTCAGCGATGGCGGGGGAGAGGGCCGCAGCTACCTGGCTGAATGCCCCTTCTTGGGGTGTGAATACGGCAGTGACAATGACGGTCATGGGATTTCCTTATCTGGTGGGGGAGAGCGTGAGGGATGAGCAGCTGCTGCGTGGGACGAAGTCGGCCTTTACTTCAATCGTGCGGGGGGCTGGAGGGAGCCGGCCCTGCATCCTTCCCAGGACCAGCTCCAGGGAGTGCACCGCGAGCATGTCGATCGGCTGGCGGATCACGCTCAACGGCGGGCTGGTCAGTTCCGTCCAAGGGTTGTCGTCAAAGACAATGACCGACAGGTCGTCAGGGATCCGCACGCCGATCTGGACAAGGCGTCGAACGGAGCTCTGAACCTGGGCGGTGTTGGCCACAATGAGCGCGGTGGGGCGGTCCGGCAGAGCGAGAAGAGATCCCACTGCGTCACCCCCGCCGTCTCCCCGAAACGCTACATCCCGAATGAGCTGGGGGTCCACGCTGACAGAGAAGTTGTTGTGCGCGCTCCGGTAGCCCTCTATCCTGGACCGCCCCGTTGAGGTGCTGACGGGCCCGGTAATGAGGCCAATACGCCTGTGTCCGAGGCCGAGCATGTGTTCCGTGGCGCGACGGGCCGAATCTACGTTTTCGATGCTCACGACGTCGACGTCTGCGAGTTCGGGAATGGCGCGGTCGACGAAGACGACGTTTACACCCAGGGACTGGAGGCGCGCCCACTTCTCAATGTTTGCTCCGGTGGGCGTGGCAATGACTCCTCCGACTGAGCGGTCAAGGAGTGTGTCCAGGCTGTCGGCTTCGAGGTGTGGGTCTTCCTGGGTTGTCATCACCATCACCTGCACGCCGTGGCTGCGGGCCTCCCAGACGACGCGGTCGGCCAGCTGCGCAAAAAAGGGGTTGGCCAGGTCGGCTACCACCAAGCCAATCGTTGGAGTATGGCCGACGCTGAGTTCACGGGCGGCGGCGCGGGGCCGGTACCCGAGTTCATCAATGATCCGCAGCACCGTTTCGCGCTTGGCCGGCGCGACCGGGCCTGAGTCAGGGTTCAGGACCCGGGACACCACCGAGACTGAAACTCCTGCCGCGGACGCGACATCGCGGATTGTTGGCGCCTTCTTCACTTTTCCTCCTCGGTGAGGGTCCTGACCCGGCAAGCGATCACCAAGGGCCGAGCGTGAGCCCTGGGATGCTCCCGAGAAACCTTCGTTTGCGTCCCGGTGTGACTGTTGACACAGCGTATCACCGGCTGGTAAAAAAGTGGAACCGGTTCCACTTCGGTCCCAAAATTCCAGATTCACGACGACGAAGTTGCTCCGCCAGCAAGGCGGAGGGTCCTTCTCGACGAGAAACGTCAATCAGAGAGATCCCCATGAACCTCCACAAACTTCTCAGCGACCGCGAGCAGGAAGGCCGCCCGGTTCGAGTCGGACTCATCGGAGCTGGCCGCTACGGCACCATGTACCTCGCCCAGGCAAACAACATCCCGGGCATCCACGTGGTCGCCATCGCCGACATCAACGTCAAGCGCGCCGAGGGTGCATTCGCCCTGGTCGGATGGCCGAAGAACCAGGTCGCGCCGGACATCGCTACCGCGTTGAGGAACCGCACCACGACTATCGTGGCCAACGCGGATGAGCTCCTTGATGTAGACATCGACGTCATTGTTGAAGCCACGGGCAACCCGATCGTCGGGGTGAAGCACGCACTGCGTGCCATTGAGACGAAGAAGCACATCATCATGGTCACGGTAGAGGCAGACGCACTGGCCGGTCCCGCCCTTGCCAAGCGCGCCGAAGCCGCTGGCGTGGTTTACTCGATGGCTTACGGCGACCAGCCTGCCCTCATCATGGAACTGGTCGACTGGGCGCGCACCAGCGGCTTCGACGTTGTCTGCGCCGGCAAGGGCGCAAAGTTCCTCGAGCACTATCACGAGATGAACCCGGACAACGTCTGGGAGAACTGGGAGTTCTCCAAAGAACTCACCGATTCCGGCCAGCTGAACCCGAACATGCACACCTCCTTCCGGGACGGCACAAAGGCCTCGATCGAAATGGCTGCGGTTGCCAACGGTGCCGGCCTGGTCCCGTCCGACACCGGGCTGACGTTTACCCCAGGCGATGTCGAGGAGATCGCCACCATCTGCCGCCCCACCGACGTCGGCGGAGTCCTCGCCCACGAAGGCACAGTCGACGTCATGTCCAGCGTCAAGCGCGACGGCACCTGGATCCCGCACAACACCCAGGAGGGCGTGTTCGTCGTCGTCAAGGCTACGAACGCCTACGTGTCCGGCTGCTTCACCGAGTACCCGTGGCACCCGGACCCCTCGGGCCAGTACGCCGCACTGTACCGCCCCTACCACTACGTGGGCCTCGAGCTGAACATGTCCATCGCCAACGCGGCCCTTCGCGGCATCGCCACGGGTTCACCGATCGGGTTCTTCGGAGACGTCGTGGCCACGGCGAAGAAGGACCTCAAAGCCGGCGAATTCCTCGACGGCGAAGGCGGGTACACGGTCTGGGGTCAGCTGGTTTCGGCCAAGCACTCCGTCGCAACCGGCGCCCTCCCGGTGGCTCTGGCCCACCACGTGGAACTTCGCAACGACGTTGCCAAGGGCGCAATCGTGGGTTGGGATGACGTCATCATGGACGACTCACTTGCCCAAGCGTTGGAGCTGCGCCGGGAAACCGAAGCGCTGGTCGCGGAGTCCGCACTCAGCGCCTGACCCACCGACCCCACGGCGGCATTGAACGTCAGCCGATGTCGTTCACGCTCCGAAACAACACTCCTTCCAATGAAGAAAGGCAACACATGAAATCCACCACCCGCGCCCTTACCGGAGTGCTGGCATGTACCCTCGCAGCCTCAGTCCTTGCCGGCTGCGCCTCCGGAGCTCCCGCCGGGGGCGGAGCACCGCCAGCCAAGATCCAGCTGTCGATCCCTGACCCCCTCACGTCCTCTGTCGGCGTCTCGGCCCAGCATTTCGCCGACCAGGTCAAGAAAACGTCCAACGGATCCGTGACAGTCACCGTGGTCCCCAACGGAACGAGCTTCAGCGGAGACCAGAACGCAGCCGTGACACGCCTGCAAGGCGGCTCCCTCGATGCGCTGATCCTGTCGACGTCCGTCTACGCCGCCGTCGTACCCGAAATGAACGCCATCAGCATTCCCTACCTCTTCAAAGACACCACCGAGGAATCGGCGTTCCTGGCAGGAAAGCCGGGTCAGGCGCTGAAGGATAAGCTCGCTGCCAAAGACACGATCGCGCTTTCCTTCCTCACCCGGACCGGCCGGGAGATTACCAACTCGGTTCGCCCGATCGAACAGCCCGCCGACCTCAAGGGACTGAAGATCCGCGTCCCCGGTAACCCGTTGTGGACCGATTACTTCAGCAAGCTCGGTGCCAGCCCCACCACCATGGCGTTCTCCGAGGTCTTCACCGGTTTGCAGACCGGAACGATCAACGGCCAGGAAAACCCGATTGAGGTGCCCTGGACCAACAAGTTCTCCGAAGTCCAGAAGTACGTTTCGATGACCAACCACATTAACGACGCCTGGGTGCTCGCCCTCTCCTCGAAAAAGTGGGACACCCTCACCGATGACCAGAAGAAGGCCCTCACGGACGCCTCGGTAGAAACCGCCACTTTCAAGACCGGTTATGACGCCGAGCAGTCCAAAAAGCAGCTTGATGAACTCACCGCCAAGGGCATGAAATCCAACGAGCTTAGCGCCTCCGGCCTGGAGGAATTCAAAGCAGTCTCCAAGAGCCTTTACCCGACCTTCTCCCAGCTGATCGGCAAGGACTTCTTCGACCAGGCGATCGCTTTTACTGCCACCAAGTAGCCCCGCCGGCCCGGAGAGCCACCGTCTCTCCGGGCCGCCCGCAAGGAAAAGTCCCCACTCTCAATGTCGACAGTCTGGAAGCCCATGAAACACGTCACTACTCCGGAGGAGCTCGAGGAGGTCCTCCCCTCGGACGCGGAAGAGATCCTCCACCACGGCCACGTCCCCCCGCGCTGGAGCGGTGCCGTTTGGCTTGACAAGGCACTCGAATGGATTGTGGGCGCGGCCATCCTCGCGGAACTCGTCGTCATCCTGCTGAACATCATGGTCAGGGTAATCACCGGCGACTCGGTGCTCTGGACGCAGGAAGTTTCAGAAATCGCACTGCTGACGATCGCTTTCATTGGCGGCGCCATCGCGTACCCCAAGGGGGCGCACATGTCCGTTCAGGCGCTCATCATGCGACTCCCCGCTGCTTGGAAGCCTTACCTGGCAGCGCTGGTCGACTGGCTGGTCTTCGTTATGAGCGCAGGGGCATTTGCGCTGTTCATTCCGACTCTCGTCCAGCAGATCGAGGAAAAGACACCGATCCTGCAGCTACCCGTTTTCTGGGTCTCACTGCCTTTCTCAGTCGGCATGGTGCTGATCGCCTGGTTCGCCCTGCTCAAGCTGTGGCGCCAGGAGCGCCGCTCCGCGCTTACTGCCGCGGCAATCGCGGCCGGGCTGATTGTTCTCGTCCTTTGGGCTCAGCCGCTTTTCTACTACGCCGCCCCCAACGTCCTTCTCGGCGTCGTCCTTCTGATCTTGTTCATGCTGCTGTTCCTGGGCCTGCCCATCGCATTCGTTCTTGCACTGGCATCCGGGATCTACCTTTATTTGGGCGGTATTTCCGAAGTCAGCGCTATCCCCATTGGAATGGCTTCCGGGGCCAAGGGCTTCGTCCTTCTGGCAATCCCGTTCTTCATCCTCGCCGGCACCGTGATGAACTCCGCCGGCCTGACACTCCCGCTGGCCAAGCTCGTCGACACACTCATTGGACACCTCCGCGGCGGCTTGCTCCAGGTGGTCGTCGTGACCATGTACGTCTTCTCCGGCATCTCCGGCTCCAAGGTGGCCGATGTCGCGGCAGTGGGCACCACGATGCGCGGCATGCTCGAAGAACGCAAGTACCCCCGCGGCGAAGTCGTTGCCGTGCTGTCGGCCTCGGCCATTATGGGCGAAACGATCCCGCCGAGCATCGTGCTCCTGATCCTCGGATCCATCACCACCATCTCCACCACCACACTTTTCCTGGCCGGATTTGTTCCCGCCGCCTTCCTGGCCCTCTGTGTCATGGCACTAGTCTTCTTCCGCGCCCGCAAGCAGGGCGGCGTCGCCAGCCCGAAGTCCAGTTGGCGTGCACGCGGGTCGGCAACCTTCTTCGCGATTCCGACTCTTCTCCTTCCTGTGGGCATGGTGGTGGGCATCCTGAGCGGCTTCGCCACACCCACCGAAGTGTCATCCGTGGCCGTCGCCTACGCCTTTATCCTTGCCGCGGCGTACCGGCGCGGCAGCAAGCGCCTGCTTGGTGACACACTGCGGGAAACGACAACGACGGCGGGAATGGTTCTGTTCATCATCGCGGCCGCGTCCCCGCTCGCTCAGACGCTCGCCCTTGCAGGTGTCTCCCAGCAGATCCACGACCTCATGTCGGGGCTGGGGGACTCGCCGCTGCTCTTTATGCTGTTCACCGTGGTGCTGCTGATCATCATGGGCCAGCTGCTGGAAGGGCTTCCCGCTGTACTGATCTTCGCGCCGCTGCTCCTGCCGATCGCCGTCGACTTCGGGGTCAACCCCGTCCAATACGCCATGGTCCTCATCATTTCCATGGGCATCGGCTCATTCGCACCACCGGCCGGCGTGGGCTTCTATGTCGCCTGCGCGACCGCACATGAAACCGTAGAAAAGAGCCTCAAACACTTCTGGCCATACCTCATCGCAGTGTTCCTCGGCCTCCTTGTGCTCGCCGCCGTCCCGTGGTTCAGCACCTTCCTTCCCGCCCTCGCCGGCCTGATCCCTTTCTAGCCACATGACAACGCCGACAATTAGTGGGAAGAGAAAGCCCGGCCTCTCCGGGTCCGTGGCCCTCATCGGCACCGGACCAATGGGAGCTCCGATCGCCCGCAATATCCTCGCAGGCCAGGTTCCCCTTACCCTATGGAACCGCACACCGGAAAAAGCCCGTGCGATTGGTGGAGGCACCGTCGTAGCCGCCCCGGCCGCGGCCGCAAGCGACGTCGTTCTGACCGTATTGCCCGACCTTCCCCAGGTTGCGGCTCTACTTCCTGGCGAGGACGGCCTCCTGAAAGGATGGAAAACCGCAGGCATCGAACATCCCATCCTCGTGATTCACGGAACCGTGTCACCAGTGGCGGTCGCGGAGTTCGCCGACGAATGCCTGCGCAACTGGGGGGTGACGGTTGTGGACGCACCACTTAGCGGTGGAACCATTGGCGCTGAAGAGGGCCGGCTGAGCATCATGGTCGGCGGTCCCGCCGATGTCGTGGAGCGACTGACCCCTCTCTTCGGGCTATACAGCTCAACAGCCGTTCATTTTGGCAAAACCGGCGCGGGGTCAACGGCGAAGGCGTGCAACCAGATCGTCGTCGCCGCCACGGTAACGGCCTTGGCCGAAGCGATGGCGCTTGCAAGCGCTGCCGGACTCGACCCTAAGAAGGTCCAAACGGTCCTGGCGGGTGGTCTTGCCAACTCAGAAGTGCTTCGCCAAAAGGGACAACGCTGGATCGACCAGGACTTCGAAGGAGGCGGATCAGCGAAAAACCAGCTCAAAGACCTCAACTTCGTAGCCGAGATTGCCTCGGCACGCGGGATAAACCTCCCGCTGGCTACCAGCGTCCGAAACGCCTTCCAACTCATGATCGAGGCGGGCTACGGCGACCTGGACCATACCGGCATCTACCGGACCATCCTCGGCTAACCGCAAACCCGTTCGAGAGCGTGCCTGCTGATTGGTTGATTAACTCGGAGGCTGCCCCGCGGTTTCCGATGCTGCGGAGAGCAGGGGAACGCGGGGCAGGCCGTCCAGTTGTTAATGTGCGGTGATTTCCAGCAGCAGTGCGTGTTCCGGGTTGAGGGCGGGCATGGGCAGCCCGACCTCGGCCAGGAACCGCCCGTTGGCGACGGCGCCGTCCGCCAGCCAGGCCGGTGGGCGGACCTGCGTGAACGTGTGCGAATAGTCCGCGTCACCCGGAGACGGGAAGACGACCTCCACGCGGTACTCCCGGTCCGGCGCCAAGCCGGGAACAGCAATGCGTCCCGGCTGTTCCGCGGCGGCGGTGCCCGTGCTGACCAGGGCGAACAGCGCCGCCGTGCTTTGACTGCCCTCCTCGGCGGCCACCACACCGTGGAGCATAAGGGAGTCGTCGGCAACGTCGGCGCGGACCATGCGCCCGGAGTGGATGAGGTTCCGGTGTTCTTTGTAGAGGGCGATGACGCGTTTGAGTTCCTCCCTCTCGGCGCCTTGGACGCTGCGGATGTCCCATTCCACGCCGAAGTGGCCGAACATGGCGGTGATGGCGCGGAAGGACAGGTCGTGCGTGCGCGCCGTAGTATGCGAAGTCGTGGGGCCGATGTGGCTGCCCACCAGTTCCGGCGGAACCACCATGCCGGTCCAGCGCTGGATGATCTGCCGCTCCAGCGCATCGTTGCAGTCGGAAGCCCAGATGCGGTCTGTCCGTTCCAGAATTCCAAGGTCCACCCGGGCGCCACCTGAGGAGCAGCTTTCGATCTCCACGCCGGGATGCGCTGCACGGAGGGTGTCCAAGAGCCGGTACGCAGCGAGGGTTTGTTCGTGCACGGAGGAGCGGCCGGCGTGGCCGTGTTCCAGGAGATCACGGTTCTGGTCCCACTTGAGGTAGCTGATGTTGTTTTCTCTCAGAAGAGCGTCAATGCGATCGTAAATGTACTGCCAGGCATCCGGGTTTACGAGGTCGATGACGTGCTGCTGCCGCCACTCCAGCGGCAGCCGGCCGCCGTCCTTATACGAGGCGGCAGAAGGACCTACGATCCATTCCGGATGGGCCCGCACAATGTCGGAGTCCAGGTTGACCATTTCCGGCTCCACCCAGAGTCCGAAATCCATGCCGCGGGAGGTCACGGCATCGATGAGCGGCGTGAGCCCGTTGGGCCAGAGCACTTCGTCTACATACCAGTCGCCCAACCCGGCGCGGTCGTCACGGCGCCCCCGGAACCAGCCGTCGTCGAGCACGAAACGCTCAACACCGAGTTCAGCAGCGGACTCAGCCATCCCTATAAGGGTGGACAGGTTGTGGTCGAAGTAGACGGCCTCCCAGACGTTCAGCACCACAGGACGCGGCTTTCCGGGGGGCAGACCGGTAGCGGGCGCGGGCATCACGTGGTGCGGGCGGGAACGGAACCAGCTGTAGAACGCCTCGCTGATGCCGTCGAGTCCCCGGCTGGAGTAGGCGGCAAAGAGGGCAGGAGTGGTGTAGCTGGCGCCAGGCTCAAGGATGACCTCGGCCGGGCCGAGGAGCTCCGAGCCGCCGATCATGGTGCGGCCGTCCCCGATGCTGTCGGCGAACTGCTCGTGGTTGCCGCTCCACGCCAGGTGGGTGGCCCAGACCTTCCCGTGCCGGTTGCCGAAACCGGCGGTACCGGCGGCGAAGAGGAGAGAAGAGTCGTGCCCGGTGCGGCCGTGCCGGCCGGTGCGGACCCAGGTGCCCTGCTGGATGGAGCGCCGTTGCGGGTTGCGCTCACGGCACCAGCGCCCGGTCAAGTCAAGGAGCTCGCCGGCGTCAGGAGCCACAGGCAGGACGGTCGCCAGTTCGTCGACCTGATAGGGCGTGGTGCCTTGGTTGGTGACAGTGTGCCGCAGCTCCACCAGGCCGCCGCTGTGAAGCGTCAGCGAGGAGGAGACGATGAGGCCGGCGTCGGTGTCGGACTGAACGATCACCGCGGATGCCTCCTCGGCAGTGACGCTGACGACGCGGAGGCGGGCTGAAAAATCAAGGCCCGAGACGCCGTCGGCGATGCGGTGGCCGCGGAGGGCGGGACGGCCTCGCCAGCCGGCTGACGCCTGGGGCAGGAGTCCGGTGGGTACAGTGGCGTCGATAGACGACGGCGGGACAGCGGCTGTGAGGATAGCGAGGTCCGGCAGCATACTGCCAAGGTCCGCGCCCCAGTGGATGACTTCGGCCTCCCCGCTATCGAAGCTCATCACCAGGCTGGTGCCGGCGGAGCGGAGGTAGAGCGGATTCATAGACATTGTCCTTCTGCGTGGGAGTAGAGAATGGGACACCCGGGTGGAGCTGGACGGTGAAGTCCCGGGGAGAGTGCCCCGTCTCCGTGGCAACGGATGGTTACTTGAAGAGGGCGTTGACTTGTTCGTTGGCTTGCGTGAGTGAGCTGGCAGGCTTCTTGCCGCTGAGTACTGCGTCCATTGCGGGCTTCATGATGCCGTCGACCTTCGCTGCCTTGTCCGCGATCGGGAACAGGAACGTGGTGCCGTCCTTGACGTGCTGGGTAAAAGCGGTGACGTCCATGCCCTTGGCCTTGAATGCTTCGGCCGCCTTCTCGGAGGAGCTGATGATGGCCGGGAAGACCACGGCCTTGGAGGCTACGACGTCCTGGCATGAGGAGGAGGCGAGGTATTCAACCCACTTGGTGGCTGCTGCGGGTTTCTTGGTGCCGGCCCAGATGGAGTCGGCCAAGCCGTTGAACATGCTGGCGCGTTTGCCGTCCGGTCCCGTCGGGGTGGGTGCGATGCCGGTCTGGATACCCTTGTAGCCGGAGTATTGGCCGAGCATCCAGTCGCCTGTGGTGTTGATGGCGGTCTTACCGGCGCCGAAGTTGTCCGACATGCTGGCGCCGACCGTTGTTTCGAGCTTGGGCATGTAGCCCTTGTCCGCCAGGCCGGCCCACCAGGCGATGGTTTCCTGGAACTTTGGGTCGTCGTAGTTGAACTTGGTGCCCCAGGGGTTCATGTCGGTGTGGGTCCAGCCGGTGGTAGCGGTCAGGTAGCTCCACTGCGTTTGGCCCTGGCCCGAGCCGGATGACTCCAGACCAAGGCCGTAGACGGCCACAGCGTTCTTGTCGAACCCGGCCTCGTCGCCGCGGACGCCGTTCTTGTCCACGGTCAGGTGCGCGACGGTCTTCTCGTAGCTGCCGCCGTCTTTAGGGTTCCACTCGAGGTTCGCCATCTGCTCGGCGGTCAGGCCGGCCGAGTCGGTCATGGCCTTGTTGTAGAACAGGCCAACGGTGTCCCAGTCCTTGGGCAGGCCGTAGCGCTTGCCGTCCTGGCCGACCCAGAGCTCGGCCAGGCCCTTGTTGTAGCTGTCCAGCTTGATGCCGTCCTTGGCCACGGCGTCATCCAGGGAGAGCAGCTGCTTCTTGGCGGCGAACTCGGGGTACTTGGACAGGTGGTTGGTGAATACGTCCGGGGCGGTGCCGGCGACGAACCCGTTGGTCAGGGTGGTCCAGTAGTCATCCCAGCCGCGCTGGGTGATTTTGACTTTGATGTCGGGGTTGGCCTTCGTGAAATCGTCAGCGCACTGCTGGTAGGCCGGGAGCTGGTTGGAGTCCCACAGCCAGTAGTTGAGTTCACCCTTGGCCTCGGAGGAGTCGGGGGTGGAACCGCCGCAGGCGGACAGTGCGAGGGCGATGGCTGCGGCGGCAGCTGCGACGCCGATAGTTTTCTTCATGATGGGCCTTTCGATGCGTACGGGGAGATGCGTGGCGGAAAGCGTTTTTTATTTGATGCCGGAGAAGCCGATGGAGTTGACCACCTTCTTGCCGAAGGCGATGAACAGCAGGAGCACCGGGAGTGCGGCCACAAGCGTTGCGGCCATGAGGCCGGTCCAGTCGGGGGCGCCCTGCGGGGACTGGGATTTGAAGACGCCCAGGCCGACGGTGAGCACGCGGACGTTTTCGTCCTGGCCCACCAGGAGCGGCCAGAAGTATTCGTTCCACTGGCCGATGAACGTCAGCAGGGCCAGTGTGGCCAGTGGCGCGGCGGCATTGGGCAGCACGATTTGGAAGAAGATCCGGAGGTGCTTGGCGCCGTCGAGCATGGCGGCTTCCTCGACTTCCCGGGACATGCTGAGGAAGAACTGGCGCAGGAAGAAGATGGCGAACGGGGTCATGAACAGGAACGGCAAGGTCATGCCGGCGAACGTGTTGAGCAGTCCCAGGTTCTTGATCATGAGGAAGTTGGGCAGGGCGGTGAAGATCGGCGGGACCATCATCGTGGCCAGGAAGAGGCTGAAGACCACGTTACGTCCGGGCCAGCGGAGCCGGGAAAAGGCGTAGGCGGCCATCGCGCTGAAGAACACCTGCCCGGCGGTGGTGACGGTGGCGAAGATGACCGAGTTCCGCAGGTAGAGCCAAAAGTTGATTGCTGCTCCCGAGCCTCCCTCTGCGATGGCCTCTTCCGGGGTCTGCATTCCGAGGACCCGTTTGAAGGCGCCGAGACTGAAGTCTGCGGGCAACAGGTTGCCGGCGTTGGAGGCCAGCGAGGCATTGGTGGACAGCGCGGTGCGGAGCATCCACAGGAAGGGTGCGACCGTGACGGCGACTGCGATGGCAACCACGGCCCAGGCTCCGACGCGGCGCCAGTTGACCGGCTTCTTGCTGACGGGAATGGTCTTGACGGACTTCTTGCGGGTAAGTGTGGAGGTGCTCATGGCTGGGGTTCCTTAGTCCAGATCCGATTCGTTGCCCTTGAGGAACTTCATTTGCACGAAGGCCACCAGGGCAAGAATGAGGAAGAGAATGACGGACAGGGCCGATGCGTAGCCGAAGTCCGATTCGCCGAAGGCCTTTTGGAAGATGTACATCTGGATGACCCTGGAGGCGTTGACGGGGCCGCCGCCGGTGGTCACGGCCACGGTGTCGAAGACCTGGAAGGATCCGATCACGGTGACCACCAGGACCAGGACCAGCACAGGCCGAAGGAGCGGCATGGTGATGCTCCAGAACGTCCTGGTGTTGGAGGCGCCATCGAGCGAGGCGACCTCGTAGACGTGGTTGGGGATGGACTGCAGCCCGGCGAAGATCAGCAGGGCTGTGTACCCCATGTGGCGCCAGACGTTGACGCCGGCGATCGTGGGGATGGCCCACTGTTCGCTGCCGAAGAAGGCGACCCGGGGCAGGCCGAGCCAATTGATGATTTCGTTGACGATGCCGATCTGGTAGTCAAGCATCCAGAACCAGAGCAGGGCCACGATCACGTTGGCCACCAGGAACGGTAGGAGCAGTGCGCCGCGGATGAATGTTGACTTGGCCACCCGGTGCATCAGGAGGGCCAGCCCGAGGGCGATCACGGTCTGGAATGCGATGTTCAGCCCGACGTATTGAAGGGTCACTCCCATGGCATTCCAGAACAGCTCATCGCCAAAGATGGCCGTGTAGTTCTTGGTGCCGATCCAGGTGGGGTCGCCCAGGATGCTGTACTCGGTGAAACTGAGGTAAACGCCCCGGATGGTGGGCACCAGGAAGAACGCAACAAAGCCGACCAGCGCCGGCGCGATGAAGAACAGGGCGATCCGCAGGTCCCCGTGGTTCCGGCGCCAAAATGGCTTCGCGGTCCGTCCTGGTGGTTCGTGAAGCGCAGCGCTGGCTCTGACGGCCCGGCTGGCGGCAGTGGTGGTCATTATTGTGGTCCCTCTCCTGTGAGGTAGATAACACTTGGCCGCTACTCTACGCGCGTAGCTATGTTGGCGCAAGAGTATTCCTCCCATTTATGGGGGTTTTTGACTACCAATGAATATTTTATTGACGCGCGTAGATTTTGTGTCCATACTCTTCCCATGACTTCTTCAATTGGAATCGTTGGTGCGGGACAGTTCGCGGGCGTATTCGCCAAGCTCTTCGCCGCCCACCCCGGAACCTCAGACATCTATTTCACCGACCTGATCACTGAACGTGCAGAGGCCCAAAGCAGCAGCGCCGGTGCGGCTGGGACCTTCGACAGCTTCGAGGCAATGCTTGAAAGCGACGTCGACGCCGTTGCGATCTTCACCCAGCGCTGGACACATGGACCGCTGGTGCTGCAGGCGCTGCGGGCCGGCAAACACGTATACTCCGCTGTCCCAATGGCCATCTCCGAAGAGGAGATTGCAGAAATTATCGAAGCGGTCCGCGAGACCGGCCTGACTTACATGATGGGTGAGACCAGCTACTACAACCCGGCAACCGTTTTTGCCCGCAAGAAGAATGCCGAGGGCGCCTTCGGCCGGATCTTCTACGCCGAGGGCGACTACGTCCACGACATGGACCTCGGCTTCTACGACGCCTACCAGTACAGTGGCGGAGAAAACTGGAAGCGCACCGCCAGCTACCCGCCCATGCTCTACCCGACCCACTCAGTGGGCGGGGTGCTCGGAGCAACGGGCTCCCACGCCGTCAGTGTCAGCTGTGTCGGCTTCCGGGATGAGCGCGGCGACGGCGTCTTCGACCGCGATATAAGCATGTTCGGCAACGACTTCTCCAACGCCAGCGCCCTGTTCGAACTCGCCGCCGGCGGGTCCATGCGCATCAACGAGTTCCGGAGGGTGGGTTACCCTTCCCACTTGCGCGAGAGCCGCTTCCGCTACTTCGGTACGGAGGCCAGCTTCGAACAGCTCGCCCTGGTCAGCGTCTGGCAGGACAAGCACGCCGTGACCGACATCAGTGACCAGCTCGAGACCCAGGCCACCATGGACTCGGACGACCCCATGTTGGCCGACGTCGCGCTTGCACTGCGCGACGCTTTTATTTCCGGCATGGCCCCCGTGCACGACGCCGGGCGGCTGCCGGCGGAGTTCCGGGGCCTGCCCAACGGTCACGAGGGCAGCCATCACTTCCTCGTGGACGACTTCGTCACCGCCATTAACACCGGCACACTGCCTCCGGTCAACGCCTGGGAAGCGGCCCGCTACACGCTTCCCGGCATCATTGCCCACCAGTCCGCCCTGCGCGGCGGCGAACGCCTGCAGGTGCCAGACTTCGGCGACGCCCCGGCAGAGCTGCCCCGCCCGGTACTTCGCGAGTCCGCCAAGTGAAACACCGCTAGCATGGTTGCCATGCCGCACCCAACCTCGCACGTCAAGCCCATCACACGCGACGACGTCGCCCGGATGGCAGGGGTCAGCAGCGCCGTCGTCAGTTACGTGGTCAACGGCGGGCCCAGGGCAGTTTCCCCTGCGAACGAGGCCAAGGTGCGGCAGGCAATCAAGGCGCTGGGCTACCGTCCCAACGCGGCAGCCAGGGCACTTGCCCTGGGTTCCAGCGAGATGCTCGCCATGATCATCCCCGATGCCCTGAATCCGTTTTTCGCCTCGCTCGCCCGCGCCGTCGAGAACGCCGCGGCCGAGCGGGGCTACACCCTCCTGCTGGCGGACTCCCAGGGTTCGCCGCGCACAGAGCGCCGCCTCATAAAAAACTTTGCCGCCCGGAGGGTGGACGGACTTTTCCTCTGGAGCGAACTGTCCGATCCCGATCTGATGGACCTTGAACAGGCAGACATTCCCGTAGTGCTCCTGAACCACAGCACCGACCTCGCCACAGCAGGCAGCCCGGCCGTCATGAAACACGGAGCGGGAAACCGCGGCGCCAACTCCGTCGGAGTAGCCTTCCAGGACGGAGCGCGGATGGCGGTCGAGCACCTCATCAGCCACAGCCACGAGCGCATCGGACTGGTCATGGGCACCAACGCCGGCGGCGAACTTGACGCGCGCGAGGTCGGATGGCACCAGGGCATCCAGGACGCCGGGCTCAGTGCGGGCCCGATCGTTCGGGTTCCGTTCACCCGTGAGGGCGGGTACCGCGCCGGGCAGGAGCTACTGGCCCGCAGCGAGCGGCCCACCGCAGTCTTCGTCAGCTCAGACCAGCAGGCTGTTGGTCTGCTCTGCGCCCTCCAGGAGGGCGGCTTGCGAGTACCGGAGGACCTGGCGGTCTTCTCCTTCGACGGCTCACCCGAATCTGAATACAGTTGGCCCCGGCTCAGCACAGTCGCCCAACCCGTCAAGGACATGGCAGAAGCCGCCTTGGAAGCCCTCCTGGCGCCGCCCGGACAGGAAACCCAGACCAATATCTTCCCCGCCGAGCTGGTGCTGCGCACCTCCTGCGGCTGCCACTGACGCGCACTGTCTCCCAGGCTGCCGACAACAGGATCATCACCGGTGAATCCGACCTACGGTTTCACGGCCAGATTGCCAAAGTGACCGCTCCGGCATGGGATTGGCGACCGCCCGCGCGTTTGCGCGCCACGTTGGGGGATTGCGCCGAGCACGCAGGATGACCATCGCGCAGTATGCAGCCGACGTCCTGGACGCCATTGAATCTGAATAGCGACGCCTCGAGGCCTGGGCTCGGGCGCTGACCTGAACGACCCTCCCTGAATATCGCCGTCGTCCTCGTCACCGGAGCCAACGGCGGCATCGGCACCCACTTCGTCCACGAAGCACTCGCCCGCGGCGCGAGGAAGGTTTATGCCACGGCCCGTAACCCGCGCACCTGGGACGATGAACGGATCGTACCGCTCACCCTGGACGTCACCGGCCCGACATCCATCCGCGCGGCAGTCGAGGCCGCCCCGGATACAACAGTGCTTATCAACAACGCCGGGGCCAGTACGCCAAGCCCCGGCATCCTGAAATTCTCTGCGCATCGAGCTCGCTGCCGAGAATGTGCACGTCGTGGGGGTTCACGTGGGCTACGTCGATGCCGCCTCATGCCGGGAGCCTCAGCTGATGAAGGCTGTCATGCGGATCGAAACGAGAATTCCCGGTAAGTCGACGCCGAGCTTGGCAACATAGCGTGTTGGAGGGTCATGCGGGAACCACCGTACGTACTCCTCATTCAATCCCGCGAAATCCGACGGAACACTGAGCAAGACGCCGACCTCGACAACGTCTCCCAACCCTGCCCCGGCTGCTTCAAGGATGGCCTCGCAGTTCGCAAGAGCCTGGCGCGCCTGGTCTTTGATGCTGTTGCCCGCGAGCTGGCCGTTGGTCGGATGAGTGCCCACTATCCCGGACACAAAAACGAAGGGTCCCGCTTTGACGCCCTGGCTAAAGAACGGTGAAACAGGCGCGTTGGCCGACCTAACGATCTCCCTTGTCATGACCGATCCTTTCCCGGGCCGTCTGCGTGCTGGCAGCAGAATGGCAGTCATCGCCGGTTAGCACAACCCCTGGCCGCCCATACCCGGGGCTGGCAGCGTCGTGCGAAAATCGGGCGAACCTCCCAAAAGGGGAACTGCCCGGAGTAGGGTTTGCCCTAGCCGACGAAGGGGTCGCCATGAGCTACAAATATCGAACTGTCCGGGTTCGCGGTACCGATCTGGTTGGAACCATTGCCAGGAAGCACGGGAGTGCGGCTGAGATCTACGAAACGTCCAAGGACCCCAGTACCTCGGTGGTTCCGGTGTTCTTCGAGGCCACCGGCGAGGTCCGGTTTTTCGACAGGTCAGTGCTGGAGGACGTTGTGGCACCAGCCGGTTAACTGCCCGGACATAAGGGCGCCGGCCTGCCCGGTGGGACGCGTTTCAGCCACCGCGATGTTCTCGACGGCGGGTTCGCAGTCCGGCCCGGCCGGGCACACTCCGAAGGGTGTAATCACCTCCTGACTAGCCGTCCAGGGGCTGAGCCAGCAGGGCTTCGATGTCCCGGGCGGTAGCGTCCAGCCTGGCGATGGTGTCCCGCTGGATGGCCCGCAGGTATTCGGCATCGGACTCGCCGTCCTCCACCCAGTTCTCGTCGCCGAGTGACTCCATCGCTTGGCGGGTGTTGTCGGTTGCCTTCCCGATATTCTTCAGCATTGCGTGCAGCCGGGCCTCGATGGCGGGGATCTCGGCAGTCATGGTGTCCTCCTTGATGGGGTTGCGTCGTGGCCGAAAGATGCGAGCCGCGATTGCATCTCCCAGTAAGGTGTGGCGGCCGGCGCCTGCTTGCCGTCGCGCAGTGCATTCACCACGCCCACCGCCGCGTCAACTGCCGCCCGGTACGGTAGGGAGCCGGAACTGACCCGCCGAACCCCCAGATCGCCCAGCTCGGCAACAGTCAGGGAAGGATGCGCCAGCACATTGACCGGTAGCCCGATACCATCGGTGATGACCCTGATGTCCTCCGGAACCACAAGCCCGGGAACAAAGATCCCGTCCGCCCCGGCGTCGGCGTAGATGCCGGCCTGGACGAGGACGGCATCCACAGTGGCCTCCTCGCCGAACCATATGTTGTCCACACGGGCGTTGATGAACACTGCAGGGCTGCGCCGCTTGACGGCGGCAACCTTGCTGGCGAAGGCTGCTGGATCGACCAGGTGCCCGGCGGTGCTGTCCTCCAGGTTGACCCCGGCCACGCCCAAGGCAGCCAGTTGGGCCACAAGTTCCGCTACCTCGGCCGGGTCGTCGGAGTATCCGTCCTCGATGTCCGCGGTGACGTGGACAGGCAGGCGGCACAGCCGCCCCACCAGTGCTGCGGTTACCGCCTTGCTGGACCGGCCTCCGTCGGGCAGGCCGGCACTTGCCGCAATTCCAAAGCTGGTCGTGCCGACGGCCGGGAATCCCGCCGCAGCGAACGCCAAGGCGGATCCTACGTCCCACGCATTGGGCAGCAGCAGTGGCAACGAGGTGTTGTGAAGATCCCGAAAGGTCGACATGTTCATTCCCATCCCTAGCCAACCAAAGTGGGGTGAATACCGATTCAGTCTACAAACGTCGCGGACCGCTGCAAGGGGTTGACGCTGCTGGAGGCAGGCGCTCAATTCTGGATTGAGCCTGACGTCCGCGAGCCCTAACGGTGTCAGAATCCGGACGGCCATAGCCCCTCGCCGGCCGGAGGCGCGCGCCCGCGGAACGATGCCAAAACCCGACGCCAATAACCCTGTTGGAGAACAACCCGAGTGTCTATTCTGGCAGGTAAGGACCGCCGCGACACGCGGTCCAGAGGCCGCCGGCACGTCCCGGGAAGCCTTCCCGCTGCGGTGGCCCGTCTCGATGAGGAGGCGTCGATGTCCAGTCCTGATGTGCCAACACGCGGGCCAGCGAAATCCGGTCCGTACGTCATCACGGGAATCCTGCTGATTGTCGCAATTGTGGTGCCCTTGTTCGTGCCTGCGTATTCCCTCGATGAGCCGCGTTTGGCGGGAATCCCGTTTTTCTACTGGTATCAGATGACGTGGATTCCAGTCACTGCGGGCCTGGTGGGGACCTCGTACTGGCTGGTTACCAAGGAAGACCGCCGCCGCCGTCAGGCTGCGCGGAGCGCGACCGGTGCAGGGGAGGAGCCATGAGCGCCGTCACTGTCCCGTTGGCCGTCACGGACCGTCCCGTTAGCGGTGTTGCCCTCACCATTGTGATCATTCTCTTCCTTGGTGTTGCCGCCTTGGGGTTCGTTGCTGCGCGTTGGCGCCGGGAGAAAGAGACAGGGCTGCACAGCCTGGACGAGTGGGGCCTTGGGGGCCGCGGTTTCGGCACGTGGGTGACGTGGTTCCTGCTCGGCGGGGACCTTTATACGGCTTATACCTTTGTGGCAGTTCCGGCTGCAATGTGGGCCACTGGGGCCGTGAGCGGGTTCTTCGCGGTGCCGTACACGATCGTGCTATACCCGATCGTGTTCCTCCTGATGAGCCGATTGTGGTCTGTCTCGCACCGGCATGGCTTCGTCACACCCGCTGACTTCGTGGGCGGCCGCTACGGCAGCAAGGCCCTCACCCTTGCCGTCGCCGTCACGGGCATCGTCGCAACCATGCCATACATCGCGCTGCAGTTGGTCGGCATCAAAGCGGTACTGACAGTCCTGGGTCTAGGCAGTGCGGAGAACCCGCTGCTGACTGACATGCCGCTGATCATCGCCTTCGTGGTGCTGGCCGCCTACACGTACACATCAGGTCTGCGGGCTCCTGCCCTGATCGCTGTTGTGAAAGATCTGCTGATCTACCTGGCGGTGATTGTCGCGGTCATCTACCTGCCGATCAAGTTTGGCGGCTGGGGAACCATTTTCGACGCCGCCCAAGCGAAGCTGGGCGCTGTCAATCCGGCCACCGGCAAACCCGCCGGCGTCTTCATCCCGGGTGCCGGCAGCTACTCCGCCTACTGGACGTTGGCCTTGGGCTCGGCCCTGGCACTGTTTATGTACCCGCATTCCATCACCGGGGTCCTGGCGACCAAGAGCCGGAATACGATCCGTAAAAATGCCGCGGTGCTGCCGTTGTACTCTCTGATGCTGGGATTCCTGGCGCTGCTGGGCTACGCAGCAATTTACGCCGGCACCAAACCCATTGACCTGAACGGCGCCGTCAATCCGCAACTGGTCGTTCCGCAACTGTTCCTGGATCACTTCCCGAGCTGGTTCGCCGGAATCGCCCTGGCTGCCATCGCCATCGGCGCGCTTGTTCCTGCCGCAATCATGTCAATCGCTGCGGCCAATCTGTTCACCCGCAACATTTACCGGGATCTGATAAAGCCGGACGCCGCACCCCGGCAGGAAGCCAAAGTCTCCAAGATCGCTTCTCTTGTTGTGAAATTCGGTGCCCTGGTCTTCGTGATCGCCATGGACCAGTCGGCCGCAATCAACATGCAGCTCCTCGGCGGCATCTGGATCCTGCAGACCTTCCCGGCCATCGTGGCGGGCCTGTACACGCGCTGGTTCCACCGGTGGGCGCTGTTCATTGGCTGGGCGGCCGGAATAATCTACGGCACCATCGCGGCCTACAACGTGGTCAACCCCGTCACGAAAGCCCACTTCGGCGGTTCCATCGCGGCCATCCCCGGAACCGACATTCAGGTCTACATCGCTGTCGTGGCATTTGCGATAAACCTGATCGTTGCCGCCGTCCTGTCCGTGGTCTTCCGTGCCCTAAAGGTCCCGACCGGCGTCGACATCACCCGTAGCTCGGACTACGGTGCCGACGAGAACGATCCGAAGGTCGCCGAGATCCAGCGTGAGTACCCCCTCGGCGAGCCCGGCGCCCCGGCATTCTGACTCACCAACTTCCAGCCGATTCAGCTGAAGGAGCCAGGCTGGGCAGGGTGAGTCAGCTTTGGCGGCATACGCCGCTGCATCCAAGGCGCATATGCTCGTGTTCCGTTCGGCGATACCGGGCGGCCCTTCGCTGGCCCTGCGCCGTACGCGGACCACGACGACGGTCCCGCCTCCCGCATTGCTACAGTGAGCCCATGAGCACGGGGGAGCAAGAGCCGCCGGACGCCAACTCAGCGGCCCTGCCGGACCGCCCGCCCGGCGTCGGTCCGGGAGCTGTTGCGCCCGCAAGTACGAGGGTCGGGGATCCAGTTTCCCGGCCCTCTACCGCACCGGCTGTCCCGCTGCACCAGCGGCTGCCTGCCGGGCTTGTCCGGAATCCGCTCCATGCAGGCTGGACGTGGACGGGTTTCTGGGCGTTGCTGATCGTTGTTGACGAGTTCGTGAACCTGGCCGGCTGGACCTGGTACGTGTTTGTGGGCATGGCCGCCCTTCCCACGCTGGCCTGCACTGTGGCCGTTCTCCATGCGACCCCGCGCCGGTACCTCAAGCCGCAGAAAGAATCGGTGCTGGCGCACTTCTTTGTCCGGTTCCTTGCGCTGACTGCTGCGTTTATGGTGTGGGGCCTCTCCGTGGTGGCCAGCGCCTCGATTTCCACAACAGTGCAGGCACTGGCCGGGAACTCGGAGCGTGCGGTGACGTCGTTGGGGTTCAACCTGCTCCTGGCCGCGGTCCCGTTGGTGGTGTCGGTGTTGTGGATGGCGCTGATTGTGCGCTGTGCGTGGTTTCTGCGCCGTCTCCGCGGCTGGCGCCAGAACCCGCAAGATACCCGGCTGCCCAAGAAATTCCTGCGGCACTCGCCCGAACTCAGGCGTGTTGTGGTGGGTCTCGCCCACCCCGGCCTGCTTCTGGTGGCTGGGCTGGGCACGTCGGTCCTGGCACTCTTCCTCGGCGCCGTGGAACTCACGCTCAACCTGATTGCCTGAGGACCGGGAGCTTTTGGCGGCAAACGGAGGATCAGCCTTGGCCAATCCGAGTTGCCTTCGCGGCCCCGCCGAGTTCCGGTGCGATTGCCCGGACTACTTCCCGCGTGTGATCCAGTGCCGCGTCCGCAAGGGAGTCGTAGAGCCGCACGAACGCCTGGCGAGCCTCGAAGAGCGGAAACGTTTCGGGGAGCAGTTCCGAGGGGAGGCCCGGATCGTTCCAGGGGAAGGCCCGCCAGGCGTCCATGGCTTCAGTCCTGAGCCGGAAGGCCTCCCTCAGCCCTATCCCGCCGTGTGATTCCGCCGCACGCGGACCGTAGGTTTCGATGAAGGGCGTGTACTGTTTCTGCAGTTCGTCCAGTTCCCAGGCCTGGATGAGCGGCTTTCCGCGGAGTTCCGATTCGGCAGTGCGGAAGATGACGTAGTTGTCCACGCCGAAGGCGCGGCAGGAAGATTCCAGCTCGTCGGCGGTATCCCACGCAGACACCCACAGCGCTCCGTAGAGTGGCGCGAACCCAAGCCATTTCAGCCGGGACCGCAGCAGTTCGCGGAGCTCCCGTGCGCTTTCCGGAATGGTGAAGGCCACTACCGTCCAGGTGCGGTCCCAGCGCCGGTTCTCCGCTCCGAACTCGCTCACCTGCCTGAAGCCGACCCTGAGCCTCCGCTTGGCAGCCTCGGTGAATCTGTACCGCGACGCCCTTCCGGCGTTTGACTGCTCGAGCACCCCTCGTCCCGCGAGGCGGCTCAGCGCAGTCGAGGTGGCCGACGCACTCAGGTCGAGGTCGGCTGCCAGTGCCAGGATCAGCCGCGACGGCAGCCACGCGTCAGCTTCCCGCCAGTAGTCCGCCAGCATGGTGACCACCAGGTGTTGCGACGCGGAACCTTTCGACGGCCGCGGAAAGCTGACAGGCTCCGAATGGGCTTCGTTTCCAGCGTGAGCGTCAAGGTCTTCAGGCACGGTTCATCTTCGCAGGCAGGCGGGGCCGCTCCAAATTGCTTTGCATAAATCTTGACGGCCGTGTAAAAATACGCATAAACTCAGAATGTGATGCCAGCCACATCCCGGCATGGTGTGAACACTTCAGCAGCCTGAAGCTCCATAGTCTTCCTTTCCTTTTTCTTTCCTTCCAGGAGATCCGCAATGACAGCAGGTCCCATAATTCCGCCGACGCCGACGTCGGAGGAACTTGAATCCAACCCTTCCACGGGCAATGCCCGCGGGAACGGCAAAGGCGGAAACGCGCGCCGCGCCGCCGCAGCCAGTTTCATCGGAAGCACCCTTGAGTACTACGACTTCTTCATCTACGGCTCAGCGTCAGCGTTGATCTTCAACAAAATCTTCTTCCCCGGGATTGATCCCGCGCTGGGGATGACGCTGTCCATGGCCACCATCGGCATCGGCTACGTGGTCCGGCCGCTGGCCGCCGGCATCATCGGTCACTTTGGTGACCGCATCGGTCGGCGCCAAATGCTGGTCCTGACCCTCGTCCTCATGGGCATCTCCACGTTCCTGATCGGGTGCCTGCCGCCCACCGCCGTGATCGGAGCCGCCGCGCCGGTGCTGCTTGTAGTCCTGCGGGCACTGCAGGGTGCTTCGGCGGCAGGCGAATCCGTTGGCGCCGTCACCATGACCCTCGAACACGCACCGAGCAACAAACGCGCGTTCTATGCCAGCTGGGTCAATACCGGGGCGGTTGCGGGAATCATGCTCGCTTCGCTGGCATTCCTGGCCGTGTCCCTGCTGCCGCAGGATGACCTCCTGTCGTGGGGCTGGCGGCTGCCCTTCCTGGCCAGCATCGTCGTGGTGGGCGTCGGGCTCTGGATCCGGCTGCGCCTGCCCGAGTCTGAGGTGTTCGAGGCGGCCAAGGACGCCGAAGCCGAAAACGAACTCCCCATCAAGGTTGTCCTGCGGGATCACTGGGCGACCATCCTCAAGGTCATCGTGTTCGGCTTGTGGAGCGTCGTTTCTTCAGTATTCGCCGCGTTCGGCCTCGCGTATGCCACCGGGAAGTTCGGCGTGCCCGCCCCGGTCATGCTGACCGTAACAATCGTGACCGCTGCGTTGGGCATCGTGGTCCAGCCCTACGCCGGCATCCTCGCTGACAGGATCGGCCGCAAACCTGTCTTCATTACCGGGAACCTGATCTGCGCCGTGGCCGCCTTTGCCTTCTTCTGGTCCATCAGCATTGCCTCCGTACCGCTGATCTTCGCCACAGCCATTCTTTTCATGACGGTGGGCTACGGACTGGTTAATCCCTTGGGACCCTCCATGACCGCCGAGATGTTCGAGACACGGATCCGCTACACGGGTGCGGCCACGGCCTCGCAGCTCGGGCTCGTGGTCACCGGTTTCGCACCCACGATTGCCGCAG
This sequence comes from Pseudarthrobacter sp. TAF60_1, assembly GCF_052113505.1. Classification (NCBI taxonomy): domain Bacteria; kingdom Bacillati; phylum Actinomycetota; class Actinomycetes; order Micrococcales; family Micrococcaceae; genus Pseudarthrobacter; species Pseudarthrobacter sp. TAF60_1. The sequence goes on from NZ_JBFRDI010000005.1 coordinate 77,875, forward strand.
CGATCGTCCAGCCGGGTCCCAACGGCTGGATCCCGGTGGCTGCTTTCACCGCTGGATGCTGCCTGGTGTCCGCCGTAGTCACCGCAGTCTGGGTCAAGGAAACCTACAAGGTGAGGACCGAAGACCTCGGCAACCAGCGGGCGGCCGCGAAGGCACTCTGACGCTGCGACACTCCGGCGGGGCCTGCCAAAGGCGGGCCCCGCCACCCCTGCCGCGGTCCGGCGTCGTGACCGGCAGCCATCCGCACCAACGAACAAGACTTAAACACCCGAAGGACAAACAGTGCAATATTCCGTCATCGTGGACAGCGATGTTGAAGCGGCGATGGCCGACGGAACGGTCCTCCGTTCCACCGTTTACCGGCCCGCCGCTGAAGGGCAGAGGTTTCCCGTGCTGCTCACGCGTACGCCTTACGGGCGCGACCTGGCAGTGAACTCCGCCTATTTCAACCCTCTGACAGTCGCGGCCGCGGGTTACGTGGTGGTGATGCAGGACTGCCGGGGACGCTTCGGCTCCGATGGTGACTTCATCCCCTCCGTGCACGAGGCGGCCGACGGCGCCGCCACCGTCGAGTGGGCGGCGCGCCTTCCGTGGGCGAACGGCGACGTCGGAATGTGGGGCCGTTCCTACTTCGCCGAAACACAGTGGCGGGCAGCCCAGGGAGCGCCCAAGGCGCTCAAGGCACTGGCACTGGGCGTATCCGCGGGCGGAAACGCCAACAACGGGGCGCTGTACCGGGGCGGTGCCCATGAATTCGGCAGCCGCCTCAGCTGGGGTCACGCCTCCGCTTCCCTGAACGAACTGCTGCGCGAATTCCGCGACGATCCGGAACTGCGGGACAAGGAACTGCAGTCCTGGCTTGCCCTGGACGGGTCCTTCGCCGACGGTTCCATTTACTCCACGCTGCCCATCTCGGGGCTGGCGCCGCTGCTGAGAACATTCATGCGGACACATATCCTGCCCTCCGCGGCTGAAGGCCCAGGGAGCGCATTCTCCCAGCTGTGGGATGCCGCCTCCGACAGTCCCGTGTCCCTGCCAACGCTGCATATCGGCGGGTGGTTCGACATTTTTGCGCCAAACACCCTGGACCAGTACCGCATGCAACTCGACCACAGCCGTGGGCGGCCCGAAGCAGCACCCCGGCTCATCATGGGACCGTGGACGCACACCAACCTTTCGGCTACCTACGCCGGAGTCAGTTACGGAATGGCCGCCTCCGCAGGACTCCTGGACGGCATCGGGGACCTGTCGCGGGTGCACACAGCCTGGTTCGATGCTGTCCTGAAGGGGGACGCCACGGGCCTCGAAACCATCCCGCCGGTCCTGGTGTATTTCCTCGGCGAAAACCGTTGGCGGGGGTTTAAGGAGCTGCCGGAACCCCGGTCCCAGCGCTCTTGGTACTTCGGAGCCGAGGGGGCCTTACAGGATGAAGCAGGTACTGACGGGACGGCGGAATACACCTACGATCCGCTGGATCCCGTCGTGACCAGCGGGGGAGCGACGATGCTCCAGGGCCCTTTCCCGGCGGGCCCTTCCCGCCAGGAAGCAGTCGAGGCGCGGGACGACGTCCTCGTGTTCACCTCCGCGCCGTTCGAGGAAAGCGTCACCATCTTCGGCGCGGTCCAGGCAACTCTCTTCGCTTCCTCCAGCGCTGTGGACACGGACTGGGTGGTCCGGCTCTGCCGCGTGGACTCCGACGGCGTCTCCACCGGAATTGCCGATGGAATCGTCCGCGCATCCTGGCGGGACGCCCACGCCGGAACCGGGCGCTTCACGCCGGGCATTGAGCAATCCCCGATCCAACCGGGACGTGTGTACGAGTACACCGTCAGTCTCTGGGAAACTGCCCTGACTTTCGGTCCCGGCGAACGGTTGCGCGTGCAGGTGACGTCGAGCTGCCATCCCCGCTGGGACAGGAACCTGAATACAGGATTGCTGGCGTCCGACTCGGCCGAGCCGGTCACCGCCCGCCAGGGCATCCGCTTCGGGGCAGCCTTCCCGAGCCGGCTGACGGTCGGCATCCTGTGACTCCGTCTTTATTGCCGGGAGCACACCTGCCTGAACCGCCGGTGTTGACCTTCCTCGCCAAACTCACTGTCCAGGTGGGGCCGCCCATCGACGTCGGACCCACCCCGGAGGGACACCGGCGCATCGTGCCGATTCTCGGGGGGACGGTGCAGGGACCAACGCTGCGCGGGCGGGTGCTTCCGGCCGGCGCGGACTTCCAGGTGCTTCGAACGCCGGAACTGACGGAGTTGGACGCCCGCTACGCCCTGGAGACCGACGGCGGTGCCGTGATCTATGTGCACAACGTGGCCCTCCGCCACGGCAGGCCTGAGGACATGGCCAGGCTCAACCGTGGTGAACATGTGGATCCGGCCGCGATCTATTTCCGCTGCACGCCACGGTTCTCCACCGCCGCATCCGAATGGTCCTGGCTCAACAATGTCCTTGCCGTGGGCACCGGGACGCGGATGCCGGACGCTGTCGAAATTGATGTCTTCACCATCGGGTGAGGGGCCGTTCGGCTAGCCGTTAATCGCCGCAGCCCACGGATTGCATTTTCCCTGCCACCACGTGAGCATGTTGAATTCCTCGGGCGCCGGGACTATTTCGTTGAATCAAGCGGTTATGCGTCTAGCAGGATCAGGTATGCGAGCAGCGCTCTGTGATGACGACCCGGAATGAGATGACGTGACGACAATGCCTGCAGAGGGGGTCGGCTTCCGCTCGAAGCGCGGTCCGATACTGATTTCCTTGATGCTTTCAACCGGCTTGGTGGCGATTGATTCGACGATCGTCGCGACCGCGGTGCCGTCGATCGTGCATGACATTGGCGGATTCGCATCATTTCCGTGGCTGTTTTCGGCTTATCTGTTGGCGCAGGCTGTCTCCGTGCCCGTCTACGCGAAGCTCTCCGACGTCGTCGGCCGTAAACCGATCATCCTGATCGGAATCGGGCTATTCCTGCTGGGTTCGATCTTCTGCGGCTTGGCATGGAGCATGCCGGCCCTCATTGCGTTCCGTGTGCTGCAGGGCCTGGGCGCGGGAGCAGTCCAACCGATGGCGATCACGATCGCTGGCGACATCTATTCGCTGACTGAGCGGGCGAAAGTGCAAGGCTACCTTGCGAGCGTGTGGGCGGTGTCCTCCGTTGTTGGCCCGACGCTCGGGGGCGTGTTTTCGGCACTTGGCATGTGGCGCGGGATCTTCCTCGTGAACATCCCCCTGTGCCTCCTGGCGGGGTGGATGTTGTTCCGAACGTTCCACGAGAATGTGGAGCGCGCCAGGCATCGGGTCGATTATCTGGGGGCGGGCCTGCTGACTGCCTCACTGACGCTGATCATTCTTGGGGCGCTGGAAGGCGGCCAGGCGTGGGGCTGGACCTCTGCCATCAGCGTTGCTGTGTTCGCCGGCGGAGCACTGTTGTTCGCCGTGTTCATCCTCGTCGAGCGCAGGGCCGCGGAGCCGGTCCTGCCGCCGTGGGTCGTCTCCCGGCGACTGCTGGCTACGACCGCGTTGATCTCCTTCGGCGTTGGAGCGGTCATGCTTGGGCTTACCTCTTACGTTCCCACGTTCCTCGAAGGGGCCCTCTCCACCTCCCCGATCCTGGCCGGACTCGCGCTGGCGGCACTGACGATCGGCTGGCCGATCAGTGCTTCCCAATCGGGCCGGTTCTATCTGCGGCTGGGTTTCCGAAGGACCGCGATGATCGGCATCACTGTCACGGTCCTAGGCACAGCGGTGCTTGCCCTCACCGCCTCCGCACCCAACGTTCTCCTGGCGGCCGCGAGCTGCTTCATCGTAGGGCTCGGGCTCGGGCTGGTGGCCACCCCGAGCCTCATCGCCGCCCAGTCCAGTGTCGACTGGAACGAGCGTGGAGTTGTCACCGGCACCAATCTTTTCGCACGGTCGATCGGCAGTTCCATCGGTGTCGCGGTTTTCGGGGCGGTTGCCAACGCGATCTATGCGGGCACTCCGGGCGGCAATACGGATCCGCACACAGTCGTCTCCGCTTCCGGGGCTGTTTTCCTGGCCGTACTGGCCGCCGCCGTACTCACAGTGGTGGCTGTTGTCGCGATGCCCGCCACACACAACAAGGCCACCGCCCGCCCGACTCTCGACCCTATGGCGGCCGCTGAGCACAGTTCGGCACCTGCACAGGATTAGGACAACCCCGGCATTTCCCGGGGGAATATTCGGTCCGCGCCCGCGTTGGGTCTGGGTATGAAAGCAATCGTTTACCGGACCACCGGCGACCCCTCCGTCCTTGAACTCGTTGACCGCGAGATCCGCGACCCGGGGCGTGGCGAGGTACGTGTGCGGATCATGGTCTCCGCGGTGAACCCCACCGACTGGAAGTCGCGCCGCGGAGCCAAAGCGGGCGAGCCGCTGCCCTTCGCGGAAGTCGTGCCCAATCAAGACGGCGCCGGCGTGGTGGACGCAGTCGGACCCGGCGACGAGCATCTCCGCGTCGGTGACAGGGTTTGGCTTGCCTTGGCCGCTTATCAGCGCGCCGACGGCGGGACAGCGCAGGAGTTTGCCGTGCTGCCGGCGGAACGGGTCTTTCAGCTGCCGCAGAACGCCGGGTTCGACGTCGGCGCAAGCCTCGGCGTGCCCGCGGTCACCGCGCACCGGGCCCTGACCATCGCCGAGGACGGCCCGCGGCGGTTGCACCCGGGAGCGTTGGAAGGCAAGGTAATTCTGGTCGCGGGAGGGGCCGGTGCCGTTGGCCATGCGGCCATCCAGCTCGCCAAGTGGGCCGGCGCCGTTGTGATCACCACCGTGAGCGGACCGGCGAAGGCGGCGCTGGTCACAGCCGCCGGCGCCGATCACGTCATCAACTACCGGGAGTCCGATGCGGCCACGGAAATCCGCAGGATCGCGCCCAACGGCGTCGACCAGATCGTGGAGGTGGCACCCGCGCAGAACGCCGAACTCGACCTGGCAGTGATCCGGAACCGCGGCTCTGTGGCGGTCTACGCCAACAACGGTGGCGATCAGCTCAGCCTGGACGTGCGCAGGCACTTCAGCCTCAACATCCGCTACCAGTTCGTGCTGCTCTACACCGTTGGTATGTCGGCGGTGCACGCCGCCGCCGAGGACATCAATGCTGCCATCGCCGACGGCGCCCTTCAGGTAGGCGAGGCAGCGGGCCTGCCGCTACACCGTTTTAAGCTCGCTGCCGCGGCTGCGGCACATGCGGCGGTGGAGGAGAGCATCGTCGGCAAGGTGCTGATCGATGTGGCAGCGGGCTAGCCGCGTAGGTCGCCGCCGGCCGTTGACACTGTTCAGGGCCGCGAGGAGACTCTAATTTGGGGGGTGCCTCTTCGAAAGGAGCCCAAGATGCCGTGGCATGTCGAGGGCACGTATTTTGAGAATTGCAACTGTGATATGGCCTGCCCGTGTACTATGTCTGGGCTGTCCGCACCGGCCGACAACGAACGCTGCAACGTGGCCTTGGCCTTCCATGTGGAAACCGGCGAAGTAAACGGTGTCGACGTCGGCGGTCTGACAGTCTGCGTTGTCGCCGACACTCCGGCCCTGATGAGCGACGGGGGCTGGAAAGTCGGAGTACTGCTGGACGCCGCCGCCTCAACTGAGCAGGCTGAAGCGCTCGGTGCAGTCTTCGGTGGCCAGCTCGGCGGCCCGATGGAGGGCCTTGCCCCCTTAATCGCTGAAATGGCCGGCATGGAGTCCCTGAACATGGCCTACGCCGACGACGGGCGTGTCCACCGGGTCCGGATTGGCAGTGCCGTGGACATGGTGGTCGAGGACTTCGTGTCTCCTTTGGATCCCACCGGACAAGGAGTCAAAGTCAGCGGAGTCGGATTCCCGGCCGACACTCTGGCAGCCGGGACCTCCAGCACCGCCCGCGTCGACGTGTTCGGGATGACCTGGGATAACACCGGGAAGAACTCCTACTCTGCCCCCTTCGCCTGGTCCGCGTAGTGCCGGGCAGGGCCGGCCTGTCGGTCAGCCACCATGCGGCAGAGGTGGCATTGATCGGTTGCGCCGTGCTGGCCTGGTACCGCACTTTCTTGGGCTTCGCCGATATGTCCGCAGGACCGGGGACCATGGGGCTGGAGCTCTGGGGTTTCCTCGGGGTGTGGACACTGATGATGGCAGCCATGATGTTGCCGGCGCTGGCGCCGCTCACGTCGACATACCTGAGAACCATCCGCGCCGTCCGCAGCAGCCGGGTGCGGGTCATCCGGACAACTGGGCTGGTTGGCGGTTACCTTCTGACGTGGATCGGATTTGGAGTCGTTGCCTACGCGGCCGCGGCGCTGGCCGCGCTGTTGGCTGAGGACGCGCCGGACAGTGCACCGTGGGTGGGGGCTGGAGTGCTTGTGGCGGCTGGCGTTTACCAGCTGACCCCGCTCAAGGATTTCTGTCTCAGGCACTGCCGCTCGCCAGTAGCATTCCTGTTGCACGTATCCGGGTACAAGGGCCGCCTGCGGGATGTCCGCGTCGGCATCTACCACGGCGCGTATTGCGTGGGCTGCTGTTGGGGGCTCATGGTGGTGCTCATTGCCGTTGGCGTGATGAACCTGGCATGGATGGCAGTGCTCACAGTAGTGATCTTCCTGGAAAAGACGTGGAAATACGGCCCCACGTTCAGCCGGATCACGGGCGTCTCGCTGATCGTCTTCGCGCTCTTTGTCCCGGCCCACCCGGAACTTCTGCCCGGGCTCCACATGACCGTGCCCATGTGAGGGAGGAGCGAGCAGAATGGGGAGCATCGGATGTATCGTTGACTATCGTTCGCGACTCGCAGAGGAGAGCATGATGCGTAATTCGTACCCGGCGGGCGGCTTTGGCGGCCCGAACATTGACGGCATGTGGCAGGCCGTTGAGGAGCTGCGTTCACGGTTCGAGAAGCGCTCGGGCACCCGCGCGGGTCGGGGTGAAGTGCGGTCGGCGATACTGGCCCTGCTCGCGGAGCGGCCGATGCACGGCTACCAGATCATCGGTGAGATCGAGGAGCGCAGCCGTGGCAGCTGGAAGCCGAGCGCCGGATCGGTCTACCCAACACTGCAGCTGCTGGCCGATGAGGGGTTCATCAGTGCCGAGGAATCCAACGGCCGCAAAATTTACTCACTGACCGAAGCCGGCCGGGAAGAGGTGGCGGGTGCCGATGCGTCAGCGCTCTGGGACTCAACGGGCCCGGCCTCAGGCACGGGGTTTGCGGCGCTGCCCAAGGCCGGCGTTGAGCTCGCGCAGGCTGCGGCCCAGGTGGGGCGCACCGGCTCGCCGAAGCAGGTGCAGGAGGCCGTGATGGTGCTCGACGAGGCACGTCGTCGGCTGTACTCCATCCTCGCCCAGGACTGAAGAGGGTGGCGTCGGTTCGCCGGGACCGGGCAGATCCGGTACCCGGCGCCGGGAACAACCGCGCCCGTTACCGTCGCATCCTGCGCTTCGCCGCGTGGCATCTCGCTTTGACGTGGTGGTTTGAGCTGTTACTCCCTCGGATCGGGCTGGCAAGGATTGCCGAACGCACCAGGACCAGGCGGATGCGAAGTTTCGCGCAGCGCTTCCACGCGCTCGCGGTGGACCTTGGCGGCCTGATGATCAAGGTTGGTCAGTTCCTGTCGTCCAGGCTCGACGTCCTTCCGCCCGAGATCACAACGGAACTTGAAGGGCTGCAGGACGAGGTTCCCCCCGTCCCGTTCGCCGCAATCCGCGCCCTTGCCGAGGCGGAGCTGGGGGCGCCGCTGAGCAAGGTCTTCGCCTCGGTCGAGGAAACGCCCATCGCCGCCGCCTCCCTCGGCCAGGCGCACCGTGCACAACTCCTGCCGGCAGACGCTGCCGACGCGGGGCTCCACAGCGTGGTGGTGAAGGTGCAGCGTCCGGGCATCGACGCGATTGTCGACGTCGACCTGGCGGCACTTCGCAAAGTAGGCGGCTGGCTCAGCCACGTGCGTCTAGTGTCCGCCCGCGCTGACATGCCTGCGCTGGTCGAGGAGTTCGCGCAAACCAGTCTTGAGGAGATCGACTACCTGCACGAGGCAGTGAATGCCGAGCGCTTCGCGGCTGATTTTGCCGACGACGACAGGGTGACGGTGCCCGACGTCGTCTGGGAGCGAACCACCCGCCGCGTGCTGACCCTCGAGGATGTCACGGCGATCAAGATTACGGACTTGACGGCGCTCCTTGCTGCGGGAATCGATCCAGCGGAGGTCGCCCCGGTTTTCGCCTCTGTCATGTTTGACCAGTTGTTCACGGAAGGCTTTTTCCATGCCGATCCGCACCCCGGCAATATCTTTGTCACTCCGAACACCCATTCGGCCGCCGGGCGCCCGTGGAAGCTGACGTTCATCGACTTCGGCATGATGGGCGAGGTTCCGCCCAGTACACGCAGCGGCCTGCGGAAGCTGCTGATCGCGGCCGCCTCCCGTGACGGCAAGGGCCTGGTGACTGCGATCAGAGACGTGGGTGTGCTGGTGCCCTCGGCGGATTCGGCCGAGCTTGAGCGCGCGATGACGCACCTCTTCGCGAGGTTCGGCGGGATGGGTTTCGCAGAGCTTCGCGAGGTGGACCCGAGGGAGTTCGTCGATTTTGCGGCGGAGTTCGGCGATCTTGTTCGCTCGTTGCCGTTCCAGTTGCCAGAGAACTTCCTGCTCATCATCCGCGCAATGTCACTGACATCGGGTGTGTGCAGTTCGCTGGACGCACGATTCAATCTATGGGACTCGGTAGAACCGTATGCAGCACAGCTGCTGCGCGACGAGCGCGGCAACATCCTTCAGGACGTTGCACAGCAAGCGTTCGACGCCGCCGGCGTGGCCCTGCGGCTGCCGAAACGACTGGATGAGCTGCTCACTCGCATTGAGGACGGGTCACTATCGGTGGCCAACCCCCGCCTCGAACGCCAGGTGGCACGGCTTAACCGCACTGCGCAGCGATCGGCGTCGGCACTCGTATTCGGCGCCCTGCTCATCGCAGGTGCCGTGGTCCGAGCGGACGACACGGTCCTCGGCAGCGTCCTGATGATCGCGTCGGCGGTTCCGCTGCTGCATGGGCTGTGGGTAGGGCGCCGCGGCCTCTAGATGAGCTGGCGAGTTGTACCGATTATCAAACGCTTGGGCTTTCGAGGTAAGTTGTCCGCACATTGAAACGCCTGTTCGGACGCTAGCTTGATCTAACAAGGCGGAATCGGATGGGCGCAACGGACGTTCTGTAGCTCCCAAAGGAGGGAAGAACGCGCGATGCCCGCTGCAACCAGAAACGCGTCGGACCGCTCCGTCAGGTTCGGCTTCGCCTTCGTCGGCCTTCTGCTCATTGCAGTCAACCTTCGGGTGTCCTTTGTCAGCGTGGGACCGGTACTCGCGAACATCAGCGGCGACCTTGGGCTGTCCGGCGCCGCAGCAGGGTTCCTTACGGGCCTTCCGCTTATTGCGTTCGCGGTCTTCTCACCCCTGGCGCCCGCCTTCGCGTCCCGCCTGGGCCTGGACCGGGCGCTGTGGACGTCCTTGCTGTTCCTTGCCGCGGGCATCGTGCTCCGCTCCTTACCCGTCACCGGCTTCATCTGGGCGGGTACCGCACTGATCGGGCTGGCCATCGCATTTCTCAATGTCCTGGTTCCCTCCCTCGTCAAGCGGGACTTCCCGATGCGGGTCAGCCAGGTCACCGGGAGCTACACCGCCACGCAGGCGGCCTTCGCCGCGATCGGGGCCGCCGTCGTCGTCCCTGTGGCACAAACGTCCCCAGCGGGATGGCGGCTTGCCCTCGGAATCTGGGTGGGACTGGCCCTCGTCGCCATGGCAGTGCTTTTGCCGTGGCTGCGCCGGCCCAGGCCAGGCATTACGCACGCCGCCGGGCCGGACGTCTCCTACCGGTCGCCTTGGACCTCAGCCCTGGGCTGGCAGGTGACAATCTTCATGGGACTGCAATCGATCGCCTTCTACGTCCTCATGGCATGGCTGCCCACCATCGAACAAAGCCGCGGGGTCCCGGCCGCTACTGCAGGCATCCATCTGTCCATTTTCCTGCTCATCAGCGTGTTCGCCAGCCTCGCCGCAGGGGGAATCCTTCACCGGGGTTCGGACCAGCGGCTCGTGGCGTTCACAAGCGGCGCCCTCACGTTCATCACGTTTCTCGGGCTGGCAATTGCTCCGGACCTCGTATTGCTGTGGGTCCTTCTTGGGGCGACCGGGTGCGGGAGCCTCATCGTCATCGCCCTGTCGCTGTTCAGCCTCCGCACCGTTAATTACCCCCAGGCAGCGTCCTTGTCCGGCATGGCGCAATCCGTTGGCTACGCCCTCGCTGCGTCGGGACCCGTGTTGTTCGGCGGTCTGCGGGACCTCAGCGGAGACTGGACTCTGCCGCTCCTCGTCACCGCAGGCCTCATGGCCGTTCTCGCCGTGACGGGCGTTCTTGCCGGGCGTCACCGGGTGATCGGCGGTTCAACCTGACACCCGTCACCGGAGGCCGGATTTGATCGCTGCGAGTAGTGCTGTCCCGTCCGGGCTGCCGAGGCCGGTGCAGGGGTCCCAGCCGCTCGCGGCGTGGTACGTTCCGTTGTTTCCCGAGGTGACGTCGTGGAAGCCGGACTTCAGTGTGTAGAGCAGTGGCTGGATCTGTCCGAACCGGCGGCTGGTTGTCTGGGCGATGAGGGCGATCAGGGCTGCCCAGAGGGGCGCCACAGCGCTGGTGCCGCCGATGACCAAGTCCTTGCCGTCAACCCTGACTTTGTACCCCGTCTGCGGGTCGGCCACGCCGCTGACGTCCGGGACCCCGCGCCCCTGGCCCCCATGCCCGGGTGCCGGTTTGTGGCGGCGCGAGTGGGCAGCCAGCCCGCCTTGCCAGACGGGTGCCGGGAACGTGCTGCTGTAGCCGCCGCCCGTTGCCGAGTGCGGTCCGTCATTCCAGACTGTTTCGGACCTGATTCTTCCGGTGGCGGGGTCGGCATCGAGCCGGGTGCCCCCGCAGGCCAGAGCGTGCGGGCTTGAGGCCGGGAAGTCCGCGTGGTCTTTTCCATCGGTTGCACCGTCGGCGCTGCCGTTGTCTCCTGCGGCTGCGGTGACGGTCACGCCCATGGCCGACGCGTCGGCGAGGGCCTGGTCAAACGCCGTCCGTGCCTGGCCGGTCCACGCGTCCTCGCTTTGGCCCCAGCTGATACTGATCGCCGACGGCGTCGTGGCGGCGTGGGAGGCATTGATGATCGCATCGAGGAAGCCGGCGTCCGTGTTCGGTGCGAAGTAAACAAGAATGTTCGCCTTCGGTGCCAGGGCACCGACTACCTCGATGTCGAGCAGTACTTCCCCGTCCGCCCCGGTGGGGTCCTGTCCGGGCTGGTTTACGGCACCATCCACCCCGACGGCGGTCACTTTCGGTCCGGTGATTCCGAGACTTGCGAAGTAAGAATCCAGGTCCGCCTGACCGAAGCCGCCGCCCAACTCGATGATGGCCACGCTTTGGCCGGCGCCGTCAGCGCCGGCGGGAAAGTTGTATATCCTCGCCAGTTCCGGCGGTGTGTAGCTGGTGCCCGCTGCGGCGAGAGGGATCGCTCGGAACTGCGCGTGTGCCTGCGGACGGTCATCAAGGCCCAGGACGGCAGTAACAACTCCCTCCAGTACGGCCGGAACCTTCAGGCCTCCGGTCCGGTGACGGTGCGTGACATCGTGGCCGTGGGACCCGCTGCTGGTCACTTCCTCCAGGCTGGTGCCGAAGATTCGGCTCAGCTGCTCCACTGAGCCGGCCAGCCGGATGCGGCGGGAGGCCGGGTCCGCCTCGAGGATTTCCGCTCCGAGCCGGGTGAAAGTCTCCGTGGCAAGGCGCAGATCCTCCGATGAGGAGCCGTGACGGGATGCGAGCTCGTCGCGGGACATCGGCTCGGCCAGTGATTCCGGCAGGGGTTGGTTCCGGCGGAGGATTACGGTCACCTCAATCCTGCGGGAAGGATCGACGGGCCCGTGTGTGGCCTGGATCCTTGCCGCGGTAGGGCGTTCCGAGCCGGGCAGAGGGACGCTGTCTGCGGTGGTGCTCGGCGGGGTGTTGCTCTGCTCAGACATGAAACTGCTCCGTATTAGGCGGGGTGGGCGGATGCAAAGGGCGGGGGAGCGGGCAGTGCGCTTATTTTCCCGAAGGACAGGGGACTGCTTTTACCCCGACCGAAGTGTGACACAGGTCATACAAGGAATATACCCGGCTTTCGGCTCGAGGGTATTTCATCAGCTGCTGACCTCAAGAGGCTTGATGATGGAGCCTAGCCTTCATGCATTAAACCGCCGCTGGGGCCGCGGTTGACGCGGCCCCACCGGGTGATGGAACGAATGACTGCCGAGCGGGAGAGGGGTAGCTAGTCCTCGCGACCGCACGATGAGGAGTCCACTACCTGGACGGCTACGCCAAGAGTATTCTCAGCCAGGCTGCCCCAGGCGTAGACGATGGTGTTCTTTCCCTCGGTGATCTTGACGTCCGCGGGGCCGATTACCGGGACAGTGGTCCCCGCGGCCGCGACCGAGGCTGAAACAGTTCCGGCTTCGAGGGTGAGGGTTTCCTGATCCGGGTTGGTGAGGCCCTCGATGACTGCGGTCCCGCCGGCCAACACATCGACAGCGGGAGCCGCAGCGACGTGCCGGACCGTTAGCTTGCCCTGTCCATCCGGGCTGGACGAGGTGTCATTGGTGAAGAGAGTGGCTGTCGGGGTGCCGTCAGCAGCCAGATGGGCAACCGCTGTGTAGTCCTGGTCTTCCGCCAGATCCACGGTGACGGGGCCGATCACCGCGTTGTCGGCGCTCGTGGCGTCAGCCGCAGTGATGGCAATCTGATGGTCACCATCAGGGACATTCAACGGGCCCGCCAAAGTGCCCGGCTTGAAGTTGTCCAACGTGAGTTTGCCGTCAACCCAGACATCCACGGTCAGTCCAGGGACGCCGTGGAGGACAGACAGTTTGGCTGTGCCCCCGTCATCTCGATGATGTCCATTGCCGGCTTGGGCCGGGGCAGCGAGGGCGAGTGCTGCCAACAGCGTCATTGCTCCGGCGGTGGCAAAGATTTTTTTACGCATTTCCAACTCCTGTGAGAGGCCCCCTTGGGGGCTGTGGTTGTGCTGACACCCCTACTACCGGCCCGAGGCAGGACTTGGATGCACCCCAACAGAAGATTTCGAAAGGTATTGACCGCGTGGACGCCCTGAGGACCGACACAGCTGTACCGTCACCGGCGGTGCCGACGGTTACATTCCTTACAGTTAGGCGCCGGCGTCCGCGGACTTCCTGCTTACGGGAATATCCGGAGGGAGGTGTCCCAATTAAAGTGTTGGTGCTCGGGGCTGACCTGCAGGCCCATGACAACCAGCATGATGGCCTCCAGTTCGCGCGCACGCCGGAGCGGCCCCACGTCAATAGGCCTGAGTCCGGCGGCCGCGGCCACAGCACTGACCTTTTCTTTGGCCTGCTCCGAGTCGCCAGCAATGAAGACGTCCAAGTGCTGCCCGGCGACTTCTCCGTTCTCCAGGGTGGAGGGAAACGTAGTATTGAATGCTTTAACCACCTCTGCTCGTCCCGCCAGGAGACGGGCAGTTTCTTCGGCCGCGGACGTGCCCGGTTCCGTGGTGAGCCGGTCGAAATTCGAAACGTCCACGGTGTTGCTGATGTCCACGACCACCCGGCCGTCCACGGAGTCGCCGATTTCCAGGATGGCGTTGTGTACTTCCTTATGTGGAATGGCCAGGAAAACTATGGCTCCGGTAATCGCCGCCCCCATGACGCCGCCAGTAGCCCCTGGTCCAAGGCTCTCAACCAGTTCGCGGGTCTTCGTGCCGTCACGCCCCAGTATCTGTACTGGATTGTTTCCTCTCAGCATTGCCTTCGCGAGAGCCCGGGCCATGTGTCCGCCGCCGAGAATGCTGATGTTGGTCATGATCATCCCTTGCCGAAAATGCCGTGGTCCTTGTGCTTCCAGTAGACCTTCAACAGAGGTCGCTGTAACAGGGACGAAAGCCCCGGTTCCCATGGCATGAGTGCCGGAGGGGACCGCATCACGGCTCACCTGCCGTGCCGCAAGACGTCCGGCAGTTCGTCCACGTAGACCGTTTGCGGCGGTTCGTAGTAGATCACCAGCACCTCGTCACCCACCGCGAAGTCGCTCGACTTGTCGAACGGGTGGGCGTGGAAGGCCATGGTGCCGCCAAGGTAGGGCAGCATGACCTCGCCGATGGTGCCCGGCCCGATGTGCCCCGTCACCCGGCCGATCTTGCCTGTCAGGCTCCGGTCAACCTCCCTGTGCATGCGGTAACCCTACGCGCCGGGAGCCTCGGGTGGGCGTTTGGCGTCCGGGCCTTTCTTGAGCGCCGACGCCAGAGCCGGAAGGTAGTCGCCCACCTGCGCGAGGATTCCGCCGAGCATCTTGTTGACGCCCTCGCCGCCGTTCAGGACAGTCATCTGACCTACGTGCGAGAACGGCTCGGCCGCTGCAGCGATGATGGCGGGCATGTTCTCGGCGAGCTGCTGCGAAATCACCGCATCCTGGTTGGTCCCCAAAGCTTCGGCCCGGGCCTTGATACCGTCTGCCTCAGCCAGCGCCTTGGCCTTGATCGCGGAGGCCGCAGCCTCACCCTTGGCCTTCGTGGCCGCGGCTTCGGCCTCACCCGTGACCTTGGTGGCTCCGGCCGCGGCAGCAGCGGCAGTGGCATTCGCCTGTGCTTGCAGTTCCGTCCGGCGGGCGTTGGCCTGGGCCTCAAGTTCCGTGCGGCGTGCCAGTGCCTCGGCGGCGCTGATGTCCGCCGCTTTCTGGCCTTCAGCGTCGGTTCGTTTGGCGTACGCTTTCGCGTCGGCGGGTTTCCGCACGGTGGTCTGGAGCTTCTGTTCTTCGCGGTCCGCCTCGAGCTTGGCGACTTCGGTTTCCTGGACCACCACCTGCTGCCGCGCCGTGGCGTCGGCCAGGGGGCCGGCCTGGGCAGCGTTGGCCTTGGCGCGCTCGGCGTTGGCCTGCGCCACCGACTGCCGGATTGCTGAAATGCTCTGTGCGTCCGCGATCAATGCCGCCGCCTCCGCTTCCTTCTCGGCAGCCTCACGGTTCCTGGTGGCCTCGGCGATGCGGGCCTCCATCTTCACCTGCGCAATGTGCGGCTTGGCGATGTTCTGGATGTACCCTGTGGGGTCCTGCAGGTCCTTGATCTGCAGCGAATCCACCACGAGCCCCAGCTTTTCCATCTCCACGCCGCTGGCGCTGCGGACCTGCGAACCGAGTTTGTCCCGCTCGCGGATGATCTCCTCCATGGTCATGCTGCCGATGATGGAGCGCAAGTGGCCCTCAAAGACGTTGTACACCTGGCTTTCCATCTTGGGCTGCTGCCCCAGGAAGCGCCGGGCCGCATTGGCAATAAAGGGCGGGGCGTCACCAATCTTGTAGATGACCACGCCCTCCACGATGACCTGGATGCCCTGCGATGTAACACAGGACACTTTGAGCTCGGTTTCGTTCAGGGTGAGCGAGAGGGTCCGTACCGTCTGAAGGCCCGGTAGGACCAGTGCACCCTTACCCGTGACGATCTTGAAATCCATCCCGGCCCGGGTTTCCAGGGTTCCACGGGTCAGCCCGGAGATGATGAGGGCTTCATTGGGCTCAGCCACCTTCCACATCAGTTTTGTTGCCACCCAAACAAAACCGATGGCAACAAGCACCCCCAGGATGGTGGCGATTAGCGGGAAGAATGCTGAGAAGTCCGGCATGAACAGGTCCTTTCAAGGGTCGCAGGTGCCGCGTTAAAGCCCCAAAATGCTGCAACTGTCCGTTCCCGACCGGGTCAAGATACGGGTTTCCGGGCTGCCGGGCCAGCTGTTGTAGTCAGTCTGATTGGGCGCCGCCCAAGAGTCCAGAGCTCAGCTGATATTTGCCTGCGGCAACGGAACTGGCGCCCGACGGCGGCACCCGGCTCCCGCCGTCGGGCGCGGTTTGGCCCCCGGCCAACTTACGGCCGCGCGAAAAGCCGCTCCCTTGATCAGGACTCGCTGCGGGGCCGGGCGCCCATCACGTTGACCGGGCCGATATCGGCCAAGTTATAGCCCTCGGCATAGATCGGCGGCGCGGCCTGTCCGGGAATGAAGCTGGGAACAGTACTCAAGCGAGTGCGGCGCCGGATGGTGTTGCGCACGCCCATGCCGGTATTGAGCGCGAGGCGTGACCACCAGGTGCTTCGGGGGAGTCCGAGCGCCGCGGCAAGCTGCGCGTCGTCCAGCATTGTCGCGATCATGCGCGTCGTGACCGGATGGAGGAGCCTCGGCTGCATGCTTTGGAATACCTGGACCGTGGCGCCCATGAGCGTCCTGCCGGCACTGCTTGGCGCCACCCTCCGGCGTTCGTAGTCGTCGAAAAACTTTTCGGCTGCTTCGAACGTGACGGGAATGTCCGCGATATGGATTCTCTCACCCAGCTCGCGGAAGAAGTGTGTTGCGGCGTCTCGCTCGGTCTGCGTCGGTCGGCGCCAGCCGTAACGGTCGGTCCACCGGATCGGAACCACCAGGAGGGTCATGAGCACATAAAGAAAATCCTCCTGGCTGCCAGGAACGTGCCGGTGGACGCGGTTGAGCAGCGCCGTCATCTGCCGCCCGCGTTCCGAGTCCAGCCCGCAGGCGATGAGTTCGTAAATAACGAGGCCGGTGTCGATGGACCGCTTCATGGGCCGGGCCGGTATTTCCCCGTTCCTCACGAGCGTGGCTGAACCGGACGGAATGGCGAAAGTCCGGTAGTAGGCAAGGAAGAAGCCGAACTGGATGTCCTCTGCGAGGTCAAACAGCGCCATCTGACGGAATGTCTGCTCCCAGTCTTCCGGGCCCCGTGCCAGCTGCCTGTCCCGGCTCTGCGCCAGAGATGAATGGACCCGCATCATGGGAGACCTCCAACGTGAAGAAAACTGCTCAGCCTTCGTGTTCCGCGGCGCCGGCGTCCGGGGCCGCCTCGTCGGCGGCCAGGGCCTTTTGCCGACGATAGATCTGGACCGCGGTGACCGCCGGTATGGTGGCCAGGGCGACCGCCCGCATCCATGGCCGGTCCAGGATATGGCCGGTGAGCGCGTCCAGGGACAAGGAGCCGGGGCCGCCCAGGGTGAACGTTGCTGCCGCCACGGCCAGGACCGCCGGGTACTCAAGTCCGCCTTCTGTGGCGAAGAATCCGCCAGGAGCATGGACGCTGGCCGCGACGGCCATCGTGGTGGCAGCGGCGGCGCCGGCCGCCGGAGTCGCCAGACCCACGGCAAGGGCGAGGCCGGCTCCTGCTTCGCCAACGCCTGCGAGTACGGCGCTGGATTTTGCGGGGCGGAAGCCCATAGCGTGCATGCCCTTGCTGGTGCCTTCGAGGCCTCCGCCCCCGAACCATCCGAAGAGCTTTTGGGATCCGTGGGCCATGAGGACGCTGCCGAGAGCGACCCGGAAGATGGCCTGCGCGGCGCTAGCGGCGGTGGAGCTGGTGGTTTCGTGGCTCATGGAGTCCTCCTCAGGTACAGTTTTCCGCTGCAGCAAGTCCACCGCAACGGGTGCCGCTTATTTCGCCGGCCTCAAAGCCCTTCGAAGAGATCGGTCAGCAACGGACTGCCGGGAGGCCGGCCAGGCCACGCCATGACCGTCGATTCACGGGAGGCCATCGTGGCCCACCGGCGTTCGTCCATAGCCGGATCCACCAGCACGTCCCGCTGGGACTTGTGTTCCAGCAGCCCGGCAAGAACCCGGTGCGCCACCTGGCGGGTGTCCACTTCGATGTCTATCGACTCGTCGGGAACCGGCCGCAGATGGTATTCCACGGTTGGGTCCCACGGCGCCAGCCCCTCCCGCTGCCGCCTGAGGTTCCACCGTTCAAACGTGGACGCGCGCATGGCACCGTGCACCAGCCGCCGGAAGCCCGGGCCCGGCGTCTGCCGCGCCCGGTGGAACGCTTCATCGGTGGCCCTGCCGACGGCGATATGATCACGGTGCCCGGTGATTCCGTCGGGCCCGAACGTCGCCACCACCTGGGGCCGTTCCTCAAGCAGGACCTCCAGGATCCGGCCCACCAGTTCCTCGAAGTCGGCCTCCGCCACCCGTCCGTCGGCGTAGTCCAGCCACTCGTGGCGATCGGGGATTCTGCCGTGGGCCCGCCACGCGTTGGCGCTCTCGCGGCGGCGCCAGGCACCCAACGCATCAGGCGTCGTCGGAACCCCCGCGGAGATCTGTCCGGCCCCGCCGTCGGTGGCGAGCACCAGGCAGAATCTGAATCCCTCGTCCTTCTCGTGCAGGGCAATCGAGCCCGCGCAACCGTACGCATCGTCGTCCGGATGGGCAACCACCACCGCCAGGGAGTGCGGCTCATTCATGGGAGCAAGGTTAAACCCTGCAGCGGGAGAATCACAGCGCTAATAATCCGTCAGGATGCCGGCCGCCCGGGCCATTCCTTGCCCGCCCACGGATCGTAGTCGGCAATGAGCTCCTCCTGCGCCGGCCGCTCAGTGTCGGGGATGTGCTGGAGGTTGACCCGCACCCGGTACCAGAGCGAACTTGATCCACGCATCCCGTCCACGAGCACATCGGCCGGATGCAGGGCCGGGACGAGGTCCGCATGCCGGGCCTTCCACTCCTCCAGCGCCGCGAGTGCTTCGGGCTTCGTCCTGGTGCGGGCCACCTCGACCAGCGGCATCACCGACTGCCGGCGCCCCGAACCGTCGCCCGCACGGGGCGGCTTTTCGGCCGGGCCGAGTTCTTTAGCCAGAGTGAGGAGGCCGTCGAGGGTGCCGACGGCGTCGTCAATACCGGCGTGCGGGTCGCCGAGATCGGCGAAGCGCCCCGGCACCGTCCGAACAGTGAACTGCTCCGGACGGGCCGAACGGACCTCTTCCCAGGTGAGCGGCGTGGAAACCCTGGCATCGGGCAGGGGCCGCACCGAGTATGCGGATGCCACGGTGCGGTCCTTGGCGTTCTGGTTGAAGTCGACAAACACACTCTCGCCGCGTTCCTCCTTCCACCACCGAGCGGTGGCGAGGCCGGGAGCCCGGTTCTCGACCTCACGGGCGAGGGTTTCGGCGGCCAGCCGCACATCGCGGTAGGACCACTGCGGCGCGATCCGCACCAGGACGTGGAGCCCACGCGACCCGCTTGTCTTGGGCCACCCCACGAGGCCGACGTCGTCGAGCACCTCCCGCGCAACGTACGCGACGTCCACGATCTGGCTCCAGTCCACCCCTGGCATCGGATCGAGGTCCACCCGGAGTTCGTCGGGGTGCTCAAGGTCCTCGGCGCGCACCGGGTGCGGGTTGAGGTCCAGGCAGCCAAGATTCACCACCCAGGCGAGCCCGGCGGCATCGCGGATAACGGCTTCCTCAGCCGAGGTGCCGGAGGCGTAGTGGAGTGTCGCGGTGTCAATGAAATCCGGGTGGTTCTCGGGCACACGCTTTTGGAAGAACGGTTCGCCGTCGATGCCCTTCGGAAAGCGTTTGAGCACCATGGGACGGCCCCCTGCGCCGCGCAGCGCACCATCCGCGACGGCGAGGTAGTAGCGAACCAGATCAAGCTTCGTGAGACCCGGCCCAGGGAACACCACCTTGTCCGGACTCGAGATGCGAACCTCCGCACCGGCAATGGTCAGGATCTCGGCCGGGGTCTTTGAGGGGCTCATGACGCCACGCTAGCAACGATCGGATGTCCCAGCCAGACTGGTGTTGGAAGCCAAAGGAAGGGAAGCCACCGTGAAATCGATAACCGGGGAAATCTTCATCAACGCCCTGGTGGCAGAGGTGTTCAACTTTGTTGCTGATGAACGCAATGAGCCGCTGTACAACGAAAACATGCTCCGGGCCGAGAAGCTCACCCCGGGACCAGTTGGGGTCGGGACGCGATTCTCCGCCGTCATGAAGGGGCGCAGCCGCACAGAGGTGACCATCGAATACACCGGCTTCACTCGCCCGCAGACCCTTGGCTCGATCAGCCGGACTGCCGGGATGGAGATCGAAGGCGAGCTGACCTTTGTTCCCGAAGGAAAGGGCACCAGGCTCCGCTGGGTCTGGAAACTGCACCCTCATGGCGCGCTGCGCCTCCTCACACCGTTGGTGCGGTCTACGGGAAACCGCCAGGAACGCGCCAACTGGTCAGCGCTGAAAAGCTATCTGGAGGCCACGCCCAGGACTGCCTGAGCTGACGGGTAGTTGGCGGCCTGCGGTGATTACGTGGCAAGTAGTCGTCCGCTGGAGCCGCGCACGATCAGGCTGGTCGGCAGGGCCGCACGTCCCGCTGGCTCTGCCGGCAACGGGCCCCCCTCGGCGCTTGACAGGTCCGCCAGAATCAAGGAGAGCGCCGTCGACCCGGCTTCACTGAAGGGTGAGGCAATAGTTGTCAGCGCCGGGGTGGTGAAATCGGACCCAAAAATGTTGTCGAAGCCGACCACGCTGAATTCCTCCGGTATCTTCACCTTTGCTGCCTGCAGTTCCCTCATCAACCCGATAGCCAGGACGTCGTTGAAGCACAGCGCGGCGGTGGCCCCGGAGGCGATCACGTCCCTCGCGGCACGCCGGCCGCCCTCGGTGGTAGGTGCTGCGGTGGAGATGAGCAGCGCCTCGCGCCCTGTCCATTCACAGGCGGAGCGCAGGCTTTCCCACCGGCGGGCCGAGAGCCAGGAGCTGTCAGGTCCGCTCAGGAAAGCGATCCTACGGTGGCCGCCGGAGGCAAGGTGTCGAACCGCTTCGGAGATGCCGGGTTCGACGTCGGGGACGACGGAATCAACGCCTTCAACGCTGCGGTTGACGACAGCGACGGGTTTGGTGGCATTGAGTCTCCGGATCTCCGGATCGGACATGCGGGGGCTCGCAAGAATGATGCCGTCAGTAGAGGGCTGGATCCGCTGTGCGACCATCAATTCCGTTGAAGCCGACTCGGCCGACTCCGCCAGCACCACGGTCATGCCATGTGCGGCAGCGGCGGACTGGGCGCCGCGGATCATGTCGAAATAGCTGGGGTTGGTGATGTCCGCGACGATGAGCCCGATGGTGCCCGTGCGGCCCGTCAGCAGCGCACGGGCGAGTGGATTGGCCCTGAAGTTGAGCTCCGCGGCTGCGTCCTCCACTAGTTTCCTCGTTTTGGTGCTGACCCGCTCGGGTTTTCCCAGTGCGCGGGACACGGTGGAGGGATTAACGCCGGCAATTTTTGCGATGTCGTAAATGGTGACCTTGGTGCCGCCCGTGCTCGAACTCTTCGCCATGGCAACATTCTCCCAAACTTGAACCCTTGAACGTCCAATGCTCCGGGGCTAGCATGTCCGGCACGCGGCCCAGCGGAAACTGACGTTGATCAGATCGGAGAGACGGCCATGAGCGAGACAACCGCGGAGGCGTCATCGGCAAAGCTGATGGTGGATCTGATCATCTCCCTGGACGGCTATGCCTCCGCCGAGGGGTGGCCAGGCTGGTGGGGCCTGGAAGGGCCCGAGTATCTGGCGTGGCTCGAACAGGAAGGGGAGAAGGGTTATACCTTCCTTCTGGGAGCGAACACTTACCGGCTGATGTCCGGCATGTCGGGGGAAGCCGCCTCCGAGGGGTCCGGTTACTCCGAGAATGAGGGGGCCAGCCTGACCGGCCTTGCCGCAGTTCCCAAGATTGTCTTCTCCTCCACACTGCAGGCGCCCCTGACCTGGCCGAATTCCGAACTGGTCGCCGGCGACGCGGTGGAGGCGGTGACGGAGATGAAACGGACCGGCACCGGGCCGCTGAGCACCCTTGGCAGCCTCAGCCTGTCCCGATCATTGCTGACGGCCGGCCTGGTGGACAGGTTCCGGTTGGTGGTTTTCCCTGTGATTACCGGCCGCACCGGACGGGAGCGGATCTATGACGGTTATCCGGACGTTGCGCTCGAGATGGTGGACAGCAGGACCTTTGACGGCCGGCTCCAGCTGCTTGAGTACGTCCCCACCGTGCTCAGCGGACCGCCGGGCACCACTGCGCGCTGAGTTAGAGCAGCAGGAACACACCGACTGCCACCAGCCAGAGTGACCACACGATGTAGGTCACGGGAGTCAGTGCCGCGGCCAGCTTCCAGCCCGCCGGTTCAAACCGCCCAACGAATTCCAGCGAGCATAATGCGAGCACTGCGCCGATGATTATGCCCACAATCCCGAGCCACGCGGGCAAGGTGCTGCTTTGGGTGATGGCCACGCCGGCAAGCACGCTCCAGGCGCCGCTGAGCAGGTACCCAAGGTGCTCGCCCACGGCGACGCCCAGATAGCGGTTGAAGGACTGGAAGACGATGTCGGCCGCCTCCTTCCGGGCCGGGGAGGCGTCAGGGGCGGTTGCCGTGCGGGCAAGGTAGGGCACCAGGAACGGCCAGCGGATGAGTCCGAGGAACTGCACAACGGCGGCCAGCACACCCGCCGTAGACCCCAGCGCGAGCAGCGTTGCATCCGCTCCGGCCAGCGCCCCCGACAGCAGTACGGCTGCGGGGGCCAGCAGCACTGCCGTCATCGCGAACGACCACCAAAGAAGCACCAGGGCTGACCCGCCGTCGCGGAAGCGGAGCAGGATTTCCTGCGTCGGCTTGCGCAGGATGTCAGGGTAATCGAACTTGGCGGCCAGGGCAGCGAATGCCGCGTTGAATCCCAGCGGCAGGATGATCAGCAGGACGCCCGCCGCGGTTGCGGCGTTCACCGCCGGGTCCCGGCTGCAGGTCCAACGGCGGCACGTCCCACGGACGCGGAACGTCCGTCCGGTGAAGGTCCGACGGCGGCGCTCGCCGCCGGGGCAACGATCACGCTGGGCCGGCGGCCGAGGATGCGGCGGAGGACAAGTCCGGTACCAGCAGTGACGATCAATGCGCCGCTGGAGCCGAACGCGACATAGCCGCTGTCGGCGTCGACGATGACATTGGCGGTGACCACCCAGCCGAGGGCCCAGGTTGCGCTGACCGTGACCGCCCACAGCGCGGTGATCTGCCAGCCGCGGCGGAGTGCCAGGCCCTGGCCCAGTCCCACTGCCGCCCCTGCCAAGACGCCAGTTACGGCCAGGGCGCCCACCGACGTCGCCGATCCCGTCACGGCGGCCGCAATGGCGCTGCCGGCCGCCATCCCGACTGTGCTGGCGGCAATCCACTGCCAGCTGACTGCCGGCCGCAATGCCAGCCACTGGGGGATGCCGATAATGCCTCCGGCAATGGCCCCCGCCAGTGCCGCGGTCAACGGGCTGTTCGCTGACCCAATCATCAGGAAAGCCAGCCAACCGCCGAGGGGGAAGCCGAGGAATGAAGGTGCCCAGCGAAGGAATGACATTGGAGTCTCCTGAATGGAAGGGGTTTGTGTACGTTGTACGTTACGCTTAGTGTACGCTGTACGCAAGAGGTCCCAAGAGAAAGTTGAACCCGTGCCTGGAGCAGTCTCCGCCCCCCGCAGCCGGCGGCCCCGCAACTCGCTTACCGTTGATGAAATCCTGGACGTTGCCGAGCGTGTGGCCTCTGCCGGGATCGAGACACTGACAATCCGGGCAGTGGCCGCCGAGCTGGAGTCGTCACCGATGGCGTTGTATCGCTACTTCAGCACCAAGGAGGACCTGGTGGACGCCTTGCTGGACCGGGTGCTGGGACGGATGGAGCCGCCGTCGGAAAGCGCCGACTGGATCCAGGACCTGGCGGCGTTCGCTCGGAACCACCGCGACATGCTCCGCCGCCACCAATGGGCGGTAACGGCGCTCTTCGCCCACCCGGCGCCCGGACCCAACGCCCTGCCCATCGGGGAGTGGGCGCTGCAGATCCTGGCCAGGGGAGGGATTACGGGAGACACAGCCGTGGCAACGTTCAGCGGGATCGTCGGACTGAATTATGGCTGGGCGTCATTCGTGGTGGCGCGGAGCGGCGGCGCAGGGGAGTCGCTGGCCGAGGGCCTCAGGGGTCCGGACGTGGCTCAGGCGTTCCCGCTCACCGCCTCGGTGGCCGGGCCAATGAGCCGATACGGCAGTGCGGAGCACTACGACCTCGTTCTGGGCCAGCTGCTCGCCGGAATTTCCTCGCAGCCGGACCGTGACCACACCACTGAGTAGTCAGTAAACTGGGCGGCATGACCGAGCAGGAACCGGCTTTTCCCGAGGCCGCTGCCGTTCCCGAGGCCGTCGACACGTCCTTGCGCAGTCCGGCGCAGCGTTCCCGCACGTTCGGCGGGATCCTGGTGAACACTGCCCTGGCCAACATCACCACCAGCTACCTGTGGTTCGCCCTGACGTTCTGGGTGTACCTGGGAACGCGCAACGTGATCGCCACCGGGGTGGTGGGTGGTGTTTACATGCTGTTGATCGCGCTCTCCAGCATCAGCTTCGGGACCTTCGTGGACCGCTACCGCAAGTTGGCCGTCATGCGCTTTGCCGCGGGCTTCACCCTGGCGATGTTCCTGCTGTCAGGGGTTATGTTCCTGCTGACATCGGCCGACTCACTGCTGGACCTGGCCCGGCCGTGGTTCTGGATCTTCACGCTGATCATCCTGGTCGGTGCCGTGGTCGAAAACATGCGCAACATCGCCCTCTCCACGACCGTCACCATTCTTATTGAGCCGGACCGGCGGGCCAACGCCAACGGGCTGGTGGGCATGGTGCAGGGACTGATGTTCATCGTCACCTCGGTGCTCTCCGGATTGTCGGTGGGCCTGCTGGGCATGGGCTGGACCATCGTGGTCGCCCTGGTGCTCACGGCGCTGGCCTTCGCGCACCTCCTCACCCTCCGCATGCCCGAGGAAGTGCGCGCGGCTGCCACAGATGCACAGGGCAGCTTTGACCTGCGAGGCTCCCTCGCGGCCGTACTCGCAATCGCGGGACTCTTCGCACTGATCCTGTTCTCCACCTTCAACAACTTCATCGGCGGCGTCTACATGGCGCTGATGGACCCCTACGGCCTGGAGATGTTCCCCGTGGAGCTGTGGGGGACCTACTTCGCGGTTGGCGCCACCGGATTCATCGTGGGCGGTGCGCTGATCGGCAAGTTCGGGCTCGGGTCCAACCCGTTGCGCAGCATGCTCATTGCGGTGATCCTGATGGGGGTCCTCGGCGCGGTGTTCACATTGCGGGAGTGCGCCTGGCTGTACATCGCGGGCATCTGGCTCTACCTGGTCCTGGTTCCATTTGTGGAGGCTGCGGAGCAGACGGTCATCCAGCGGGTGGTGCCGCTGCCCCGGCAGGGCCGGGTGTTCGGGTTCGCCATGGCCTTTGAATCCGCAGCAGCGCCCATCACAGCATTCCTCATCGCGCCGATCGCCCAGTTCTGGATCATCCCGTATGCCCGGTCGGCCGAGGGCGCCGCCCGGCTGGCCCCGCTGCTGGGTGAGGGCACTTCCCGCGGCATCGCGCTGGTGTTCCTCGTGGCCGGGATCATCATGGTCGCCGCCGCCCTGCTGGCCTTCCTGACCCCGGTGTACCGCCGGGTCTCGGCGTCCTACGCCGGGGTAGACGCAGGGGAACCGGAGGCGGCGGCGGACACCGTCGGGTAGTCCGCCCCTTCCCCGGTGCCTTATCCCGCGGCGACCGGCAGCGGCTCGAGGGGCACGTGGCGCACCGCCCCCTTGTCCGCCGAGAGCGCGAAGGCCGCGTAGGCCCGCAGCGCCGGTGACACAGCGCGCTCACGGTTGCGGGGCCGGTACCCGGTGCTCGCTTCCAGCAATTCACGACGGCGGTCAAGTTCGGCGTCGGGCACTTCAACGGTGATGGAGCGTGAGGGAATGTCGATGGAAATCGTGTCGCCGTCCTCGACGAGCGCAATGGCTCCTCCTGCGGCCGCCTCGGGGGAGATGTGGCCGATGGACAGTCCTGACGTTCCGCCGGAGAAGCGGCCATCGGTGATCAGCGCGCACTTTGCGCCGAGTCCCAGTCCCTTGAGGAACGACGTCGGATACAGCATTTCCTGCATGCCCGGTCCGCCGCGCGGGCCTTCGTATCGGATGACGACGACGTCGCCTGCGACGATCCGTTTGCTGAGGATGGCTTCGACGGCGTCGTCCTGCGATTCGAACACGACGGCCGGGCCGGAGAACTTGAAGATGGATTCGTCCACGCCGGCGGTCTTCACCACACAGCCGTCCACCGAGATGTTTCCCCGGAGGACCGCCAGTCCACCCTCCACGGTGTGCGCGTTTTCGATCGAGCGGACGCAGCCGTTCGCGTTATCGGTATCCAGCGTGTCCCAGCGCTCGGACTGGGAGAAGGCCGTCGCGGACCGGACGCAGCCGGGCGCCGCGTGGAACAGTTCGACGGCGCTGTCGGTTGCTTTGCCGCCGCGGATGTCCCAGTCGTCCAGCCAGGAGCGCAGGTCCGGGCCGTGGACGGAGCGCACATCGTGGTTGAGCATTCCGCCGCGGTCCAGCTCGCCCAGGATGGCCGGGATGCCGCCGGCTCGGTGGACGTCCTCGACCAGGTAGTCGCCGTTGGGGGCAACTTTGGTCAGGCAGGGCGTGCGGCGCGAGATCGCGTCGATGTCCCCGAGCGTGAAGTCGAGTTCAGCCTCCTGTGCTGCGGCGAGCAAGTGGAGGATGGTGTTGGACGACCCGCCCATGGCGATGTCCATGGTCATGGCGTTCTCAAACGCGGCGCGGCTGGCAATGGCCCGCGGCAGCACGGTCTCGTCGTCGCCGTCGTAGTACGCGTTGGTGATGTCCACGATGGCCTTGCCGGCGTCCCGGTACAGTTCCTTGCGGGCCGTGTGCGTGGCCAGGGTGGTGCCGTTGCCCGGCAGCGAGAGGCCCAGGGCTTCAGTGAGGCAGTTCATGGAGTTGGCGGTGAACATGCCCGAGCAGGAACCGCAGGTGGGGCAGGACGTTTCCTCGATGCGCAGCAGGTCCTCGTCGGAGACGGCGTCGTTGACGGCATCGGCGATGGCGGAGATCAGGTTCAGGCGCTTGCGGACGGTGCCGTCCACCAGGACGGCGGTGCCCCCTTCCATGGGGCCGCCGCTGACGAAGACCGTCGGGATGTTCAGGCGCAGCGCGGCCATCAGCATGCCCGGCGTGATCTTGTCACAGTTCGAGATGCAGATCAGGGCGTCGGCGCAATGGGCGTTGACCATGTACTCCACCGAGTCGGCGATCAGGTCGCGCGAGGGCAGTGAGTAGAGCATGCCGCCGTGGCCCATGGCGATGCCGTCGTCGACGGCGATGGTGTTGAACTCGCGCGGGATGCCACCGGCCTCAATGATGGCGTCCGAGACGATGCGGCCCACCGGCTGCAGGTGCGTGTGGCCGGGGACGAATTCGGTAAAGCTGTTTGCGACGGCGATGATCGGCTTGCCGAAGTCGGATCCGTTGACGCCGGCGGCCCGGAGCAAGGCGCGGGCGCCCACCATGTTGCGGCCGTGGGTGACTGTTCGTGAGCGTAGAGGAGGCATGAAAGCAGTCAACCAGTGCGGGAGGGGCGGTGGAAGACGGTGCTGGTACTAGTAGTGGCAGTGCTAGATTCTTGGGGTGAGTGATGAACGACGACGTGAGCTGGGGCAGTTCCTGCGGGACCGGCGCGGAAACCTGGTACGGGCCGAGCTGGGGCTGCCGCCGATCGGACGCAGCCGCACCCAGGGGCTGCGCCGTGAGGAAGTTGCATCCTTCGCCGCCGTCAGCGTCACCTGGTACACTTGGCTCGAACAGGGCCGGGAGATCAACGCCTCGCGGCAGGTCCTTGAGGCAATCGCGCGGGTACTGCAACTAACAGCAGCGGAGAACGCGTACCTTTTGGCTTTGGGCGGCTACGCGCCTGTACCTGTCGCGGACATCGCCCCGATCGAGGAAGCGCCTGCACATGTGCAGCGGCTGCTGGACTCCTTGGATTTCCCGGCATTCGCCGTGGCTCCGGACTGGGGAATCGCCGGCTGGAACCGTGCGTATGCAGGCCTGTATTCGCGGATCGCCGCCGTTGGCCCGGCGGACAGAAACTTGCTCTGGCTTATTTTCACGGACCCGCACCTGCGCGACATGCTCCCGGACTGGGAAGAGACGTCCCGGCATTTCGTTGCTGAGTTCCGCGCCGAGGCCGGAGCTCGGCTGGGCTCCGCGGCACACACGGCGCTGATTTCCCGCCTGACCGCGGCCAGCCCCGAGTTTGCCCAGCTGTGGGCGGACCGCGGAGTGGAGCGCTTTGCTTCCCGGCAACGGGTGTTTCTGCATCCCGACGCCGGCAGGTTGGTCTACGAGCAGCACCGGTTGGTTCCCTCCGACGCGCCCGAACTGCACCTGGTCATGTACGCCCCTGTGCAGGGTGCCTGAACAGGTTCGAACACGACGCGTATTCAGGGATCGCGCCGCGGAGCCGATCGGGCGTTGAGCCACTGACGGACCAGCCTCAGGACCTCATCAGGGTCAGCAGTGGAAATAGTGCTCGGGTCATCGTCCGGAGCTTCGCTGTAGGTAAGCCTGGCGCGAAATGGCACGGCCTGATCCGGCTCGTTCCACGTGCGGATGACCAAGGCGGCCATGGCAGGCATCGCCGGGTCTGACCCGTTTTCGTCAGAGACTCCTGACGGACGGCCATCCTGTGTCATGGCATTTCACCCTACTCTCAGTCGGCGGACTCCCATTCAGTGGAACGTGTGGAGGCTGCCTCGATCCTGCAGCAAGAGAATCAGCGATCAGCCTAGCTTTGCGAAAGGTTCGCTCAAGATCGGAGCGTCGGCAGGTCCGCCGCCCGGTGCAGGGACTGTTTCACATCGGAACACTATGGCCTGCGCCGCACCCCTCATCCTGAATACAGAGGCAGTGGCCTACATCACACTCTGACTACGTCGGTTTCAAAGGAGAAACACATGCCCAGCACCACAACATCGCCGCCGGCGATGACCCCCCGCAGGGCGGCCACCGCTGCACTGCTCGGCAGCGCGCTCGAGTACTACGACTTTTTCGTCTACGGCGCCGCAGCGGCCCTCGTATTCAATGTCCTCTTCTTTCCTTCGGGTGACCCCACGGTCGCCCTGATCGCATCCTTCGCCACCTTTGCAGTGGGCTACGTTGCCCGGCCGGTCGGCGCGATGGTGATGGGGCACTTCGGTGACCGCCTCGGCCGCAAGCGCGTCATGCTCGCAACGGTGGTCATGATGGGCATCGCCTCGTTCGCCATCGGCTGCCTCCCGACATTCGACCAGGTGGGGCTGCTGGCCCCGGCACTGCTGGTCGTCCTCCGCGTCGTCCAGGGCTTCTCCGCGGGTACCGAATCTGCCGGCGCCTCGACGTTGACGGTTGAGCATTCCCCCGTCGGGAAGCGCGGCTTCTTCACCAGCTTCGTGATGGTCGGCTATGCCGTGGGCTGCTCGCTGGCCACCATCGTCTTCCTCCCGGTGGCACTCCTGCCCGCCGAGCACCTCTACAGCTGGGGCTGGCGGGTGCCATTCTGGCTCAGTGCCGTCGTCGTCGTCATCACCTACTACGTGCGCAGCCACCTGGACGAAACCCCGGTGTTCGCCGAAGCGAACTCGATTCCGCCACGGACATCGTTGATCGGGGCGCACGGCAACCGTGCGTCCGTGAAGATGTCGAACCACTCTGAAGCTGGCTTCGTGGCCATCAGTTCCACCAGAAGCGGACGCAGGGCCTTACGGTTGTGGCTGCGATCCGGCGGCGTGCCGAACCTTGGGTCCGTGGCGAGGCGCGGCGCGCCCAGAACACCGCACAGGGTACGGAACTGGCGGTCGTTGCCGATGGCCAGGACGATGTCGCCGTCAGCGGTGGGGAGCGGCTCGTAGGGGTAGATGCTGGGGTGCTCATTGCCCATGCGGGTGGGCACGTTGCCGCTGAGCATGAAGCCGGGTCAGGGGACTGCTTCCCCTGACCCCGACGTCGAAGAATTACAGATCAGTTGATTTGTGTGCCGGTGAGAGGGGACCAAGTAATCCGGCCGCCCTGATAGTCCTGCCGGACGCTACCTCCATCGATGGAGTACTCCTCGGAGGTCGGGTAGCCCAGTTTCCCTGACTCGTAGCCCTGCGCCGCCCAAGCCTGGCGGATCGCCCCCAAAGTCCGGTGTGCTCCGGTGGTCGGGGACCAGTTGATCCCCCCGCCCTGGTAGTTTTGGTACGCCCCGCCGTTTCGCATGCCGCCCACCTCGTCAGTGGTCGGGTAGCCAAGCTTCCCTGACTCGTAGCCCTGCGCCGCCCAGTTCAAGCGAATAGCCCCGACGGTCGCGTGTGCTCCGGTGGTCGGAGACCAGTTGATCCCCCCGGCCTGGTAGTTTTGGTACGCCCCCCCGTCCCGGATGCCTGACACCTCGTCAGTGGTTGGATAGCCAAGCTTCCCTGACTCGTAGCCCTGCGCCGCCCAGTTCAAGCGAATAGCCCCGACGGTCGCGTGTGCTCCGGTGGTCGGAGACCAGTTGATCCCCCCGCCCTGGTAGTTTTGGTACGCCCCGCCGTCCCGGATGCCTGACACCTCGTCAGTGGTTGGATAGCCAAGCTTCCCTGCTTCGAATCCCTGGGCCGCCCAAACCTGACGAATGGCACCGAGGGTCGGGTGTGTGCCGGTGGCCGGAGACGACGTCATCGCACCGAACTGGAAGTTTTGGGAAGCCCCGCCGTTCCGGAGGCCGTCCTCCTCGTCGGTGGTGGGATAGCCCAGCCTGCTCCTCTCCCAGCCCATTGAGGCCCACTTGGCCCGGATTCCGCCATAGATCTTGTGTGCCCCCGTGGCGGCGGACCAGTAGATGGAGGCCCCGCCGGAACCGGAGAAGTGGTTGTAGGCTCCCACCTTGTCCGGAGTGCCAGCCTCGTCGGTGGTCGGGAACCCGAGGACGCCTTCGGCACCACCCGCAGCCCTGAAGATCGTGTATATCCCGGCGTGCACCTCATGGGCGCCCGTTACTGCAGACCAGCAAATGATCCCCTTTTCGTAGTCCTGGCACTTTCCAACTGAAACTGAGTACTCCAGAGTAAGAGACCTCCCCAGAGAAGATCTGGGGTCGCCGGCACCAATGCTGCTTGCCTTGGCCGCTATGGGATCGTCAGTACCATTCCCGGTGAGCATGACTTTCAGCTCGCCCTGGCCGTCATCGGCCGTGACCAGGTAGAACGTGTCCAAAGTCCCTGCCTGTCCAAGGACTGTTGGTTTGAAAGTCACACTCTGGTAAGCCGATTCACCCGGGGGAATCCTCAGTCCCTCGGAGATCGGCGTGACGGTTGAGAAAACCCCCTGCGGGGCCTTGGCCTTTGTGAGGGTCATCGGTATGTTGCCGGTGTTCTTTATCGTGAAGTCCCGGGTGGTTGACATCCCCACCGGCACGTCGCCGAAGTCCAGGGAGGCCGGGATTTCCAGGCGTGAGGTACCCGAAACGGCAGTCGCATTGACCGTCACCGACACTGAGCCCAGGTCACCGGCGACCACCAGTTTGTCGGTAACCCCCGCCGCCGTCGTCGGAGTGAACGTCAAAGACACGGGAAGTGAGGCGAGCGGCTGGACGGTCTGGCCCGTGATCGGCACCGTAGTCGGGTCGACTGTGAGGGCAGAATTGGCTGGCAATGTCACGCCAGTGATTGTGACCACCGCGTTGCCGGTGTTGATGATGTTGACGGTCTGTCTGCTGGCGGCACCGGTGGGCACATCGGTGAATTGGACTGTGCTGGGTGACGCGCCCAAGCCGTCCTTGGTGCCCACGGCGTGGACGCCAATGAGGTCTGATTCGCCATCAGAGGTGTTGAGGGTGAGCGTACCGTCAGCCTGGCCGGCCAACGTGGGTGCGAAGGTGACCGGGACGGTCATGCTGCCTCCCGTGGCCAGGGTCTGGGGCAACGCAAGTGCTTCAACCCCGAAGGGGGCAGAAGCTGTAACGGTGCTGATTGTCACCGCCCGGGACGCCGTGAGGGTCACGGTGCCTTTACCGGTGGCGCCCACCGCCGCTGTGCCGAGGTCGGTGTTTGTTGCCCCCACCGCCGACGTTGTCGGGGCGCCGAAGGCAAGCACCTGCCCGTCACGGGTCCCCACGTACACCCGACCGCCGTCAGTCGCTGGCGTCGTGAATTTGGCGGCTATGCCAAGGGGCGCGGTAAATACTTGCTTGAGCTGCCCGGCCGCGTCCGGGATAGCACGGTACGCCCTCAGTTCCGCGGCGGCCCCGGTGCCTCCGCTGGTGTAGACCACCCAGACGAGGGCGGACGCGCCGTCCCTGCCGTTGGAGGTCACGGCCGGCGCACCGGAGCCGAACCCAAAGGTGCCGGCGGATGTTCCCACCGAGGCGAGCTTCATTCCGCCCGAAGTGCTTGGCACGAGCTGGTGGGCGCGCAGGTAACCCCTGTTCTCAGCAGTGTAGATGTACCCCCCGCTGGTGGTTCCAAGGAACGCGGGTCGCCCCCATACTCCGCTGTACGGACCGGCTTCGTCGAGGACCTCATCGGTGCCGCCGGCTCCCTGCCCCATGCCCCCCAGATTGTCCCGGTCGAGCAAGTAGACGCGTCCGTCCTTGCCGACCTGTACCAGCAGGTGCGGGTACTGCGCCGTGCCGTAGCCGTCCGGAATCCCGATCGGCGCACCGGAACCCAGGTCGGCGTCGTTCTGGTCCAGTTTGAGGTTGTCCGTGGGGCTGAAGAAATCAGTGGGGGTAAGGTTCCCGTCGGTTCCGACTTGGAGCCGGACCACCGACTCTGCCAGCGTCTTCGGCGGCGTCTTACCTGGGCCGGGCTTCGGCGATATGCCGTTACCCGTAGTAAACAGGATCTGGCCCGGACCATCGGACACCAGCCCTCCGCCGGACTGCCAGATGCCGCCCTCTGCGTTGCTGTTGCCCGATTCGGTCGCCCACATGGTCGTCTGCCGTCCGTTGGTTGAAACCCCGATGACGTAGCCCACGAATGGAGCATAGTCACAGTGGCTTGCGAAACCGGCGTACACGACTCCGTTCAGCAGCAGCAGGCCGGGCCGCTGCATCGCCGTCATTGCGTTGAACGGACGGGTCGGGTCGTTGGTCGGGGCCCCGCCGATGAGGACGGGAAAGCCTGCCCGCTCTGCCCCATTGGTGACGTCGAGGGAGTGCATGTACCAATGCGGGAGCTGGGGAGTGGCACCGTCGTTGGTCTTCGTGGTCAGGAAAACGCTGTTTGTCGCGGCGTCGAAAACTGGAGTTGACGTGATGCCGACGTCGGGTGCGAGGTCACCACAGCTCACCGTCGCCGCCGGCCAGGAGGGACCGAGGCTACTGCTCCACTTTTTCACCCCCGTGGCGCCGTCAAGCCCGTAAACGTTGTTTTTTTCGGTCGCCGCAATTACCGTCGCGCCAATCACAAGCGGCTGGGCGTAGACCTGCCCGTCCACGGCAGCGGAGAACAACTTTCCGAAGTTCGAGGAGGCAACGGCCGACGGCGACAGTGCGGTCTCGTTATTGTCCCACCCTGTCCGCAACGAGTCGATTGCGATTGTCCCCACATCAGCAACGGCAGCGCCGCTAACGGTCAACCCAGCAAATGCGAGCAATGCCGAAAGGACGGCGGCATGCGCGCGCCCGCCGATGCGCCGGGCGACAGGCTTTATAGCCCGGGCACCGTCGGAATCCATTGAACGTACTTCGTCAAGCATATCGAGACCCGTTTCTACCGACGGCTGGTACTGCCCCATAGGTGGAGGCTAGGCAATCGACTGGGGGCCGCACAGGAGTGGCTCATACCCGATTTTCTGCGGGGACACACTTGCTTCACGGCGGTCCCTACTCGCTCCAATGGATCTAAAACGGCGGACTACTTGGTCTATAGGCCGTCCGGCGGAGATGGGAACTGGCGGCGGTAATGCGGGTTGACCTCATGTCTGCGAGCTAGGCGCATAGCGCCGCGAAGACCGTTGCCAGCTCCGGGTGTGGATGTATTCGGCGGAGAATGTACGACGGCCGGTGTGGGAGCGGCGCCGCCGAACAACTCCAAGAGCTTTCGGGATCCGGTCCGCTTAATAGGATTTCTTTTCACATCCCACCAGCAATTACACCGCGTCCAATACCTATTAAGCTTCGGATTATTGCAATTTGTGAAAGTATGCCCGTATGGAGATTCAGCAATTGAGGGTGTTTCTGGCCGTGGCGGAGGAGCTGCATTTCGGCCGTGCGGCGGAGCGGCTGCATCTGGCCCAGCCGCCGGTGAGCCGTACTGTGCGGCAGTTGGAGCGCGACCTCGGTGCTGACCTGTTTATCCGCAGCACGCGCAGCGTCCAGCTGACGGCTGCGGGAGCGGCCCTCATGACGCCGGCCCGGGAGATCCTTGCCGCGGCGGACCGTGCCAAGGCCGGCGTTCTCGCGGCTGACCGCGGGGAAGCGGGAACAGTCAAGCTCGCCTATGCCGGTGCCTCAACCCACGTACTGGTGGGCGTCCTCGCCCGGGAAGTCCGGCGGGTTCATCCCGGCATTTAGTTCCGGCTGAACAGCCAGGACTTCGCGCTGCCGGCCCTGGCCCGGGTGCTGCGTGGTGAGGTGGATATCAGCCTTGGCCGGTGGAATTTTGTGCCGGCAGGTGTGAAGTCCCGCGTCATCGTCGAGGAACACCTGGTGATGGCCGTGCCGGCGTCCCACCGGCTGGCCTCGCAGGAGGACGTGCGTCTGGCGGAACTTGCCGGCGAGCCTTTTGTGGCATTGCCCCCGCACGAGGGCTCGGTCCTGGGCGACCGGCTGCGCAGGCTCAGCCTGGGTGCCGGTTTCGATCCGGACATTGTCCAAAGGGCCCCGGACTCCTGGACCGCCATGGCACCGGTGGGGGCGGAAGTGGGATGCTCCCTGACCGTTTCCAGTGTGGCCGAGAACGTGACAGACCCCCATGTGCACTTCCTGCGCGTGCGTGACAAGACCTTGCCGGTCTACCTGCGGATGGCTTGGCGGCAGGCCTCGGACAACCCGGCACTCGGCCTGGTCCTCGCCCTTGCGGAACAGGTCTGGCCCGGTCCGGCCGATGCAGTGTGAACCCGCGCTACTCGGCGCTCGGCCGCCGTCGTTGCTGTTTTGTGGCCGACCGCTGTTGTTTGGCGGCGAGGTGCCGATGTTTAGAACCCCGGGTAGGTTTGGTCGGTCGGCGGCGGGGACCTTCCGGCGCAAGGGCCACCCGCACAAGGTCGGCCAGCTTGGCCAGCGCGATATCACGGTTGCGCAGCTGGGAACGCTGCTCAGAAGCAGTCACGGTAATGACCCCGCCGATCAGACGTGGTTCGAGGCGTGCCAGGAGCGTCAGCCGCTGGCTTTCTGACAGCACCACCGAGTCACCGACGTTCCATGAGAGCTCCGCCCGGCTGTCTGTGGTGTTGACGTGCTGGCCGCCCGGGCCCGACGAGCGTGAGAACCGCCAGCCCAGTTCCGTGGCGGGAATGGTGAGCGCGGGCGATACCTCCAGATCCATGGAATCAGGGTTGCACAAAAGGCACTCCGCACCTACCCACGCCGATGGAACGGCGGGTTTCGGCGAAGTGCGGAGGGCCTATTCGGGCGCGAGTTTGCTTGCATCCGTACCCACGCGGTGGGTGCGGGTGGTGAGGTAGAGTCGATGCGCTGTGATCACCAACGCTAGCCAGGCCGCCCCGAGTGCCCACGCGGCCAGCACGTCCGTGAGCCAGTGGTGGCCCAGATATACCCGGCTCAAACCGATGCTAAAGGCAAAGAGCCCTGCCAGGGTCACCACAACGATCCTGCCACGGGGCGACTTCAGCCGGAGGATGATCAGGTAGGCAACAATCCCGGCGATGACAACAGAGTTCAATGAATGACCGCTAGGAAAGGATGCCGAGTACTCGTAAGGCGGAACTGCGTCGACCAGCGGGGGCCGGGTCCTGCCGACGAGCGACTTGCCCGCGATGGTCATGAGCAATGACCCGGCGCCGGCAATGACTATGAGGATGACCGGGGTCCACGACCGGCGTCGAATAGCCAGCGTCGCCATGACTGCCAGCGCGAGGAGCGGCATGCCGATGGTTCCGCCAACATCCGTGTAAGCGGTGGTCATGATGTTCAGCGCGGGGGAGCGCAGTGTCTTGGCGGTGTCAAGGACAGGATGGTCCAGACCGGCAACACCATCGGCTTCGACCACGGATTCGTAGACCTGCGCAAATACCGCGGTGAGTGTCACGGCCAGTGCTGCACCAACGGCCAAGGTCAGGATCAGCGCGGCGTGCGGGCCGAGAATACGGCTGACGCGGCCGACGACGAAGGCCAGGAACTGGCCGAGCCGGGTGTCCCAGCGCGTAAGGTCATTCCCACCGACGAAGCGGTCGTGTTGCACTTCGCCTTTTACGCCACCCTCAGGGGCTTGCCTGGTTTCCGGCGCCACGCATTCCTACCCTTCGTTCAACACATCCACAATAATAAGCAACCTTATCATTTGGGGAGTCCGCAGATCTTCAAAACCGCAATACCTCACACCAGCGGCCACGGGTACCGCATGCCGGTATGGTCCACCGGCAGCACGCCGTCGTGCAGTACCCGCCGCACCCTGCGCTGCAGTGCTGCAACCTCGGCGCCGTCGAGGAGTTCGGCCACGGCAGGAGGCACGGCCTCGGCGAGCGGGATGATGTCCTCGAGCAGTGCGCCGGGGATTGGTTCTCCTGCGAAGTCCCAGATAACGGTCCGCAGCTTGAAGGGCGCGGAGAAGCACAGCCCGTGATCGATGCCCCAGATGCGCCCGTCGTCGCCGCGCAGCACGTGCCCGCTCTTCCGGTCCGTGTTGTTGGTGACGTAGTCGAACAGGGCGATCCGGGACAGGGAACTGTGGGTCTCGGGGGCATCGGCGTACAGGGTGAAGTAGTGCTCACGGAAGTCGCAATCGATGAACCACTGCAGCGACCCGATGCCCAACGGGGCGTCCTCGCGGATCACCGTCGGCGGCACCAAAACCCAGTCCAGGTACTCACTGAGCAGGTACGCCGCCCGTTCCCGGCGGAACAGCCCTGGCTCGAAATCAGAGAGCGGGCGTTCGCCGGCTTCAGGCTTGTAGACCGCTTGTGCCGAGTCTGCCCCGCAGGAGATCCGGACGAGGAACGTCTCGTTGCTGCTGCGGAGGATCCGTCCGAGCAGCTCCACCCGGCCCTCGCCGAGCAGGGTCAGCTCCCGGCCCGGCACCAGCCGCACCTTTTCACCGTCTGTCCCGAACTCGTGGGGCCCTCAGTCCACTCAGCGGGTCGGCCGTGGAATTCACCATCATCACCGCCGGCGCCCGGCCCTCCACAAAGGAGATGGCCGACACGGAGCCGGGGCTGATGACAATCCGCTGGAACAGGTCCAGGCGCGTGCCCAGGGCGTGGGCGACGGCAACCTTGATGGGGTCGGCGTGGGAAAAACACACGACGACGCCCCCCGGGTGGGCGGTGCACAGCGCCTCGAGCGTTCCCACCATGCGTGCCTGCATCTGCACAAAGCTCTCACCGTTCGGGAAGCGGAACGCCGAGGGGCTGTGCTGGACGGTCTGCCACTCCGGCAGGCCCACCAGTTCGGCCAGCGCGGCGCCGGTCCAGTCGCCGAAGTCGCACTCGATCAAGCCGGTGTGTTCATGCACATCCAACCCACTGAGGGCGGCCGTCGGCGCGGCCGTCTCGCCGGCCCGCTCCATGGGAGAGGAATAGAGGCCGTCAATGGGCAGGCCGGCGAGGCGTTCCGCCACGCGTTCAGCCTGGTCACGGCCCCGGTCGGAGAGGTGCAGGCCAGGGGCGCGGCCCGGCAGCACCATGCCGGTGGTGGGCGTTTCACCGTGCCGCACCAGGAGCAGAAGGGTGCTTTGCGGTTCCGTCGCCGCCGCAAATTGTTCCGGGGGAGTGGCTGCAATCATCAGGATCCAGAGTATCGTTCACCGCCGGCGCCGGCAGGAATTGTGGAAAATTCCTCGGTTCCCGCTGGTTCGGGGTCTACCGTAGAGGAGTGAGTGATCGCCCCGATATCTTCACCGTTGGTGAATTGCGTGCCGCCGGCCATGTCCGCAAGGACCTGCGCCACGAAATCCGCGACAACCTGCTGGCCGCGCTCGCCGCAGGCCGGGACCCCTGGCCGGGAATCTACGGGTTCGGCCGGACTGTCCTGCCCCAGTTGGAGCGCGCCCTGATAGCCGGGCACGACGTCGTCCTGCTCGGCGAACGTGGGCAGGGCAAGACGCGGCTCCTCCGCACCCTGGCAGGCCTGCTGGACGAGTGGTCGCCGGTGATCGAGGGATCCGAACTCAACGAACACCCGTACGAGCCAATCACCGAGCAGTCCCGTGCGCAGGTCCTCACCGAAGGGGACCGGCTGCGGGTGGCGTGGCGCCACCGCTCGGAGCGTTACGTTGAGAAGCTCGCGACGCCGGACACTTCCGTTGCGGACCTCATCGGCGACGTCGATCCGATGCGTGTGGCCGAGGGCCGCCGGCTCGGGGACCCGGAAACCATCCACTACGGCCTCATTCCGCGCTCCAACCGCGGCATCGTCGCCATCAACGAACTGCCGGACCTCGCGGAGCGGATCCAGGTATCGATGTTGAACGTGATGGAGGAACGCGACATCCAGATCCGCGGCTACGTGCTGCGGCTGCCCCTTGACGTGCTGGTGGTCGCCTCCGCGAACCCGGAGGATTACACCAACCGCGGCCGGATCATCACGCCGCTCAAGGACCGCTTCGGCGCCGAGATCCGCACCCACTACCCCATAGAGCTGGAGGACGAGGTCTCCGTGATCAGGCAGGAAGGCCAGCTCGTGGCCGACGTCCCGCCTGTCATCCTCGAGATACTCGCCCGATACACCCGCGCCCTCAGGCTCTCGCCGGCCGTCAACCAGACCTCGGGGGTTTCGGCGCGGTTCGCCATCGCGGGTGCTGAAACGGTTGCCGCCGCGGCCCTGCGCCGGGCCAGTGTGCGTGGCGAGGATCAGGCAGTTGCGCGGATCATCGACCTGGAAACGGCGGTTGAGGTCCTGACCGGCAAGATCGAATTTGAGTCAGGGGAGGAGGGCCGCGAACAGGCAGTGCTTGACCACCTGCTGCGCACGGCCACCGCCGAAGCGGTGCGGGCGCACTACCAGGGCCTGGACCTGGGCCCGCTAGTGGCCGCCCTTGACGGGCACCGGACGGTGACCACCGGAGACCAGGTCACCGCCCGCGAATTCCTGGAGAACCTCCCTTCGCTCAACGGATCAGGCCTGTACGACGAGATCAGCAGCAGGCTGGGCGCACAAAACGACGGTCAGCGCGCCGCGGCCATCGAACTTGCCCTGGAAGGCCTCTACCTCGCCCGGCGGATCTCCAAGGAGTCCGACGACGAGGAAACCGTCTACGGCTAGCAACCCGGAGAGAGGCGAACCATGAGCCTTCACCACCACTCCTCCAAGTACGGCCGATACGCGGGAGGGCCGGATCCCCTTGCCCCGCCCGTGGACCTGGCCGAGGCCCTTGACGCCGTTGCCGAGGATGTCATGGCGGGGTATTCGCCCCGGCATGCCCTGCAGGAGTACCTTCGCCGCGGCGGCCGGAACCGGGAGGGACTCGATGACCTTGCCTGGCGGGTTCAACAGCGCCGCAGTGAACTGCTCAGCCGTCACCGGCTGGACGGCACGCTGAATGAGGTCAAGAAGCTGCTGGACACTGCCGTCCTGGAGGAGCGTAAGCAACTGGCCCGCGACGCCATGATGGACAACACGGACCGTGACTTCCGCGAAATGCAGCTGCAAAACCTGCCCCAGTCCACAGCCGCGGCCGTCAATGAGCTGGCCTCCTACGACTGGCAGTCCAGCACCGCCCGGGAGGCCTACGAAAAGATCAAGGATCTGCTGGGCCGTGAGGTCCTGGACCAGCGCTTCGCCGGCATGAAGCAGGCACTCGAGGGCGCCACCGAGGAGGACCGCGCTGCCGTGGCCGAGATGCTGCAGGACCTGAACGGGCTGCTGGACAAACACCGCCGCGGCGAGGACACCGATGCGGACTTCCAGGAGTTCATGGCCAAGCACGGCCAGTTCTTCCCGGAGAACCCGCAGTCGGTCGAGGAACTGATCGACGCCCTCGCCCAGCGTGCGGCCGCCGCCCAGCGGCTCATGCAATCCATGTCCCCGGAGCAGCGGGAGGAGCTGATGCGGCTTTCCGCCCAGGCCTTCGGTTCGTCCGAGCTGATGGCGCAGCTGGGCCAACTGGACGCCAACCTGCAGGCATTGCGCCCCGGCGAGGACTGGACCGGTTCCGAACGGTTCGAGGGACAGGAAGGCCTCGGACTCGGTGATGGCACGGGCGTGCTCCAGGACCTCGCCGAACTCGACGAGCTGTCTGAACAGCTCTCCCAGTCCTACAACGGATCACAATTGGACGATCTGGACCTGGACGCCCTCGCCCGGCAGCTCGGGCAGGATGCCGCCGTGACAGCACGCACCCTCGCCGACATCGAGCGGGCCATGCAGGATGGCGGCTATTTGCGCCGCGGGGCCGACGGCGACCTGAGGTTGTCCCCACAGGCGATGCGGCGGCTCGGCAGGTCGCTGCTGCGGGACACCGCCAAGCAGCTTGCAGGACGGCAGGGCCGCCGGGATACGCGGGTGGCCGGGGCCGCCGGCGAGCAGACCGGGTCAAGCCGTCCGTGGGAGTTCGGGGACGCGGAGCCCTGGGACGTCACCCGCACCATCACCAACGCCATCCGCCGGACCACGGCCGACGGCGGGGATCCGGGCGGCGGGTTGCGGCTCAGCGCAGAGGATATCGAGGTGGCGGAAACAGAGGCACGCACCCAGGCCGCCGTCGTCCTGCTGGTGGATGTGTCGTTCTCGATGGCGGCCGAGGGACGGTGGGTGCCGATGAAACGGACCGCGCTGGCACTGCACCATCTGGTCTCCAGCCGCTTCCGGGGGGACAGGCTGCAGCTGATCACCTTCGGCCGCTACGCACAAAACATGGACATCGGCGAGCTCACTGCGCTGGCGTCGCGGCGCGAGCAGGGAACGAACCTCCACCATGGCCTGCTGCTGGCCAATCGCTTCTTCCGCCGGCACCCGTCAATGCAGCATGTCCTCCTGGTGGTGACCGACGGCGAGCCCACCGCGCACTTGCTGCCGGACGGAGACTCGTGGTTTGACTACCCGCCCGCCCCCGAGACTATCCGCGTCACCATTGCCGAACTCGACCGCCTTGGCCGGGCCGGCACCCAAGCCACGTTCTTCCGGCTGGGTGACGACCCCGGGCTCGAACGGTTCGTCCAGCGGATGGCCCGCCGCGTGGACGGCCGGGTGGTTGCGCCCGACGCGGGAGATCTGGGCGCGGCCGTTGTGGGCGAGTACCTCAGGGCCCACTTCCGCGACCGCCCCTACAACGACGCCGACTGGGTCTCGTAGCTGGCCAAGGGGTTGTGCGCCTGTGCCAGGCGGCCCAGCCAGTGTGCGCTTTCCTTCGGTGTCCGTTCCTGGGTTTCCCGGTCCACGGCGATCAGGCCAAACTTCGGGCCGTAACCGAACACCCATTCGTAGTTGTCGAGGGCGGTCCAGGCGATGTAGCCGCGGACGTCGATGCCGTCCGCCAGGCATGAGGCGACGCAGTCCACCGCAGCGCGCAGGTAGTCCACCCGCTGGGTGTCGTCTTCGGTGGCCAACCCGTTTTCGGTCACCATCACCGGAACGCCGGCAATGCGGTGGGCTTCCCGGATGGTTGCCTCGAGGGCCTGCGGGTAGATCTCCTCACCCATCTGGTTGGTGGGCACACCCTCCGGAGCCGGCGCATGCCCGTTCGGGCCGTAGACGGTGCGGCCGTAGGTCTGGATGCCCACAAAGTCGTCACCGCGGGACGCCGCCAGGAAGCGTTCGTTGACGTCGCGGCGAACCTGGTTAGCAAGTTCCTCGCCGCCATCGATGGACTGGATGTCCGAGTTTGCGAGCGTCCAGCCCACCGGAAGTTCCGGCCGCCGGCCTTTGATCGCGGCGGTGGCGGCGCGGTGTGCGGCCACCTTCACGGCGAACCCGGCCTCGGTGGAGCAGAACTGGAACGGAGCCACCGTGCTCGCGTCCACGCCAAGGCGTTCCGCGGCTGCGGCCCACACCGGCACGGAACCACGGTTCTCCGGGGTCTCGCCGCCAATGCCGAAGGATTCCAGCAGCCACGGCAGGTTGGGTTCATTCAAGGTGCAGGCGACGCCGATGAGGTCGCCCAGGTGCGCCATCACCCGGTCGCAGTACCGCGCAAACAGTTCTGCCGTGCGGGGGCCCTCCCAGCCGCCGACGGCGAGGAGCCAGCGCGGCGATGTGAAGTGGTGGAACGTGACCACGGGGGTGAGGCCGTTCTCGTGGCACGCTTCGAGCATGCGGCGGTAGTGGTCCAGTTCGGCGTTCGAGAACAGGCCCTCCTCAGGCTCAACGCGGGCCCACTCGATGGAGAAGCGGTAGCTGGTGAACCCGAGGCCCGCGATCAGGGCAATGTCCTCGCGATAGCGGTGGTAGTGGTCCACCGCGTCCCCGGAAGGCTCGGAAAACATGCTACCCGGCAGGTGCTCCAGGAACCAGGTGTCGCTGTTGACGTTGTTCCCCTCCACCTGGTGCCCGGCGCTGGCAACGCCCCAGAGGAAGTCCTGGGGGAATGGTGATGCGGTGGTCATGTAGTTCCTTTCGGTTCAGCGCCGACGAACAGCGCACGGGCTTCTCTGCCCTGGCTTCAATCCTTTCCTGTCGCGTGACCGGGGCCACAATACCTTTTCAATCAATGACATTCTCATGTAAGCGCCGAACGTCTCCGGCTGATGCTGGATGGGAGCCGGCCCGTGTGCCAGCCCCAAACACTTTTCCTCCCGTTGTCACCTCAGAATGCAAAGGCGCACCACATGAAACTGAACTCCACCGCCCGTGCGAGCTCCGCCGTTCTGGCCGGAGCGCTCCTGCTGGGATCGCTCACCGCCTGCGGCGGCGGCTCCAGCCAGGCCACCGCCAAAGCGGACACCAGGTCCCTGACCCTCGCCGTCGACAGCGACGCCGCATCGTTCGGCTTTGACCCGCTGCGCGTTTCGGCCGCCCAGCGGCAGTTCTTCGAGGGCCTCTACGAGAGCCTGATGACGCTGCAGCCGGACGGCTCGGCAGCTCCCGGGTTGGCCAAGGAGTTCAGCTACAACGCCGACAACACTGTCCTGACACTGACACTCAAGGACGGAGTGACCTTCACCGACGGGTCCAAGCTCGACGCCGACCTGGTCAAGGCGAACCTGGACCGCCGGTCCGATCCGGCGTTGAGCGCCTACTCAGCCGTGGCCAAGGGCGGCGCCCAGGAAATCACTTCCGTGAACGTTGTCAGCCCCACCCAGGTGGCTGTGACTTTCGCCAAGCCGCAGCCCGGCTTCGAGAAGAACCTGGCGTCGACCACCGGCATGATTGTCGGCAAAAATGGCGTCACGGACACCGCAAGCCTCGCCGCCACTCCTGACGGATCCGGCCCCTACACCCTCGATCCCGCCACGGTTAAGGGCAACAAATACGTCCTGGTGAAGAACAGCAAGAGTCCGGAAGCCACGAAGTACGCTTTCGACAAGGTCAACTTCAGTGTGGTCCAGGACCCGCAGGCCCGGGCCAACGCCCTGGTGTCCGGCCAGGCCGACGTGGCCATGCTGACCTCAAACACCGTTGACTTCGCCAAGTCCAAGGGCGTGGGCGTGACCCAGATCGGCGGCACCGTCAACACCATGATTTCCTTCGACAAGATCGGCAAGACCGCCCCCGCATTCGCCCAGGAGAAGGTCCGGCAGGCCATCCAGTACGCCATCAACCGCCAGGCCCTGGTGGACGCGCTGCACAAGGGTGACATCCCCGCCTGGAACGCCCTGCCCAAGGACTCGGCAGGCTTCACCAAGGACCTGGACACGCAGTTTGCCTACAACCCGGACAAGGCCAAGAGCCTGCTGGCCGAGGCCGGCTACGCGAACGGGTTTGACTTCACCATCATCGCCAGCGCCCAGACCCAGACGGACCTGCAGGCAGCCCAGAAGGACCTGGCCGCCGTCGGGATCACCATGAACGTGAAGATG
The DNA here is from genome assembly GCF_052113505.1 of Pseudarthrobacter sp. TAF60_1. Taxonomy (NCBI): domain Bacteria; kingdom Bacillati; phylum Actinomycetota; class Actinomycetes; order Micrococcales; family Micrococcaceae; genus Pseudarthrobacter; species Pseudarthrobacter sp. TAF60_1. The sequence continues at coordinate 121,696 of NZ_JBFRDI010000005.1, forward strand.
GCCTCCTCCACTGACGAGGCCTTCGCAGCCGTCGCCACCACACCCCTGGGCTACGCGCCGCTGAACTGGGACAACCCCGTGGGCGTGATGTACGGAGCCATCCTGAACGGCTTCACCAACGTGCAGAAGGCCACCGATGAGAAGCTGACCGCAGCAACCGGCGAGTTGGCAGCCGCCAAGGATGATTCCGCTGTCAAGGCCGCGGCCACGAAGCTGAACACCCGGCTGGTGGAATCCGGCTGGATGATCCCGCTGTATGAGGCGCTCACCAACCAGGGCTACAACACGAAGAAGATCGCCCCGGTGACGTTTGCAGGCACCAACGCCTACCCGCTGCTCTCGTCCTACAAGCCAGCCAGCTAATTCCCGAACTTTCCGGGCGGCCATCCCTGCCGGGACGGGCGCCCGGAAAGTCCTGACCGATGGAGGTCACCATGGCACTATTCATCTCCAAGCGCCTGCTGATGGCGCTGGCCACCGTGCTGGTGGTTGCGGTGCTGGCATTCATGCTGGTGCACGCAATGCCCGGCAGCCCGGGAGCCGTTTCCCTCGGCGCCGGCGCCACGCAGGAGGCGATCGACGAGGTCAACCGGCGGCTCGGCTGGTCCGATCCTCTCATTGTCCAGTTCTTCAGTTGGCTCGGCGCCGCAGTCCAGGGTGACTTCGGCATTTCGCTCATTGATGGACGTTCCGTCAGCGCGGACCTGGCCAGCAGGCTTCCCGTCACAGCGTCCCTTGCTGCCGGCGCCACCCTGCTCAGCGGAATCCTCGGCATCGCGCTGGGCGTCACCGCGGCCGTCCGGGGCGGCATGGTTGACCGCATCATCAGCGGCGTCTGCGGCATGGCGGTGGCACTCCCGGCCTTCTGGATCGGCATCATCTTTGTGTACCTCCTGGCTGTCCAGTCCTCCGTCTTTCCAGCCACCGGTTATGTTCCCTTCGAGGACTCCCCGCAGGACTGGGCATTGTCCCTGGCCTTGCCGGTGATCACCCTGGCGGTGGGTGGCGGGGCGTTTATTGCCCGGCAGACCAGGGCCTCCATGCTCGAGGCGCTCCAGCAGGAACACATCCGCACCCTCCGTGCCACCGCCACCCCCACCTGGAAGATCCTCTACATCCACGCCCTGCGCTACGCCAGCCTGCCGATCGTGGCAGCCATCGCGCTGCAGTTCATCCAGCTTTTCGGCGGTTCCGTCATCGCCGAGCAGCTGTTCGCCATGCCTGGCCTCGGCCAGGCCGTCCAGAACTCCGTCAGCACCCATGACGCCCCGTCCGTGCAGGGCGTGGTGGTGATCGCCACGGTGGTGGTGGTCGCCGTGAACCTGGTGCTGGAACTCGCCACCAAGTTCCTCGACCCGAAGTTGCGTGCCTCATGATCCCCAACGTTGCCCCCGCCCCCGCGTACGCGGACCAGACAGAAACGACGACGGCGGCTGCCGTCCCTCCGCCAGCCCTGCGCCAAAGCGCGGCGAATAAATTCGCAGGCAGCAAGCTCTTCGGCTCACCCGCGAGCATCGCCGGGGTCATCTGGCTGGCCGCACTGGTGGCCGCCTCCCTGACCGCGCCGCTATGGCTGCCCTTCAAGACCGAGGACCAGGACTTCACCGCGGTCCTGTCCGGACCCACGCCCGCCCACTGGCTCGGCACGGACGAACTGGGCAGGGACCTCCTGAGCCGCATCTTCGCTTCCGCGGCCGGCACGTTGGGGACGTCCATGATCACGGTGATTGTCGCCGTCGGACTCGGAACCCTCCTGGCGATGCTGGCAGCAGCCGCGGGTGAACGCGTGGAGAACGTGATCAGCCGCGTCACCGAAATCATGATGTCGCTGCCCGGCACGGTGATCATCCTGGCCGTCATTGGCGCCGTGGGAACCAACATCCCGCTGGTCATGGGAATCCTCGGCGTGCTCATTTCGGCGGGCATCTACCGCGTGATGCTGGGCCAGGCTAAGTCCCTGCAGTCCCAGCTATACGTGGACGCAGCCAAGGTGGACGGTATGGGCTTGGCGGGCATCAGCCTCCGCCACGTGCTGCCGGGCCTGACCAACACCATCGTGGTCCAGGCCGCACTGATCTTCGCCGTCGGCATGCTCATCCAGGCCGGCCTCGCGTTCATCGGCTTCGGGCCGCCCATCCCTGAACCGAGCTGGGGCGGCATGATCCAGGGCGCCTCACAGCACGTCTACGATGCTCCCTGGCTGATGGTTCCCACCGGCGCCGTGCTGGCCCTGACAGTGCTGGCCGCCAATGCCATCGGCAACGCCCTCGGCAAGGCGCCCAACGCCACCGCCTCCCATCTTCCTTCCGCCGCCGCCCGGCGCCAGCGGACGAAATCCGTTGCCGCAATCGCGGCAGCTACTCCGGCTCTTGAGACGGCGGCTGCGAAGGACACGCTCAGTGTCCGCAACCTCTCTGTTGGGGTGGACAACGGAGTCCGGCTGGTCACGGACGTCTCATTCGACGTCGAGCCCGGCACTGTCCTGGGACTGGTGGGCGAATCCGGTTGCGGCAAAACCATGACCGCGCTCTCCCTCCTGGGCCTGTTGCCTTCCGGCGTGTCCGTGACGGGAGGCCAGATCCTCTGGAACGGCAGGAACCTGGCTGCGGCCACTGACAAGGACATGGAGGGCATCCGCGGCCGCGGAATCGCCCTCATCTCGCAGGAACCCATGCGCGCCCTGGATCCCATGTTCACCGTGGGCTACCAGCTCACCGCCGCCATCCGGCGGCTCGGCAGGACCGGCAAGGCCGAAGCAAAAACCGAAGCCCTTAGCCTGCTGGAGAAGGTGGGGATCGTGGATGCCGCGCGCATTTTGAAGACCTACCCGCACCAGATCAGCGGCGGCATGGCCCAGCGTGTGGCCATCGCCCTGGCCCTTTCGGGACGTCCCCGGCTGCTCGTTGCCGATGAACCCACCACCGCGTTGGATGTCACCGTACAGGCCGAGATCCTTTCGCTACTGCGCAGCCTGGTGAAAGACACCGGAATGTCGGTAGTCATGGTCACCCACGACCTCGGCGTGGTGGCCGACCTCTGCGACCAGGTGGCTGTCATGTACGCGGGCCAGGTGGTGGAAAACGGCCGGACGGACAGCATCCTGGACAACCCGCGCCACCCCTACACCCTGGCCCTGCTGGCCGCGGACCCGCACGCCACCGACGCCACGGACATGCCCGAGCGGCTGGCCACCATCACCGGCCAGGTTCCCCAGCCCAAGGACTGGCCAAGCTCGTGCCGGTTTGCTGCACGCTGCCAGTTCGCCGGCTCCGCCTGCCGGGTCCCCGTCCCGCTGCTGGCCTCCGGAACCGGTGACGGGCTGGTCCGCTGCGTCAAGGCGGATGAACTGGCCGTTGAAGGCCTGGACTGGGTGGCCACGGAGGTCCCGGGCCGGCACGTTTTGAGCCTGTCTGAAACCCGGACTGTTGAAAAGGATCACGCATGAGCACCGCAACCCGGGCCCGCCCCGAAGCCCCCCTGCCCACCCCTGCCCAGTCACTGCTGGGGGTCAAGGACCTGGTGGTCCGCTACGGACGCGGCCGCAAGGCAGCCGCCGCTCCCGCCGCCGTCGACGGTGTCAGCTTCCACATCGCGCCCGGCGAAACCGTGGGGCTCGTGGGGGAGTCCGGCTCGGGCAAGTCCACCATCGGCAAAGCGATCCTGGGGCTGCAGAAGGTCTCCGGCGGGTCCATCGCCTACCAGGGCAAGGACATCACCGCGGCCGGTGCCGCCCAGCGCCGGGCTTTGGGCGGCGAGCTGCGGGCCGTCTTCCAGGACCCCAATTCCTCGCTGAACCCACGGAACACGGTGGGTTCCTCGCTGGCTGAACCGCTCCGGCTTCGCGGGGTGTCCGCACCCGAGGCCCGGCAGCGCGCGGAGGACATGCTGGAGCGCGTGGGCCTGCCCCGTGAGGCCGTTGACCGTTACCCCAGCCAGTTCTCGGGCGGCCAGCGGCAGCGGATCTCTGTGGCCCGCGCCCTCATCTGTGACCCCAAGCTGGTGGTCTGCGATGAAGCCGTGAGCGCACTGGACCTTTCAACCCAGGCCCAGGTGCTGAACCTGCTGGCCGACCTGCGTGATGAGCGCGGTCTGGGCTATCTGTTCATCGCCCACGACATCGCTGTGGTCCAGTTCCTGGCCCAACGCGTGGTGGTCCTGTACCGCGGGCAGGTGATGGAAAGCGGGCCGGCCGCCGCCGTCACTGAGAACCCCAAGCACCCGTTCACGCAAGAACTCGTGGCGGCCTCCCCGGTGCCGCGGCCCGCCGAGCAGGCCGCACGCCGCCAGGCACGGGAGTCTTTGGGCGTCCGGACTGCTGCGGCAGCGACGGCGGCACCCGGCGGCTGCCCGTTCAGCCAGCGTTGCCCGCTCGCCACCGACCTGTGCCGGACGGAGCGCCCGGCGCTCCGGCAGGTGGGCGCCTCCGACGTCGCCTGCCACTACGCTTCCTGACCCTTTTATCTCAAACGACTGGCCCTCCGTCACCTCCTGACGGCAAGCAGAACGGAACACCCTCCATGCCACTGGCACCCTGGCAAGCAGCCATGATCACCCCCGATGAAGACTTCGACGGCGCCCCGCTGCTCCGCAAAGAGTTCCAGTTGGCGGAAGGGCACGGAGCCGTCGCCAGGGCGACGCTCCGCGCCACCGCATTCGGCATCTACGAGGCCTTCATCAACGGCGTTCCCGTAGGCGACGACGTCCTCAGCCCGGGCTGGAGCTCCTACGAATGGCGCCTCCGCTACCGCAGCTATGACGTGACCGGGCTGGTGGCACCCTCCACCGTGCTCGGCGTCTCCCTGGGGAACGGCTGGTACCGCGGGCGACTGGCCTGGCACGGCATGTCCGGGCTCTACGGCCAGGAACTGGGCTTCTTCGGGCAGCTGGACGTCGAGTTTGAGGACGGTCACATTCAGTCCATCGCCTCAGATTCCTCCTGGCAGTCGGGCCCTTCGGCCACCGCCTTCAATGACCTTTATGACGGGCAGACCATCGATGCCCGCCGGAACCAGCCCGGCTGGGCGGACCCGAACGTCGGCGCCGGAGACTCGCATGCCAGCACCACCTGGGCGGGCGTGCACACGGTCGAGTTCGACGTCGACCGGCTGGCTGAACCGGTGGGCCCGCCTGTGGTGCGCACCGACGTTCTCCAACCGGTGCGGATCTTCACCTCACCCGGCGGCAAGACGCTGGTGGACTTCGGCCAGAACCTGGTGGGCTGGCTCCGGTTTACCGTCCGGGGCGAGGCAGGGGAGACCATCACCGTCCGCCATGCCGAATTGCTGGAAGACGGCGAACTCGGTGTCCGCCCCCTGCGCTCCGCCAAAGCAACGGACACGTTCATCCTGTCCGGCGGCGAGGACTTCTTCGAGCCCACCAAGACCTTCCACGGTTTCCGCTACGCGGAGATCTCCGGCTGGCCCGGCACGCTCACCGAGGACTCTCTGGAGGCCGTGGTGGTACATTCCGAGCTGGAACGCACCGGCACCTTCGAATGCTCCAACGAACTGGTCAACCAGCTGCACCGCAACATCGTCTGGGGGCTCCGCAGCAACTTCCTGGACCTGCCCACCGACTGCCCGCAGCGGGACGAGCGGCTCGGCTGGACCGGCGACATCGCCGTCTTCGCGCCCACCGCGGCGTTCCTCTACGACGTCAAGGGCTTCCTGCAGGACTGGCTGCTGGACCTTGCCGCGGAACAGCGGGCCCAGGGCGGGCTCGTGCCCATCACCGTCCCCGACGCCCTGAAATACTGCCCGCAGCCGCCAGAGTTCCCCGCGCCGGAATCATCAGCGCTGTGGAGCGAAGCCTCGGTGTGGGTGCCGTGGGCGCTGTGGGAGGCCTACGGGGATGATGCCGTCCTGAGGAACCAGTACGAATCGATGACCTCGCACACCCGCCGCGTGGAGGGGCTGCTGTCCTCCACCGGGCTCTGGGACACAGGTTTCCAGTTCGGTGACTGGCTGGATCCGGACGCCGATCCGGACAAGCCGTGGGATGCGAAGGCGGACACCGGCGTCGTGGCCACCACGTGCATGTTCCGTACCGCATCCATCACCGCCAACACAGCGCGGCTGCTGGGCCAGCAGGCGGACGCCGAGTACTTTGAGCAGCTGGCTGCACGGGTGCAGGCCTCGTTCCTGGAGCATTACGTGGCTGCCGACGGCACCATCCGCAGCGACTGCACCACGGTCTATGCACTGGCGATTTCGTTCGGGATCCTGCCGAGCGCCGAGCATGTGGCCTTCGCCGGGGAGCGCCTTGCCGAGCTGGTCCGGAAGAACAACTACCGCGTGTCCACCGGCTTTGCCGGCACGCCGTTCATCACTCACGCCCTCACGGACACCGGGCACAGCGAGGAGGCCTACCGCCTGCTCCTGGAGGAGGGCTGCCCGTCGTGGCTCTACCCGGTGACCATGGGTGCCACCACGGTCTGGGAGCGCTGGGACTCCATGCTTCCGGACGGAACCATCAACCCCGGCGAGATGACCAGCTTCAACCACTACGCCCTCGGCGCCGTGGCGGACTGGCTGCATAAATCAGTCGGCGGGATCAGCCCGCTTGCGCCGGGCTACAGCAAAGTCCGGATCGCCCCGGTGCCGGGCGAAGGCATCGACTGGGCCAAAACTTCCTTGAAGACGCCGCACGGAACTGTCCGCGTGGAGTGGAAGCTCGACGGCGACGCCTTCCACCTTGAGGCGACCGTCCCGGCGGGCGTGGTGGCCGACGTCGTACTTCCGGGCGGTGAGCACCGCAGCGTCCCCGGCGGCACGCACCGCTTCACCGCGCCCACCGCGCTGGCCGTCCCGTCGTGAGCGTAGGCGCTGTGTCTGAAGCGTCCGGAGATTTACTGATCGTCGATAACGACTTCGCTGGCGACCCTGACGGCCTCGCTGCCCTGGCGCACATCCTTGTGCGGTCCGGGCCGGATGTTGCCGTGCTGGTCACCACATCGTCACTTGATCCGGGACTGGCCTCAGCGGCAGGCGTGGACCCAACAACCACAGCCGCGCGGGGACGGGAGCTCGTCGGGCGCCTCGTCGAGCTGATGGAGCGACACGACGTGCGGGTCATTGCCGGCGCAGAATCCGCCGGGATCACTGAGAAGCAGGTCAGCGCAGCAGCACAAGCGATCGTGGACACCTCCGACCGCTTTGACCGGACCACGGTGCTGTGTGGAGGACCGCTGACCAACGTAGCTGCTGCGCTTCGGCTCGACCCAAGCCTCGCCGAAAGGGCAGCGCTGGTGTGGGTGGGCGGCACGCTGGCAGAAGCCGGCGGGGGAGAGTACAACTCCGGCACCGACCCTGACGCGGCGACGGAGGTACTGGCATCGGGGATGCCGGTTGTCCGGATTCCCTTCGAGGAGTACGTAGGAATGACCGTTCCGCTGGATGCCGTGAAGAACGACCTTGCTGCCGCCTCGCCGGTCGGTTCGTGGCTGGCGGAGCGCCTGCTCGACGTGCCCCCGTTCGTGCAGCTCGGCAGCACGCTGACGCTTGGCGACAGCGTTCTGGTGCCGTTTGTTCCGCGTCTCGACGCCCGCACGAGTCAACCTGCGCCGGGAACCGTGGTCCACAACCAAATTGACGCCGCGGAATTGTGGGTGGACCTGATCCGTCGGCTCGGGGGTGCGTCGGCAGTGCAGCGGCTTGCCTGAATCTGCGACGATGTGCGAAGGAAAATTCACAGGAGGATGCATGCCGTACACCGTTGATTTCAAGAACGTGTCCACCGTTGGTCTGGAATCCTCGCCAGTCGCTGAAGCGCTGGCAGGGCTGCGCGCCAACGAGGCGCGCTACTTCAAGAACAAGTACGACCACGATTTCACGGTGACGCCCGCAGACGAGGCGCCGGAAACGCTCGACTGGATCCAAGGGATTCTCTCCAGCGAGCGCAACCTCGCAATCTCCTCCCGCCCGCTGGAGGTCTCATCCTTCGAGGTGGACGGCACCCGGATGGCGTACGTGTTCTATGAGTCTGGCCTGTCCATCAACGTGATGTACGGCATCGAGGACGGAAGCAAGCGGGCAGTCGGTTTCAAGCTCTCCGACGGGATGGACGTTCCGGAGGAGCTGGCGTCGAGCTTCAAGTTCGCGCGCCAAAAGTCAAAGCTCGCCGGCACAATCCGCGGTTCCTACTTTGTGATCAAGGGCCAGCACTGAGTCCAGGGCGTGCGGAGTCCGGAGGAATGCCTTCGCCGACGAAACCACGGCAACGCTAAATGATTGAGAGACGCCGCACCGATGAAGTCCAACCCCATCCTCTCGGGGTTCAATCCTGATCCGAGCATCGTCAGCACGCCAGCGGGCTACTACGTTGCCACGTCGTCGTTCGAATACCTTCCGGGGCTCCCCATCTATCACAGCAGGGACCTCGAAAACTGGCAGCTTGTGGGCCACGTAGCAATGCGCGAACAACAGGTCCAACTGGCCGACGTTCCCACCCCCGGGGGTGTCTGGGCGCCGACCCTCAGGTTCCGGGACGGTGTGTTCTACCTGATCGTCTCGGTCTTCCTCGGCGGCCGGGGCTGTGTCCTGTTCACTGCAACCGACCCCGCCGGGCCTTGGAGCGACGGGACCGTCATCGAGGCAGTCGACGGCATCGACCCCGATCTTGCCTGGGACGAGCAGGGCGTCGCTTACGTGACGTTTGCCCGGCACCCCGACGCGATCCAGCAGGTGCGCGTGGACCTTGCGACGGGAGTAGCGCTCGAAAAGCCACGTCTTTTATGGTCCGGTAGCGGGCTCTTTGCCCCTGAAGGGCCGCACCTTTACCAGCGCGGCGACTGGTGGTACCTGATTGCGGCCGAAGGTGGAACCGACAGGGGCCATGCGGTGACCGTCGCCCGCTCGCGCCGGCCCGACGGACCCTTTGACCCGGCCCCGCACAACCCCATCCTCACCGCCGCGGGAACAGGCGCTCCGGTCCAGAACACCGGGCACGCGGACCTGTTCGAACTTGCCGACGGCGGCACAGGCATGGTGCTGCTCGGCGTGCGTCCCGTGGGCCTCACCCAGGCGTTCTCGCCCCTGGGCCGGGAGACGTTCCTGACCACGGTGGACTGGATTGACGGCTGGCCCCATCCCCGGACGCCACAGCTGGCCGGCACGCGTTCGGAACGGCTCGAGTACCACTTCACCAACGGGGCGGGCCTGGAGGACCCGGCGTGGATAGCGGTGCGCAGGCTGCCTGCGGAATTCGCAGCACGCACGCCCGATGGTCTTGTTCTCAAGGGCGACGGGAACAGCCTGGATTCGCCCCGGCCCAGCTTGCTCGCCCAGCGGCAGCGCCACATCGGGATCGAATGCCGGGCGTTGCTCGACGTCAGTTCCGGCACGGGCGGGTTGGCTGTTCGCAACGCCGAAGACAACTGGTTCGGCATCGAAGCCAAACAGGACGGGGACGTTATCAGGGTCACTGCCCGCGCAGTAGTGGCCAGTTTTGAACGCACCTGGGACGCAGTAGTGTCCCATGGCGACGTTGAGCTGGCGATCGTGACAACGCCTCCCTCACGGGACTTCAGCGCCGGCGCCGTCGGCGGCGACAGAATCCGCCTCCTCGTCAGGGCTTCAGGGGCTGACGAGAGTGGGGAAGGGCTGCTTCTGGCCGAACTGGACGGCCGGCACTGGGCCTTCGAAACCGCCAAGGCGTTCACCGGCCGGACCGTCGGTGTCTACGCCGTGGAAGGTGAAGTCCTGGTGCGGCGTCTGCGATACACCGGTGAGGGCTGAGACCCTCACCCCTCGGAGTGCGTCCTCACACCGGGGCTGACTTCGGCGTGGTGGCCCAGGTTCCTCGACACCGCCCGCGCAGTGGCGCGGACCGCCGGGGCCAGCACGTTGGGCGGGGTGGAACCATCAGGGACCACGATCGAGAGCGCGGCCACCACGGCGCCCTGCGCGTCAAAGATCGGCGACGCCACCGAGACCGTCCGCGACGGGGCTGAGCGGCGGATCATCGCGATCCCGGTGCGCCGGACATCGGAGAGGGTGCGTCGCAGCTGGCCTTCGGGCATGGGGTCCACTCCGGGTTCGTTCTCCGGCGGTTTCCGCAGCGTGGCCTCCTGGAAGTGCTGGTCCGCGCCGGCCAGCAGCACCAGCCCGACGGCGGTTGACCGCAGCGGCGCCCTGCCGCCCACCCGGTACGCGACTTCGGTAGCGTCCTTCGAGGACAGCCGCTCGATCAGCACGGCCTCTTCGTTGTCACGGACGGCAAGCAGCACGTGGTGCCGCGTCACCTCGAAGAGGTCCTCGAGGTAGGGCAGCGCGATCTCGCGCACCCCGTGGCCCCGCGGCGACAGGGATGCCACTTCCCATAAGCGCACCCCCACGACGTACCGGCCGTCGTCGAGCCGCTCCAGCGCGCCCCACGCCACCAGCCGGGCGATCAGGCGCAGCGCGGTGGGCGCGGGCATCCCGGCATGCCGGGCCAGTTCCGAAAGGGTCAGCGCCCGACGGCGGTCGGAAAAGACGGCGAGCAGGCTCAGCGCCCGGTCAATGACCGGTTCGCCCTGCTTGGGCCGCTTCCCGCGGGTTGGGCTGGTGTCGGTGTCCGGTTGGACAGTCATGGCCTGTGGTCCTTGCGCTGTTATGAGTTCGGACGGCAGTCCGTGAGGTAGAGCACAATACCATTCCAACCAATGAAAGAACTGTGTGGGCCTCACCCCGCCGGATACCAAGCTGGAACTCCAGCCGCCCCACGTTCAGGAGCCCTTGCGCATGACCGCCCCCACCCGGCTTCGCGCCGAGCACCTCCGGGAAGCCCTCGGCGTCACCGTGTCCGAGCCACGGCTCAGCTGGACACCTCCGGCAGGAACAAGGGAACAGACGGCGTACCAAATCACGGCCAGCAACGGCTGGGACACGGGCCGGGTTACGTCCCGGCGGTGCCGGGCGCCGTACTCCGGACCCGCACTACAGTCGCGCAGCCGGTTCGAGTGGCGGGTCCGCACCTGGAACACCGGAACGGACGGAGCCGAAAGCGCCTCCGACTGGTCAGAGCCCATGACCGTGGAGCTGGGCCTCCTGCAGGCTTCGGACTGGACCGCGCAGTGGATCGGTCCTGAGGAACCCGCTGTTGGAGTGCCCGGCGAACGCCCCGGCTACGCCCTGCATAGGACCTTCGCCCTGGACGCAGCACCGGAGACAGCCCGCGCCTATGCCACCGCCCACGGAATCTACGAGCTCTTCCTCAACGGCCAGCGGGTGGGGGACCAGCAGCTCACCCCCGGCTCCACCAGCTACAACACCACCCTCCAGGTCCAGACGTACAACATCACCGCGCTGCTGCGGCCTGGCACCAACATCATCAAAGCCGTCCTCACCGACGGCTGGTACCGCGGAACATTCGGGTACACCCGCGACGCCGACATGTACGGCACGCAGACGGCATTGCTCGCGCAGCTGGAACTGGAGTCCGGAAACAGGCGAACGGACATCGGCACGGACTCGTCGTGGCTCGTATCCCCAACGGAAATCGTCAGTGCGGATCTGATGGCGGGCCAGCGGGTCGACTTCCGCATGCCGCACGCAAGGGACGGCAGAGCACCTGCGGCGAGCGCCGCCGTCGTCCGTCAATGCAGTTACGAGATGCTGACCGGCCCGGTGGCGCCGCCTACCCGGATCGTGGCGGAACTCCCGCCGGTATCCATCACTCGGCTGGCCAACGGACACCAGGTGGTGGATTTCGGCCAAAACATCCACGGCTGGGTGCGCCTCAGCAGGCTTGGTGCGGCGGGGGAGCCAGTCACCCTTCTCTACGGCGAGGCGCTGGATTCCAACGGCGATGTCACGCAGGACCACCTGCGTCCGCACGACTTCACGCGCCCCGGCCGGTTCCTGTCCGCCGGGCAGGTTGATGAGGTGACGGCGTCGGGCGGTCCCGGAGAAGTGTTCGAGCCCCGGCACACCACCCACGGCTTCCAGTACGTGTCCGTCCAGGGCCTGGCCCTGGACCTGGCGCCGGAGGACATGACGGCCTGCATGGTCCAGACCGACCTGGAGCCTTTGGGCACTTTCACCTGCAGCGACAGCCGCCTGAACAAACTGCACGAAATCGTGCAGTGGAGCTTCCGTGACAACGCCTGCGAGGTCCCCACCGACTGCCCGCAGCGGGAGAAGGCCGGCTGGACGGGGGACTGGCAGCTGTTCGTGCCCACCGCCGCGTACCTCTACGACGTGACGGGTTTCTCGCGGAAGTGGCTCAACGACGTCCGCGCCGACCAGTGGGAGAACGGCGTCATTGCGAACATCTCGCCGTCGCCGGGCCCGGAAACCACATCGGCTGATTTCATGGCCTTCGTGAACGGCTCGGCGGGCTGGGGCGACGCGATCGTGATGGTGCCGTGGGAGCTCTACCTGGCCACCGGCGATGCCGCCATCCTCGCCGAGAACTGGGACGCGATGACGCGCTGGCTGGACTATGTCCGGACCACGGCCGAATCCTACCGGCACGTGTCCCGGGCAACTGCCAGTCCAACACCGGCCGCGCACGAGAAATACCTCTGGGACACCGGGTTCCACTGGGGCGAATGGATGGAGCCGGACGGCCCGGAACCGGACCTGTTCGCCGCCCGCTCCGCCGACCACGGCATCGTGGCCACCGCCTATTACCGGAACACCAGCGCGCTGATGGCGAAGATTGCCCGGGTACTGGGCCGCGGGCAGGAAGCCGCAGGGCTCGCTGCACTCTCCGAGAACGTCCGGCAGGCCTGGGAGACGGAATACGTGGACTCCTCCGGGCAGGTCGTGCACCCCAGTCAGGCCAACTATGTCCGGGCGCTGGCCTTCCACCTTGTCGGCGGAGAGCAACGCCCCGCCGTCACCGCCCAGCTGGTCGCACTAATCCGGGCCGCCGGCACCCACGTGGGGACCGGCTTCCTGGCCACGCCCTACCTTTTGCCCGTCCTCGCCGGGAACGGTCAACTGGACCTGGCCTACGAACTCCTCATGCAGGACTCGGAACCGTCGTGGCTCACCATGGTGGACCGCGGCGCCACTACCATGTGGGAGCTGTGGAACGGCCTCGACGCCGACGGCACCGCGCACCAGTCCCTGAACCACTACAGCAAGGGGGCAGTGGTCTCCTTCCTCCACTCCTACACGGCGGGACTGCGGCAGGCTCCCGGCAGCGCGGGCTGGGAGCGCATCATCATCGAGCCGCGCCCCGGCGCCGGCCTGACCTCTGCAGCCACCTCGCACCACGGCCCGCAGGGCCTGATTGACGTGCAGTGGACAACGGACGACGGCGGGCTGCAGCTCAGCGCGAACATTCCCCCCGGCACCACCGCCGAAGTCCGCCTTCCCGGCCAGCCTGCCTCCGTCGTCGGACCCGGAACCTACAGTTTCACGGCCGCCAGCGGCCAAACCACCCACAACCAACAGCTTGTAAGGAGCGCCCCATGAGTGTCAACGAAGCCACCGAGGTCCACGAAACCGAGCCCTTTGATACGGTCCGGCCTGGCGGAGTGAAGGTTCCGCCGTTCCCGGTCTACAACGCCCCGGGCGTTCCCGAAAACGTCTCGGACGTTTCGGCGGTCCACCGGGAAGTCACCTACGCCCGGGCCATCGGCTTCCGGCCGCTCAAGATGGATATTTGGCTTCCGCGCCAGGCCGCCGGGCCCGTGCCGCTGGTGGTGTGGGTCCATGGGGGCGCCTTCCAGCTCGGTGACCGGCGCGAGCTGCCGCCCACTTTCGCGCCGGATTCGGTGTTCCGCCTGCTCAACGAAGCCGGGATGGCCGTGGCGACCGTTGACTACCGTCATTCCCTCGAGGCGCCCTTCCCGGCGCAGCTGCACGATGTGAAGGCCGCCGTCCGCTACCTGCGCGAGTTCGCAGCGGACCTCGGTGTCGATCCGGACCGGTTCGGGGCGTGGGGCGAATCCGCAGGCGGCCAGCTGGCGGCGATGCTGGGCCTGACCGGAAACCGGGAAGACTTGCATGGCGGCCTTGGCGCGCAGGGGCACGCCTGCAGCATTAGCGCCGTCGTGGATTTCTACGGAACCTCCTCCCTCGCTCAGATCCCGCCCAGGGACGAGTTGGCTGGACTGTTCCCGCCGGCGCTGACTGCCGCGGTGCCTGCCGGGATGCCGCTTCAGCCCGGACCCATGCTGGTGGGCGGCTCCGACGATCCCGCACTCCTGGCTGCGGCGAGCCCGGTCAGTTACGTGACGGCGGACGCCCCGCCGTTCCTGCTGATCCACGGCGACAGCGACGGTCTGGTGCCGCATGAGCAGACGGACCTGCTGGCGGCGGCGCTCACCGACGCAGGGGTGGAGCATGAAGTGGTCACCATCAAAGGCGCTGACCACTGCTTCTTCGGCGCGGAGGACCAGGTTGATGCCATCCTTGCTGCCGCCGTCGCATTCTTCGCGGAAAAGCTGGGCACGCCATGACAGCCGGGCCGCGGGAGGCGTCCGCTCCTGCCGACGGCGGACAGCTGGCACCGGACGCGGGCTTCGCGCAGTACCTGGCTGCTCCTGAGGGCCCGGAAACCCTCGCGGGACAAGCGGGCCCCGATGTTCCCCTCCGCACCGTCACCGCCGATGGCCGGCATGGGCCGGTGGCGATTCGTATTTATGGCGAGGTGGCCGGCGCGGCCGGAGCCGGGCTGGTGTGGCTGCACGGCGGCGGATTCGTCAGCGGCGGCCTGGACATGCCGGAGTCCGACTACTTGGCACGGGTGCTGTCGTCCACCGGGACGCCGGTCCTGTCCGTGGACTACCGGCTGGCCCGCGACGGCGTGCACTTTCCCGTGCCCCACGACGACGCCCTCAGCGGCTGGTTCTGGGCCCGCAGCAATGCCGCCGGGCTCGGGCTGGATCCGGAACTCCTGTGCCTGGGCGGAGCGGGCGCGGGCGGCAATCTCGCCGTAGGCGCGGCACTGTACCTCACCGACGCCGGAAAGCCGCTCCCGGCGAAGCTCCTGCTGGCCTACCCCTTCCTCCACGCCGAGCTGCCGCCGCCCGCCGGCGGACTGGACGAGGCCGTGATGGTGACACTGCCCAGGCACCTGCGCTTCACCCCCGAGGACGGTCTGCGGCAGGCGGAAAACTACGTGGGCGGCCCGGTGAGCATGGCGTCCTCGTACGCCATGCCCGGCTACGCCTATCCTTCCGGGCTGCCGCCCACGGCCATCGTCGCCTGCGAGTACGACGACGCCCGCGGCTCATCGGAGAGCTTCGCCGCCAACCTGCAGCGCGCCGGTGTCCCGGTGTCCTATTTCCTTGCCCGCGGTGCGGTCCATGGCCACCTCAACCATGCGGCAGGCAGCCCGGAGGCGCAGCCCGTGTTGGACTTCCTGGCCAAGGAGCTGGCCTCGGCGACGGCGCATTAGCGGCACACCGTCCGCACCTTCCCACGCGGGACCGATGCCGGTTACGCGCGCGCCGTCATGAATTCGCGCAGACCCGGCGCAAAGTGTCAGCATTATTGGATGCTCGAGGCAACCAAATCACAGAACACCCAGGGCGAGACGCCCCTTAACCCGGCACTGGCCGCGGAAAGCCGGATCGCCCGCGTCGCCGTAACGGTGTTTCCGCTCCTGGTGGTGATTGCAGGCATCGTGGGCTTCCTCGCGCCTGGCGCCTTCAAGCCCATGGCGCCCAGTGTGCCGTACCTGCTGGGCATCATCATGTTCTGCATGGGCCTCACGCTGACGCCGCCCGACTTCGCCGCGGTGGCCAGGCGTCCGTGGGCCGTGGCCCTGGGCATTGTGGCGCACTACGTGATCATGCCCGGCGCCGGCTGGCTGATTGCCGTCGGGCTGAACCTGGAACCGGAACTGGCCGTGGGCCTGATCCTGGTGGGCTGCGCGCCGTCCGGGACGGCCTCCAACGTGATGGCCTTCCTGGCCAAGGGCGACGTGGCCCTTTCCGTGGCAGTGGCATCCGTCTCGACGCTCATCGCCCCCGTGGTCACGCCTTTGCTGGTCCTGTTCCTCGCCGGTTCCTACCTCCAGATCGATGCCGCGGGCATGGTCCTGGACATCGCCAAAACAGTCCTCCTGCCGGTGGTGGCCGGCCTGCTGGCCCGGCTGTTCCTCAAGAAGCTCGTGGCGAAGGTTCTGCCCGCACTTCCCTGGGCCTCCGCCGTCGTCATCTCCCTGATTGTGGCCATTGTGGTGGCCGGCAGTGCCTCCAAGATCGTGGCAGCAGGCGGCATTGTGTTCCTGGCAGTGGTGCTGCACAACGGGTTCGGCCTCGGGCTGGGCTACCTCGCGGGTAAGTTCGGCCGCCTTGACAGCAAGGCACGCCGCGCGCTCGCCTTCGAGGTGGGGATGCAGAATTCCGGGCTCGCCGCGACGCTGGCCACCACCCACTTCAGTCCGCTGGCTGCCCTGCCGTCGGCCGTGTTCTCGCTGTGGCACAACATTTCCGGCGCCATTGTGGCCGCCTGGCTGGCGCGCCGGCCGCTGGGTGATGCCAAGGGCTGACCAGTCCCTTCACCGGTCCCGAACCTGTTTCATTGAGTGAAACCGGCCACGCGGGACCGACTCCCTGTACGCCAGAGTTGAGTAGTGACGCGGTCCACAGTGGTGGGCCGGCGCATGAACGAAACGGCGCGGTAAGACATGGAGTCAACGATGACGGCAGGGCGGGTTCTGAAGGGCATCGAGTTTGCTCATCCTGAAGGCTCAGCCCCGCTGCTGCTTGACCTCTACCTTCCCGCAACCCCGAAGCAGTCCGGGGCTTTGCCGGCGGTCATCCATTACCACGGCGGCGGCTGGCGTGTCGGGGCCCGATCTTCCCTTGGCCCTACCGTGGACGCGCTGGTTTTGAGCCCGATTGAGCGTCTGGTGGACGCAGGGTTCGTGGTGGCCTCGGCGGATTACCGGCTGAGTTCGGTGGCCACCTTTCCTGCCCAACTGCTGGACGCGAAGGCCGCCGTACGGTGGCTTCGGGCTCACGCGGCTGACTACAACGTGGACCCGGACAGGATCTACGCCTGGGGCGATTCGGCTGGCGGACATCTCGCCAGCCTGGTGGGACTGACGGGCGGATCCCCGCAGTGGCGGGACGATGCCGGCGGGCTCACGGATGTCAGCGACGCCGTTGCCGCAGTGGCCGCCTGGTACCCGCCCACTGACCTGCTCCGCATGGGCGAACAGGCGCTGCCTGACGCCGTGGCCAGCGCCGATGATCCCGGCTCGCGGGAGGCGCTGCTTCTGGGCGCCCAGCCGGCTGAAGCGCCGGAGCAGGCCGCCGCCGCAAGCCCCATCACCTACGCGGGAACGCAGGCCCCGCCGTTCTTCCTGGCGCACGGCACTGCCGACCGCTTTGTTCCGCCGGCCCAGTCCGGCACGCTGGCCGCGGCGCTGGAAGCCGCGGGCACCGACGTCGAACTTTTGCTCATTGAGGGCGCCGACCACATGTGGCAGCTGCCGGGGCAGGATCCTGCCGCGGCCGCCACGGCCGCTGCCGCCACCATGAATTTTTTCCGCCGCCAGGCGCACTCCTGACCCAAGCATCCCGGGCACGCGTGCCCGGGCAAGAATTGAAAGGCCCCTAATGCAGTTTGTTGGTATCAACCACCGTGGCGAATCCTGGGTTGCAGCCCTCGTGGACCCGCACCTTTTTCCGCTCGCACCCGTCGCCGAGTTCTGGACCGATCCAGCGGGCTGGCAGGACAAGGCCGCAACCTTAACGGCCGACGCCGGCACCTCGCTGGAGCGCGGAACCGTCACCGAAGTGCCGCTGGTTCCCGCGTCCGCACGCGTGATCTGCGTGGGACTAAACTACAAGGCTCACGCTGCCGAAGGCAGCTACAAGGACCAGGACCTGCCGCCCTATCCCACGCTGTTCGGGCGCTGGACCGCGTCGTTGTCCGTGGGTAACGTCCCGGTTCCCGTACCGGACGGCGAAGCAGGGCTGGACTGGGAAGGCGAAGTTGCGGCCTACATCGGCAAGCGCGTCGAGTCCGCGGACGAGGCCGCCGCTGAAGAAGCCGTCTTCGGGTACTCCACCTTCAATGACCTCACCGCCCGGCGCGCCCAGAAGCTGACGTCCCAGTGGACGCTGGGCAAGAACGGCGACTTCACCGGCCCGCTCGGCCCCTTGGTGAGCCGCAACGAGGTGGGGGACCTCCGCGACGGCCTTCAGGTCCGCACCCGGGTGAACGGCACCGAAGTCCAGAACGGCAACACCCGGGACATGATCTTTTCCGTGCCGGCCATCATCTCCCTGATCAGCGAAACCTTCACCCTCCACCCCGGCGACGTGATCGCCACCGGCACCCCGGAGGGCGTGGGCTACGCCCGCACCCCGCAGTGGCTCCTGCAGGCCGGGGACACCGTGGAAGTCGACATTGACCGGCTGGGCACGCTGACCACCCCCATCGGCGATGCCGCGCTCCGGGCGAGGGCCTGATGACCGCCGTTGTCTACGCCCGCCTGGAGGACCTTCCGGAGGACACCCCGGTCCTGATCTCCGGCGGAGGCCCCAGCGGATTGTTCCTTGCCCTTGACCTCGCCCAGCGGGGTATCCGCAGCGTTGTCATCGAACCGCGCACGTCCATCGATCCGGACCGGCCGCGTGCCAAGACCACCAATGCCCGCACCATGACGCACCTGCGCCGCCTGGGCCTTTCAACGGCACTGCGCGGTGCGGCACCGCTTCCGGTGGAGTACGCGCAGGACATCATTTTCTGCACCTCGCTGACGGGCCGCGAAATCCGCCGCTTCACCAACGCCTTCCAGCTCGAATCAGGCCGCTACGAACCCCAGCCGGAGTGCGGGCAGCAGGTGCCGCAGCCGGTGCTGGAATCCGTGCTTCGTGAAGCCGTGGCGGCGTCGGCGCGTGCCACTCTGCTGACGGGCCTCCGGGTCGAGTCGTTTGCAGGCTCGGGATCCGGCCGGCAGGTAACGGTGGCAGACACCGCAGGCCGGCGCCGCACCGTGGGGTGCACGTTCCTCGCAGGAGCCGACGGCGGTTCCTCCACCGTGCGCCGTGGCCTGGGACTGCGGCTGGAGGGAGGCTCTGCAGCACTGTCCAACATCAGTATTCTCTTCCGGTCCGCTGACCTGGCCGAAACCATCACCTTGGACCCCGCCGTCCAGTATTGGGTACTGGGCCCGGGGGCTGCCGGCATGGTGGGCCGCATGGACCTGGACCAGACCTGGTGGGCGATCATCCAGGGCGTGGAAGCCCAGGGCGACGACGCAGCGGCAGACCTGGATGCCGTGGCACTGGTCCGCTCCCTGGTGGGGGCCGACGTCGATGTTGACGTCATCGCCACGGATCCGTGGACCGCACGCATGCTCCTGGCTCCCTCCTACGGTCACGACGGCGTGTTCCTGGTAGGCGACGCCGCACACCAGAATCCGCCCTGGGGCGGCCACGGTTTCAACACGTGCATCGGCGACGCCGCGAACCTCGCTTGGAAAATCGCGGGTGTCCTTGACGGCTGGGCCGGACCCGGCTTGCTCGGCAGCTACGAGCTCGAACGGCGCCCCGTGGCCGGGCGCACCATCAACGACGCCGCAGCCAACGGCAAGGCCCTGGCCTACCACTTCGCGGACCCTGCCCTGGAGGCGGAAGGTGTCGCCGGAGACGCCGCCCGGGCCAGCGCGCACGCGGCGCTTGGCGTCAAGCAGAGTGAATTCGATTCCCTCGGGCTGGTGCTCGGCTACAGCTACGCGGCATCACCGCTGGTGGTCCCGGACGGGTCACCCGTTCCGGCCGAGGATCCCATCCGCTACACCCCGTCCGCCACCCCCGGCGCGCTCCTTCCGCACGTGTGGCTTGATGACGACACGTCCGTTTATGACGTTCTGGGCAGCGGCTTTACCTTGCTGGTCGACGCCGGAACATTGGCCGGCGCCGCCGTCGAGGACGTGTACGCCCCAGTTCCGACCACGGCAGCCGCCCTGGGTGTTCCGGTCACCGTT
The DNA here is from genome assembly GCF_052113505.1 of Pseudarthrobacter sp. TAF60_1. Classification (NCBI taxonomy): domain Bacteria; kingdom Bacillati; phylum Actinomycetota; class Actinomycetes; order Micrococcales; family Micrococcaceae; genus Pseudarthrobacter; species Pseudarthrobacter sp. TAF60_1. The sequence goes on from NZ_JBFRDI010000005.1 coordinate 141,583, forward strand.
GGAACGCTGGGGCCGGCCCGGACCGGCACCCCCATGGCTGACGTCTGGGCCGCCGACGCTGTGCTCGTGAGGCCGGACCAGCACGTGGCGTGGCGGGGCTCGTCCGCGCAGGCTGCCGCCAACGCCCTGCGGATCGCCGCGGGCTGGACCCACCCACAATCTTTGGAACCAGAGGAGACCAGCCATGTCAGCGCCGTCATTTCGTGATTACCTGTTTCAGCCCGACCATCCGCGGGTAGCCAAGGTCCGCGGCTTGGATGCCCGGTCCTACGCCGAGGCGGCCAAAGACGATCCGTTCGCCGGCCCCATGATCGAAGGCTGGAAGAAGCTCTACCCCCAGCCTTTCACCGGCGTAACCAGCGACGGCGTGGTCCGCGAAGGCCTGTTCCCCCTTGCTGACGCGTTGCCCGGAGAGCAGGCTCCAACGCAGCACATGGTGGCGGCGGCCGAAAAGCTGCTGGCGCTCGCCTCGCTGGAACACGTGAGCAGGCTGAGCTACCCGGTGGCTGCCCACGAGTGGCAAAGCTGGGCCAACCCCGAGTTCATGCAGCACGACACGGGCCTGCGGCTGGACGAGCTGGATCCGGCTTTGCGCGACGCCGCGCTGGCCGTGGTGGAAGCGAGCCTGAGCCCGGAGGGTTATGCGCTGGCGCGGAACCTGATGCGGATCAACGGTTTCCTGGGTGACTTGGTGGACCTGCCGCTGCTCATGAACGAGTACAGCTACAACTTTGCCCTCTACGGGGTGCCATCCGAGACCGAACCGTGGGGCTGGCAGCTGTTCGGCCACCATGTGGCGCTCAATTGCCTGGTAGCCGGCAGTCAACTGGTGGTCTCGCCGGTGTTCCTGGGCGCCGAGCCGGACATCATCGACGCCGGACCGCACGAGGGCGTCAAGGTCTTCAAGGAACGCATCCGGTGGGCCCGGGAGCTCATGGCTGAACTGCCGGACCAGCTCCGGGCCGAAGCCGTGATCTTCGAGCACATGGAGGATCCCGCCATGCCCGAAGGGCGGCTGCATCCAGGGGACGAACGGCACCTCGCCGGCTGCTTCCAGGACAACCGCGTGATCCCCTACGAAGGCATTCCAGTCAGCTCGATGCCGGCATCGGCGCTGGCGCTGCTGGACAGGATTGTCGAGGACTCCATCTCCTATCTTCCCGCCGGGCCGCGCGCTGCCCGGCTCCGGGAAATCCAGGAACACTACGCCGAAACCTGGTTCTCGTGGATCGGCGGCTGGGAGGGTGAGGAGGCCTTCTACTTCCGCGTCCAGAGCCCCGTAGCCATCGTGGAACTCGACCACCACACCGGGGTCTTCCTCAACAACGACATCCCTGCGCCGTTCCACATGCATACGGTGGTGCGGACGCCCAACGGCAACGACTACGGCCGGGCACTGGTCAAGCAGTACGCAGCTAGCTAGACACCAACGCGGGGTCACTTCCGGCCAAATGAATTCACTTCGATGGGCCGGAAGTGACCCCGCGTTGGCTTAAAGCAGTTGGCCCGGACTTCCTTTCGGAGGTCCGGGCCATTGTTTTGCCTGGCGAGGAGCTAGGAGATTTCCAGGGCAGTGCGCCGCTGCGGGGGAGGACCAACCACTGTAAGGTCCAACTCCGCCTGTGCCCGGCCGAAGCCTTCCATGTCCATGTACGGCGTGCCGCCTTCTGAGTACATGTAGTCCTCGGTGGGCTTGTTGAAGTACTCAAAGAACCCGTTGAAGACCGACGGCGTCAGGAAACCCACCATCTGCGTGTTGTGGGAATCGAAAGCGAACGAGTGGATGGTGCCCGCCGGGGCGTGCACAAAATCCCCCTTGGTCAGCAGCATCTCGCGGCCGTTCGCATAGAGCCACATCCGGCCCTCCGTGCACAGGAAGTTCTCGGTGTGCTCGGAGTGGAAATGCAGCGGGATGTAGGGGCTCTTGGCGCCCTTGGTGTGCACGGCGAAGTAGTTCGAGCCCGTGTTGGCCGGCCGGGACAGGTACGTGAACATCGTCTGATAGCTGACCAGGCGCTCACCTTCGTGAGCACTGAGGAAGTACGGGCTCTGCGTGGGCGGCAGGCCGGCGTCGTGCTTGAACGTCGGGGTGACCCGCTCAACGTCCGGGAAGGTCATGCCGAACTCGGCGCCGATTTCCGCCTGTTCCTGGACGCTGGCCTTGTGGCCGGCGCGGACGGGAGGGATGTGGGAATCGATGGGCGTGCCCACGCGCTCATAGTAGGCCTCCGCGCCGCCGGGGGTCATCCAGTTCAAGAAGCGGGTGTAGTGGCTGGCCATCCGGTAGGCGTGCGGCGTGTTGGGCGGAATGACCACCGAGTCGCCCGGCGTGAGAATGCGGCTTTCGCCCGGGAGCCAGACATGCAGGATGCCGTCGAAGACGTAAAGGGTCTTGTGCTCCACCTTGTGGCTGACGAAGGGTGATTCCGCCCCCATGCCGCCGGAGATGTAGGCGGCGCTAAAGATCCCGCCGGTGTCGGCCGCGCGGGCAATCACCGTCACGAGCTGTCCGTTGATCTCGTAGCGGGCGCCTTCCCCGGAGGCCATGTAGTACGGCACAGCCTCGCCCGGCAAGGCATTGGACACCGGCAGCTGCTGGTTCATTTCCTCAACGCTGAGGGACATCGGTTCCTTCTTTCCTGGTTCGCCCTGATGTGGGGTCTCGAACCAGCATCCCTGACATCGCCGGCTGAGAGGAGACAGGTTTTCATTGGTTGAAAGCATCCCTGACCGCCTAGCGGCTTTGCGTCCACTGCAAAGCTAGCCAAAGAAATTTCTGTGCATTTGCATCCAAATCCGATGCCGGGCCAGTAGTGCAGGTGTAAGCCAAAAAACGCCCGCGAGCCGGGCCGATGAAGGAGAAGGACATGCGCAGAAGCATTTTCACGGCGGGAGCCGGCGCGGTGGCACTTGCGGCAGCAATCGCGCTCGCCGGCCCCGCCCAGGCAGCCGAAGGGGACGCCCATCTTTCAGTGCTGCACGGCGTGCCCGGGCTGACAGTGGACGTGTGGGTGAACGGCGCCCGCACCCTGGATGATTTCGCCCCGGGATCGCTCGCCGGTCCGCTGGCACTGCCGCCGGGCGCTTATGAACTAGCGATCACAGCCTCGGATGCCGCGGACGCCTCGGCACCCGTCATTGGGCCAGTCACCGTCAACCTGGCTGCGAGCGGCAACTACACCGCAGTGGCCAACCTCGACGCAGCAGGCAAGCCGACCGCGAACCTTTTTACCAATGACGTGTCACGGATTGCAGCAGGCAAGGGCAAGCTGACCGTACGGCACGCGGCCGCGGCGCCCGCCGTGGATGTGCTCGCCGGCGGCGCCGCCGTGGTGTCCAACCTTGCCAACCCGGCCGAGCAGACGCTCAGCCTGGATCCCGGCACCATCTCGGCTGCGGTGGCTGCAACCGGCACTACGGCCCCGGTGATCGGTCCCGCCGATGTAAAAGTCTCCGAGGGTACGCACACCATCGTTTACGCGTGGGGCAGCCTTGCGGACAAGAACCTGAAGCTCGCCGTACAGACCATCGAAGGCCTGCACTCGGCTCCCGGCTCGGTGCCGGGAGCACGTGACGGCTCATCTGACGCTGGAATGCCGGCCAGCAGCATCTCGGCCAACGCATCGGCCGGATCCATTGTGGTCTGGGTTGGATTCGGCGCCCTCGCCTTGGTCCTGCTCCTTGGTGGCCTCGGGATGGCGCGCACCATCGCCGAACTGCGGGAACGCTAACGCACCCGGCAGCAAGACGGGAACATCAGCATAGGTCCCGGCCGCCCACACCACCCGGCGGCCGGGCCGCCCTTCGTTATCAACCAGGCAGCAGACGCAAGCTGCGGAAAGGCCGGTCATGAAACCGAACACGACGACGGCAGGTAAGTCCCGCCGTCGTACTCCCATTCCGTGGGGGGTTGCCTTTGCCGCCGCTGCGGCGCTGCTGCTTCCGGCCTGTGCCCCGGCCCCGCCGTCGGTGCCACGACCCTCCATTGCGGCCGCGAGCGTTAGCGCGGCGGACGCAAGTCCTGCCCCCGCGGCCACCCCGCCGGCAGAAATCCCTACCCCGGCCCGACCCCCTGCCGTCATTCCGGTGCAGCCGGCCACGCTGCCGGCGGCCGCCGACCCAGCCCCTGTTCCGACGTCGCTCACGGTGGCCGGTACCTCAATCAACATGACTGTTGTGCCCGTGGGCGTGGCAGCCGGTGCAGCCATGGAGATACCGGCCGCCTTCGACCGGGCCGGGTGGTACCGATATGGCGCCGCCCCCGGGGCCGCCGCCGGTACAGCCGTCATAGCCGGACACATCGACACCACCTCTGAGCGGGCGCCGTTTTCGCTGCTGAAGACACTGGCAGCTGGGACGGTCATCGAAGTGGGACGGCAGGACGCGCCGGCACTGAACTATCGAGTGGTCTCGGTGGAGCTCATGGCCAAGGACAACTTTGACGGTGATTCGCTGTTCCGCCGTAGCGGCCCGCACGAACTGAAAGTGGTTACCTGCGGCGGCCGGTGGCTAGACGAACGAATGGACTACAGCGACAATGTGATTGTCACCGCGGTCCTTGAGTGAGCGTTGATACAGCCGTGGTTCTCGTCACCGATGCCGGGAAGGAGTCCAGCTTGGCACTCCCTGACCAGGCGTCCTCCGGGTGGGACGATGTGTTGACTGCCTCCTTCATGGCGGGAGATGAGCGTGCCCTGGCAGCGGCCTACCGGGAGTTCGCGCCGCTGGTGCACACGCTGGCCCTGCGTGCCATGCGTGACCGCTCCTCGGCTGACGACGTCACGCAGGAGGTCTTCATCCGGGTCTGGCGCTCACGGAACACCTTCAACCCGCAGGTGGCACGGCTCCCCGCCTGGATCGTCGGCATTACCCGGAACGCCATTGCCGACGCCCAATCCGCCTCAACGCGGGAATTCCGGAAGGTCCTGGCGGTCGCCGGGGTGCGGGGGCCGGGCGAGGCAGACGCGGGGCAGGAAGCCGCCGAGGCTCTCGCCGACAGGCTGCTCCTGGACGGAGAACTGGACAGGCTCGGCGAACCCCAGGGATCCATCATGAAGCTGGCCTTCTTCGAAGACCTGACGCATGAGCAGATCTCCCGGAAACTTGAACTTCCTCTTGGTACCGTCAAGAGCCATATCCGCCGCAGCTTGTCCCACTTGAGAAACAGATTGGAGGTAGACCATGCCGCATCTTGATCCGGAACGGTTGAGCCTCCTCGCGCTCTACGGCGACTGGCTGGACGACGACGGCCGGGACCACCTGAGCAGCTGCGCCGGCTGCTCAGCGGACTACGCCGCCCTGCTCCGCGCGGTGACCGCCGTGAAGACTGCACCGGACGCCAGCAGCCTCGAGGTCCCGGGCCCGCAGGTATGGGCCGGCATTCACCGGGAACTGGGCTTGTCTCAGGCTGTGCAGGAAGATCCGCTGGCCGCCGCACCGGAAAAGGCTGCTGGGCCGGTGCAACCTGCCGCACCGGAGCAGCCCGCTGCACCGGAGCAGCCCGCTGCGCCAGGACAGGCCCAAGTACGCGAAGGCAGCGCGCCGCTGTACGCCGTTCCCGACCGTCAGCAGGGAGCGACGCCAGGGCAGCCCACGGCCCGTGCCGCCCGCCGTCGGACTGCCGCATGGTGGCAGCGCCCCGGCACCTGGCTGACCGCCGCCGCGGCGACGCTGCTAATTGCCGGAGGTACCATATGGACGCTGAACCAGGCACCCCAGCCACTCGCGAAAGCCGACCTGACACCGCTGGCCCAGTACTCCGCCACAGGCTCGGCCAAGGTCGTCAAGGCGCCGGACGGCTCCCGCATGCTGGAAGTGAAGCTCAGCAAGGACGAAGCCAAGGGTTATCAGGAAGTCTGGCTGATAGCCCCCGACCTCTCCCGGCTGGTTAGCCTGGGCGTCATGAATTCGGACTCGGGTACCTTCGAGGTGCCTGCCAGCCTGCAACTTGCCGACTTCCCGATTGTCGACGTCTCTGACGAGCCCATGGACGGAAATCCTGCGCACTCAACCGTCAGCATCGTCAGGGGCACGCTCAACTCCTGAGACGCCCCGCATGGTTAAGCCAGGGCTCGGACCGTGGCGCCGCCTCGCCGCCGGTGGCCGCAGGACTTGACACCCGACGTCGTCCTCCGGCTGGAAGACCGGCCAGCCAGCTACGATGATGTGGCTGCCGGTCCCAACCCGGCCGCAACGCTCAAGAGCAAGGAACGCTGATATGGCACAGACATACTTCGACGTGGTTGTCCGCTACCAGGTGAAGCCTGAAGAAACGGAAACCGTTCTCCGTCTGCTGGGCGAGATGGCCGCGGCCACCCGCGCGGAGGAGGCGAATCTGTCCTATGAGTACTTCCAGAGCGTTGAGGACCCCACGCAGATCGTGATCCTTGAGCGGTACACAGACGCCGCCGGCTTTGCGGCCCACCGTGAATACGAGCACGTCCGTAGCATCGGCGCCGCACAGATCATTCCGCGGCTGGCACGCCGTACCATCCAAACCTTCGAAGCCACGGCCGATGCTTAGCTCCGTCCTTTACCGGGCCGGCGCTACCCGGCCGTACGCCGTCAGTGCCCCGCTGGTACTGGAGGACGTTGCGGTGCCGCAGCCGCGCGCGGGCGAAGTGCTGGTGAAGATCGAACGGGCCAGCCTGTGCCACTCCGACCTGTCCGTCGTGGACGGTTCGCGGGTCCGGCCGCTGCCCATGGCCCTTGGCCACGAAGCTGCCGGGACTGTGGCCCAGGTCGGTCCCGGGGTGTCCGGCGTGAAAAGCGGGGACCGTGTAGTACTGGTTTTTGTGCCCGGCTGCGGTCAGTGCCGCGCCTGCGCCGGCGGCCGGCCTGCCCTCTGCCACCGGGGCGCTGAAGCCAACGGTAGCGGCGACCTGCTGCATGGGGAGGCCGTGCTCAGGACCGCTGCCGGCGAACGGATCAACCACCACCTGGGCGTTTCCGCCTTCTCGGAATACGCCGTGGTTGCGCGGGAGTCTGTCGTTGTCATCGACGACGACGTCCCTTTTGACGTTGCCGCCATGTTCGGTTGCGCTGCGCTGACGGGTATTGGTGCCGTGCTCAACACCGCCGACGTGAAACCGGGCCAGTCGGTCATTGTCTTTGGACTGGGTGCCGTTGGCCTGATGGCCGTCATGGGTGCCGCCCAGATTCCCGGGACGACTGTCATCGCCATCGACCCCCTGGCCGAGAAGCAGGAGCTGGCACTTCGCTGCGGTGCGGACTACGCCGGAACTCCGGACCAGGCGGCCGCCCTGGTGGCCGGACACGCAGGCGACGGGGTCGACGTGGCAGTCGAGGCCGTTGGCAGTGCCCGCGTTATGGAGGCCTGTCTGGGACTCCTGACCAGGGGAGGCGCCCTGGTATCAGTGGGTCTGCCCCACCCGGACCAGACCATCACTGTGAACGCGCTGCAATTTGCCGGTATGGGCAAACGCCTGCTCGGGTCCTACATGGGCGACTCGGTCCCTGCCCGGGATATTCCGCTCTACCTCCGGATATGGCGGGATGGCCGGCTGCCGGTTGAGCTCTTGCACACCGACACCAGGCCGATTACCCAGATCAATGAAGCACTCGACGCACTCGCCGACGGCCAGATCGTGCGGCGCCTCTTCCGGATGCCCGGCGAGGCCTAACGCGGGTCCCCGCTTTCTTCCGGTGGCTGCCGGCGCGCGGCGTTCGAGCAGGCGCCTGACTCGATGAATCCGGTCACGGTGTGTGGCCCGTGGGGATGTCGTTTGTGGCGGCCCATTCACTAACGTCCCGGCGTTCGATCGCGGCCGCCATCAGCTCAGGAAACAGGTCCGGCGTGCAGGCGAAGGCCGGGACGCCGATGCCCGCGAGCGCAGCGGCATGAGTGGCATCGAAGGTGGGATGGCCACTGTCGCTCAGGGCAAGCAGCGCAATCAGCGTGGCACCCGACCCGACGATTGCGGCGGCCCGCTGCAGCATTTCCTCGGCGATTCCGCCCTCGTAGAGATCGCTGATCAGAACGAGGATGGTGTCCGTCGGCTGGGTGATCTGGTCCTGGCAGTATGCCAGCGCCCGGTTGATGTCCGTGCCGCCACCGAGCTGCACTCCGAAGAGCACATCCACCGGATCGTCCAGTTCCTCGGTCAGGTCAACCACCTCGGTGTCAAAGACCACCAGCCGCGTTCGCACGGAGCGCAGCGAGCTGAGGACGGCCCCGAACACACTCGAGTACACCACCGACTCAGCCATTGAACCGGACTGGTCGATGCAGAGGATGATTTCCCGCTGCACCTCGGTGCTGCTCCGGGCGTAACCGACCAGCCGTTCGGGCACCACAGTGCGGTAGTCCGGCTGATAGTTCTTAAGGTTGGCGGCGATAGTGCGGTTCCAGTCGATGTCCGCGTGCCGGGGCCGGCGTGTACGCGCGGCGCGATTCAATGCCCCGGAGACCGCCTGGACTGTCTTGGCCCGCAGCCGTTCCTCCAGCTGCCTGGTTACCTGCCTGACTACCGCCCGGGCGGTCTCGCGGGAGCGCTCGGGGATCACCCGGCCCAGCCCGATAAGCGTGCTGACCAGGCTGATGTCGGGCTGAACGGTACGAAGCATCTCCGGTTCAAGCAGCAGCTGCCGCAGGCCTAGCCGGTCCATGGCATCCGCCTGCATCACCTGCACCACGGTGGACGGGAAGTAGCCCCGGATGTCGCCGAGCCACCGGGCAACCCGCGGGGTGGACGCACCGAGGCCTCCCGGGCCTTTGTTTGGCGCATCATAGAGCGCCCCCAGCACGCTGTCCCGGCGGGCGTCCTCGGCCGAAAGTACAACGCTTTCGCCGCCGCCCCTCCTGATGCCGTCAGCCTCATGCCCGCCGAGCACCAAACGCCAGCGGCTGAGCCGGTCACGGCCCTCCGGATTCGTGTCAGTCATGCGATCGCCTCCCAGCCCAGGATTCGTGCCATCGTGCGGATTGCGGGGCCCGCGTTGCCCAGGTCCGGCTCCGCGGCGTCGGGCCCCTGCGACGGTCCGTGTCCGCGGCTGAGCTGTTCGCCGATCTCGCGCCGCTCAGGCCGGCTGAATTCGGAGAACGTCCTGCGCAGCAACGGCAGGACGTCGTCGAACATGTCGTCCTGGACGCCGGCAACCCACTCATCGACGATCCGCAGGAGGCGCCGGTCGTGGATCAGCAGCACCGCGTCGCCGGACAGGAAGCCGTCCAGCCAGGCTGCGGCCTCAGGCGCCGGCGTCGCGATGGACAGCCGGCGGCTGAGCCGGGCGGCCACCTCGTCCCGTTCCACCAGCCCGGCGTCCAGCAGCAGGCGGGTGGCGCGGCCTGCCACCGACCCGTGGATCCGGTCCGAACCGGCGACGGAGGACAAGGCCTGGTGCCAATCGTCCAGTGGCAAGTCCGGCAACAACGACAAACCGTACTGGGCTGAATCCATGGCGCGCCGCATGGCTGTTGCCGCGGTGTCGTCCAAACCGGCGCAGGCAGTCGGCAGGCCCACGCAGGCCCGCACCACCGTGGCATCGAGGATTGTGTGCACGCCGGTGACATCCACTCCGCGCACGTTCCCGTACCGGCAGGTCCGGGCGAGCGGGGCGATGGTTGCCAGGAGCGGCGCAACATCCTGCTGCACTGCGCTTCGCTCGGCGAGGACCGACACCACAGCGCCAATGGCGTCCGGCAGGTCAGCGAGCAGGCAACTTTCGAGCAGTCCGCTGAGGTCCGCGAGGCTACCGGAAGCCTCGGCACGTTCGGACACGCATGCTGCCGCTGCCCCGGCGATGGTGGTCCCGTAACGGCCGGCATCCACCACCGCCACGGCCAGTTCGGGCTGCCAGAGGAGGGTCCAGGCCTCCTTGAAAGTGCCCGTAGTGCGTCCGGTGTCAGCCGGCGTTCCCCAGTCCACGCCCAGAAGGACCAGCCGGTGCAGCAGCACTGAACGGGCCAGCTGGGCAGGTTTGCGGAGGTCGATCGACACGACCTCTTCCATGGCTTTGGGCTGTAACCGCAGGCGGCGCTGGGTTGCAGCCAGGTCAGCGGCGAGCGGGACGGTTGGAGCGGACTCCGGCACGCTTCCCAGCCCGAGTCCTATGGTGAGCTCACGGCGCACCAAAGCCAGGGGGAGGGGGGAGCCGTCACAGAGAACGGCCTGGGCAGCGTCGTCCAGTTCAACCAGACCGGGGCTGGGACGTCCCCGGACGGCGGCCAGGGCGACAGCCAACCGGCTCGCCTCCACCACGGAGGCCGGCGACGCATCGAGGTTTTCCCGGCGCAGCGTCTGTGCGACGCGGACCAGCCATGTGGTGGCCACATCAGCCACGGGGTCCTGGGCCGTCCAGTGGGCGAACAGATGCTGATACCAGCCGGGTGCCGTGACACCGGCGCCGTAGCCGGTTTCCAGGCTGAGCCGGTCCGAGGTCCAGGGCACCCACGTGACCGACACCTTGGTCTTGGGCAGGCCCGACAGCAGCTTGCTGTCCGCCGTCGCCGCGGGAAAGTTCGCCGGAACCAGGGCGGGGGCGTGATAGGCCCCGCACACCACCGCGATCCGCGCGTGTCCCTCGCGCATGGCGGCCCGCAGGAGCCGCCGCATGGCCGCTTCGCGCCGGCTGTTCTCGAGAACATCCGGGTGTCCGTCGGCCCTGTTGTCCGTCGCGCGGATTTCCGCGATGGCGTCGGTAATGGCCGCGAACCTTTCGATGGGGTCGGACGTGCGGTGCTCGACGGCGTCTTCCCACCAGCGTTCTGCATCGCTGTACCCGGCGGCCTGGGCCAGCATCGAGATCGCGTCGGGCCGGTAGGGCTGGTGCGACGGTGATGGCTGAACGGACTCGGCCTCATCGCGGGCCGCGTGCAGTGCGAAGCTGTGTGCTGCCGGCAGGTCGATGGTCCGAACCGGTATCCCCACTGAGTGGGCCCACCGGATCGCTACCCACTCCGGCGAAAATTCCGCCAGCGGATAAAACGTGGCCAGGCGCGGCTGATCCGCGGCGTAGATGAGAGCCGCCACCGGCGGGACCATCCCGGGATCGGCAACAAGCGGTATGACCGGATCGAGCTCAGGGGGTCCCTCCACCAGCACCAGATCCGGCCGGATGGTTGCCAAAGCCTCGGCCACCGAACGCGCCGAACCCGGCCCATGGTGCCGGATCCCCAGGACATGGACGTCCGTCATCGATCAGTTCGAGCTTTCGAGGTCGCGGCAGGCCCGGTAGAGGTCCTTCCACTCCGGCCGGTTCCGGACAACCGTCTCCAGGTACTCCTGCCAGATCACCCGGTCCTGAACGGGGTCCTTGACCACAGCTCCGACCAGGCTGGCAGCCACATCCTCGGCGCGGACGCTGCCGTCCCCGAAGTGTGCTGCCAGGGACAGGCCATTCGTCATCACCGAGATCGCTTCGGCGGTGGATAACGTGGCGGACGGGGATTTGAGCGTGGTTCGCTGGTCCTGGGTAAGACCGGCACGCAGCTCGCGCATCACGGTGACTACCCGGCGGATTTCTGAAAGTGCCGCCAGATCCGCCGGAAGTTCAAGGGCCGTACCGAGGCTGCGCACACGGGTGGTGACGATCTCCACTTCCTGGTCGAGGGTGTCGGGCAGCGGCAGCACCACTGTGTTGAACCGGCGGCGCAACGCCGAGGACAGGTCGTTGACGCCTTTGTCGCGGTTGTTCGCGGTGGCGATGACGTTGAATCCCTTCCGGGCCTGTACTTCAGCATTGAGTTCCGGGATCGGCAGGGTCTTCTCGCTCATGATCGTGATCAGGGAATCCTGCACATCCGAGGGGATCCGGGTGAGTTCTTCGACCCGCACCAGGCTGCCGGACTCCATGGCCCGCATCACCGGCCCGGCTACCAGGGCGGCGCGGGACGGACCATCGGCGAGCAGCCGCGCGTAGTTCCAGCCGTACCTGAGTGCCTCTTCAGGTGTACCGGCGGTGCCCTGCACCACCAACGTGGATGTACCGGAAATGGCGGCGGCCAGGTGCTCGCCGAGCCAGGTCTTTGCGGTGCCCGGCACGCCCAGCAGCAGCAGGCCCCGGTCAGTGGCCAGCGACGCGACGGCAATTTCCACCAACCGGGCTGAACCCAAGTACTTCGGGCTGACCTGTGTCCCGTCACGCAGGGTGCCGCCCAGGATGTACGTGGCTACCGCCCAAGGGGACAGCCGCCAGCTGGGCGGCCGGGGCCGGTCGTCGGCGGCGGCCAGTGCCTCCAGCTCGTCGGCGTAGGTGGTCTCCGCATGGGCGCGGAGAATCTCCGGGGCGGCGGTCTGGGCATCGGTCATCGGAAGGCCTCCGTCAGGGATTGTCGGAACGAGTGGTATTGCACGACATCGCGGAACACGCGGCGCCGTGCGGCGTTGTCGTCGGATTGTTGAAGCAGGCGCTGACATTGGGCTGCGGCTTCCCGCGGCAGTGCCAGCGGGAGGAACGGGGCCACCAGCTCCGCCAGGTAGCCCCCGCCTTTGGCGGCGAGCAGCTCGACGACGGCGTTGGCCAACGTCAGTCCCCACGGCCTCGGCGCGTCGCGCAGCAGTCCTGCCAGGGCCATGGGCTGCAGCGCTCCGCTGTTGATGTGGCGCAGCAGCGCCGCTTCCCGTTCGTCTGCCGGCAAACAGCCCAGCAGCCGTGGATCAGCGCGAAGATCGAGCAGGGGGCGCGCCCATTCCGCGTCGGAGCGAAGTGCCGCGGCCGTGAAGATGCTCTCCACCACGCGGGGTTCACGGTCGAGCATTGCCAGGGTCGCCGCCGGGCTCCGCCCGGAGACGGAGGTCCAGACGTCCAGCGGGGCGCCGCGGATGATCGTGTCCAGCCGTCCCAGCCGGTTGGGTTCGCCGGTGCGGGGCAGCGGGGCGATTCCGTCGCGCACGGCTGCGGGGTCGGGGTCGGGTGGCAGGTCGATTTCGAACTGCTTGCGCAGCAGCCCTTTGACGCGGAGCAGGGCCGTCAGCCGGGCGGCCATCCGCTGGGCGCGGGCGCTGGCGGGGAGCCGGTCCAGCAGGGCCGAGGCGGCATCCCGCACGGTTTTGGCTTTGTCGTCCAGCGCCCGTTCCAGCAGGACTTCGTCATCCGGGCCGAGGCCGGTACCGAGAATGCCCAGGTGTGCGGCCCGTTCCTTGGCGCTGATCGAATCCCAGTGCTCGGCCAGCCGGTCGCGTGCTGCGGCAGGATCGCTGCGGCGCAGCTGTTCCAGTTCGGTCGCAGCGTCAGCCGCCTTGAGCCCTGACCAGTCGGCCGGAGCCGGGGGAGCCGCTCCCGAAGCCGTGGAAAGGAGTTCCTGGAGCCAGCGGCCACGGCTGCCGATGGCCGGAAACAGCTGCGCCGCCACCGCCGGCCGTGCCTCCGCCAGGGTGAGCAGGGCGGGGAGCAAACGGTGCGGGACGCTCAGGCCGGAGTCGGCCGCAAACTGCAGCCAGTCAGCCACCAGCCGCGTTCGCAGCTCCTGGCCCACCGGGGGCTGGTTGAGCAGCAGGTCCAGCAGGCGTGCGGCTTCCCCGGCGGCCTGAGGCGTAGCGTCGGCCGGCGCGGGATCAGGAATCCCTGGGGCGTCCGGCGCGTCCGGCCGCCGGGCTGCGCGGCTGACGACGTCGGCCAGCGCCGCCTGGTCGAGCAGCAGTTCCTCAGGGGCCAGGCCTGCGGGAGGGCGGATACCAATCACCGGCGCCGGTGGCGGTACTGCGTGCCGCCCTGTTCCGATCAGCGCTGAGCTGCGAAGGTCCGCCAGCCAGGTCATGGTGTCACCACCGCTCCATCGACGACGACGGAGAGCGGCCGGACGCGGCCGTCCTCCAGTTCCCCGAACAGATGGACCGGATGGCCGCCGGTCTGTGCCAGCAGGGACGCCACGGGCGCGTCAAGCAACGGGAGGGCGTCACCGGCACCGTCCCGAAGCCAGCCGTGTCCACCCGGGAAAAGCCGGACGCCGCCGAACACCACCGGGTGACGCTGACGCCACGGTGAGAGCGAGACGGCTGCCGCTTCCATGGCGAGCGCGTCGGCAACACTGCACCCAGCGCCAAGGCCGTCGGACAGTCCCCGCGGGGATATGGGCCCGGTGAACATCGCCCGCCGGGGTTCACTGCCGGGATACCGGGCAATTGGCACGTCCAGCAGGGCGCCCGCCAGTTGGGGTGTGGCGAGGGCTTGCCCCTGTGCGGCGAAGTCGAGCACCATCACGACTGTGCCGTCGGGTCCGCGGAGCCACGTGCGCTGTTGTTGGAGCCGGCCGTCGTCCCCACGGTGGGCACCAAGCACCAGCCACGGACCGGGAAGGGCCTCCGCTGCCTGGACATCGGCCGACGGGGTTGTCCAGCCGAGTGCCGCCCGAAGGTCCGCGAGTTCGGGGGGAGCCAGTTCTTCGCGTTTGCTCCATGCTTTGGTCATTGCCCACCAGCGGCCACTCCGGTACAAAAGGTGCTCGGCCCAATCGGCGCGGCCATGCACCTCAGATCCCATGGCCCGCACCTGCTCGGCCAGGCCGGGGAGCTGAGCGTCAACCAGGCGACCCGCCGCACCGTCCCACCAGGCATAGGGCTGGGTGTGGGCGGCGGCCAGGCCTGTTCGCACTAGATCAGTAAGCCAGCGGGCGAAGTCGGCCATTCCCGCGTCCATCAACGACATTCTGTCGGCCAGCCGTTTGGCTTGGGCGGCGGGATCAGCCGGCTGCTCCGACTGGCGCTTCTCCTTGGCGGCGGTCCGGTCCGCCCGCTGGCTCGCCCACTCTTCGGCGAACGCGGCAGTCTCCGCCCCGCCGTCGGCCATTTCCTCCCGGGCCCACATCAGGAGCAGCGCCAGCGCGTGCTTGCAGGGGAATTTTCGGCTCGGGCACGAGCAGCGGTACGCAGGGGCGGCTACGTCCACGCTGACCTGGTAGGGAGTCTTTCCGCTGCCCTGGCATTTGCCCCAGACCAAGGTGTCGTTGCTGCCAGTCTCTGACCACGGGCCCGGACTGGCAAGTTTCCGGGCAGCCGCCAACGAAGAGGGGTCAGTCGCGACGCCGATCACTTTCGCTTCGCTCCAACGCCCCATGGGACACATTCTGCCCGACGCCTGCAACTCCGCAAACAGGCGGGGCGGTGTGGCGGGCCTATGTCTGTGGGAGCCGCTTCCGTGTCAGGATCAGGTATGTCCGAACGCCTGATGCTGCTCGACACCGCGTCCCTGTACTTCCGCGCCTTCTACGGGCTGCCGGACACGATCCGCCGCACCGACGGCACACCGGTCAACGCCATCCGCGGTCTGATGGACATGATCGCTCGGCTCACCACTGATTATCAGGCGACCCACCTCGTGGCGTGCTGGGATGACGACTGGCGTCCGCAGTGGCGCGTGGACCTCATCCCCACGTACAAGTCGCACCGGGTCGCCGAGGTGGTGGCCAACGCCCCTGACGTTGAAGTTGTCCCCGATGCGCTCGAGGCACAGCTTCCCATGATCCGCCGGGTACTGGCGCTCGCCGGCATCGCGGTGGTCGGAGCCGCGAACCATGAGGCCGACGACGTTGTGGGCACTTACGCCAGCGACGCTGACTTTCCCGTCGATGTGGTCACGGGCGACCGCGACCTTTTCCAGCTCATCGACGACGACCGCCAAGTGCGGGTCATCTATACCGCGCGCGGTATGCGGAACCTCGAAATCCTGACTGACGCCGTCGTGGTCGGCAAATACCGGGTCCTGCCCCAACAGTATGCCGACTACGCGACCCTCCGCGGCGACGCCTCGGACGGGCTTCCGGGTGTCGCCGGCATCGGCGAGAAAACGGCAGCGGCCCTGCTCGGCGAGTACGGCACGCTCGACGGGCTGCTCGCGGCTGCGGCGGACCCGGGAAGCGGGCTGTCCGCCTCCGTGCGGTCCAAGCTGGGCGCGGCCACTGACTACCTCAAGGTCGCGCCGACGGTGGTGAATGTCGTGCGTGATCTCGCGCTGCCATCACTGGAGCAGGCAGGCGCGCAACTGCAGCCCGTCGCCGCCGATGCGCGGACGGAACTTGAGCGACTCGCCGGTGAATGGAACCTGGGCGGCTCGATCGCCCGGCTCCTGGCCGCCCTCGACCTTCGTTAGTGACGGCGCCTACTTGTGCGAATACGTGAGGCAATCTGTCGTGTGCTAGTCAGCAGGAGGCAGGAACTGGCTGTTCCGGATGCGGGACGGCCCGCAGGCCACGGCGACCGGCGGAATCTTCCAGGGCCCGCGCTCACGCAGCGGGGGCCGTCCGACGGCGACATGTGGCACCCAATGGGGATACCTGAAGCCGAGTGCCGGTGAGCCGAGGATGAAGTCATCCACGTTGTCGACCAGGAGGGCGTCCAGCATGGTCCGCAGGCCCTGCACCAGGGAAACCTGGTAGTCATGCACGCGCTGGGGCACCTGCACTTCGAGGCCGGAAATCCTGCCGCCGCCCAGCACGATCAGCCGGTCCGAGGTTGCGCCGAAGCCTTCCAGCTCAGGCAGGGAACGGAGCCAGCGCACGGTTGCCCGGCTCGCATTGCCGGCCGGGGTGACGCCCTTGGTCCAGTCCTCGATGTCGTGTGCCAGGTCGTCGAGGATGCCAAGATGCAGCAGGGTCAGATGCAGTCCCTGCGGCCTGCGGAGCGACTGGACGAAGCTACCCAGTGACTCGTAGTCAGCCTGGCCGGAGCCGACGCCAAGGACAGGCACCTCCACGGTGATGCGGGGCGGCGCTTGCATGCGGACCTCCTCAGGCCGGTGTTCCCGCTGCCATTATCCTCCGCCGGGGAACCTCTCCACGTGGGAACCTATTGCCGTTCAGACCGCAAGGGTGTCGAATCAGAGGACACGATTCGGCCCGGTGCACGGCACGACGCCAGGAGGTTCCCATGTCAGTGAAAGGCGCAAAGGACGCAGCACGGATACCGGGACGGAACGGACCCGAGTCGCGGAGGGGAGACGCGGCGGCCAGCCTGGCAGCAGGCAGCCCGGAACAGGTGCGCAACGTGGCTCTCATCGGGCATTCGGGGGCGGGGAAGACCTTGCTGATCGAGGCATTGCTCGCGGCCCACGGCATGATTTCCCGCAAAGGCTCCATCGCCGACGGCACCACCATCAGCGACTCGGACCCGGCCGCGGTCCGGCAGCAGCGCTCCGTGGGGCTCGCCGTGGTGCCGCTGCTCATTAACGACATCAAGGTGAACCTGCTGGACACGCCGGGCTATCCGGACTTCATCGGCGAATTGCGGGCAGGGCTGCGGGCGGCGGACGCGGCACTCTTTGTTGTCTCTGCCGTGGACGGCATCGACGCCACTACCACCGCGCTGTGGGGAGAGTGCCACCACGTAGGGATGCCGCGCGCCGTGGCCATCACCCGCGTTGACCATCCCCGGGCGGATTACGACGGCGTCCTGACCGCCTGCCAGCAGGCCTTCGGGGACTCGGTGGTGCCGCTTTACGTCCCGGTCCGCAGCGGCGGCGGGATCACCGGACTGCTGGGGCTGCTGCAGGGGACGGTCTCTGACTACTCAGAAGGGGAGCCCGGCACGCCGCCCCGGGACGCGAACCCCGGCGAGCTCGGCGGCTCAGAAGCGGCACGGGGCCAGCTCATTGAAGGAATCATCGCCGAAAGCGAGGACGAAACCCTGATGGACCGCTACCTCGGCGGCGAGGACATCGACACGGATGTTCTGGTCGCCGACCTGGAAACCGCCGTCGCCCGCGGGTCGTTTTTCCCGGTGGTTCCCACCTCGGCAGTGACCGGGCTGGGTGCCCCCGAGCTGATGGAAGTCCTGACCAAGGCGTTCCCGTCCCCGCTGGAACACGGGCTGCCGGAGGTGACGGACCTGTCCGGCGCTCCGGTGGGAGAACTCTCCTGTGACCCCGACGGGCCGCTGGCGGCGGAGGTGGTCCGCACGACTGTTGATCCTTTCCTGGGCCGGGTCTGCCTGATCCGGGTGTTCTCGGGCACCTTGCGCGAGGACACCCCGGTGCACGTTGCGGGGCACGGGCTGGCGGACCGCGGCCACCAGGACCATGACACGGACGAGCGGGTCACGCATCTGTACTCCCCGCTGGGCGCCAACCTCCGGCCGGTGGCCCAGTGCGTTGCCGGCGACATCTGTGCGCTGGCCAAACTGGGAAGTGCCGAGACCGGCGACACCATCTCGTCCCGGGAACAGCCACTGCTGCTGTCCACGTGGGAGATACCTGAGGCGCTGATGCCCGTGGCTGTGGAAGCGGACTCGCGCAGCGACGAAGATGCCCTGTCGCGGAGCCTGGCGAAAGTTGCCGCAGGGGATCCCACCCTGCGCGTGGAACGGAATGCCGAAACGCACCAGTTGATCCTGTGGTGCATGGGCGAGGCCCATGCCGACGTGGTGCTGGAGAGGCTGCGCGAGCAGGGCGTGAAGTTGCACACCCAGGATGTGGTGACCCCCCTGCGGGAAACCTTTGCCGGCCCCGCCGCAGGTCACGGCCGGCACGTCAAGCAATCGGGCGGCCACGGGCAGTATGCGGTGTGTGACATCAATGTGGAACCGCTCGCACGCGGCGGCGGGTTCGAATTTGTGGACAAGACAGTGGGCGGGGTGATCCCCGGAACGTTCATCTACTCCGTGGAGAAGGGGGTCCGGACCCAGATGCAGAAGGGCCTGGCCGCCGGCTTCCCGGTGGTGGACCTGCGCGTGACCCTGCTGGGCGGCAAGGCCCACAGCGTTGACTCGTCCGATGCCGCGTTCCAGGCGGCCGGCGCCCTGGCGCTGCGGGAGGCGGCAGGAGCAGGGCGCATCCAGCTCCTCGAGCCAGTCTCCTCGGTCAGCATCACGGTTTCGGACGAGCATGTTGGGGCGGTCATGAGCGACCTCTCCGGACGCCGCGGCAGGCTGACCGGCACAGCGTCGGCAGAGGGCGAGCTGACCGAAATCAACGCTGACGTTCCGGACCAGGAACTGGTGCGCTATGCCGTGGAGCTGCGGGCGCTGACTGCCGGGACCGGGCGGTTCCGTCGCCGCTACCTGCGGCACGAGCCGGTGCCCAGCAGCTGACGGGGGCCATGACATGAACGCCGCCGCCCGCAAGATCCAACGCATCTACCTCACCCTGACGTTGGGCAACACGTTGGCGGCCTCATTCATCTGGGGGATCAATACGCTGTTCCTCCTGGACGCCGGGCTCACCAACCTTGAAGCCTTCACGGCCAACGCGTTCTTTACCGCCGGCATGGTGCTGTTCGAAGTACCCACCGGGGTGGTCGCTGACGGCTGGGGGCGCCGGGTGTCGTTCCTCCTCGGCACGGTGACACTGGCGGCATCGACGTACCTCTACTATCTGCTGTGGCAACTCTCCGCGCCGTTCTGGGCGTGGGCGGTGGTTTCGGTGCTGCTGGGCCTGGGCTTTACGTTCTTTTCCGGGGCAGTTGAGGCCTGGCTTGTGGACGCCCTCCATTTCTCGGCATACGAGGGCGACCTGGAGACCGTACTGGGGAGGGGACAGATGGTGTCAGGCGTCGCGATGCTGGTGGGCTCGGCGGCCGGCGGCGTGATTGCCCAGGCCACCAACCTTGGCGTCCCGTTCCTGATCCGCGTCGGGGTGCTCCTGGCAATGTTCGGTGTGGCCTTTCTGCTGATGCATGACGTCGGGTTCACACCGGAACGCTCCGCGCATCCGCTGCAGGCAACCAGGGCAGTGCTGACGGCATCCATCGACGGCGGCCTCAAGAACCCACCCGTCCGGTACATCATGCTCGCAGCGCCCTTCAGCGCCGGCGTCGGCATTTACGTCTTCTACGCGCTGCAGCCCTTCCTCCTTCAACTTTTCGGGGACCCCCGGGCCTACTCCATTGCGGGCCTCGCGGCGGCCATTGTTGCCGGCGCCCAGGTGGTGGGCGGCTGGCTGGCACCGACGGTTCGGCGCCTGGTCCGCAAGAGGACAACTGTGCTGATGGCGACCGCCGCCCTGGGCGGGCTCATCCTCATGGCGTTGGGGTTCACCCGGCTGTTTTGGGTGGCGTTGCTGCTGCTGACCCTGTGGGCACTGGTCACCGCGGCAGCCACCCCAGTTCGGCAGGCCTATCTCAACGACATGATCTCCTCCAAACAGAGGGCCACAGTGCTGAGCTTCGACTCCCTGATGGGATCCAGCGGCGGGATCGTGGTGCAGCCGCTGATGGGCCGCGCGGCGGACGTGTACGGTTACTCGTTGTCGCTGGCCATGAGCGGCGTGATCGAACTGTTCGCGGTGCCGTTCCTGCTGGCAAGCCGCCGGCGGCGCTCGCCGGCCGACACCGCCAGCGGCCACTAGAACACCCATCTAACGCGGGTAGCGGGGCGGCTTGGATTTGGCCTTGAGAGTGGCATTCAGGGGGAGTAGTGTGACGCAAACCACACTTCGCAAAACTCTGACGAGGGAGCATCATGCCTACTTTGCGACGTCAAGTGGCTGCCGTCACGGCAGTTCTGGCTTTGAGTGTGACGGCAGGCGCCGTCAGTACCTCCGCCTTCGCGGACGGTAACCGGAAGACAGACAAGACCGCGACGGCCACCGGATACGGCGGAGCTGTGAGCACTGTAGACCGGGACGCTTCCGCCGCCGCCATCGAGGTTCTTCGCCATGGCGGCAACGCCGCCGACGCCGCAGTGGCCGCAGCCGCCACCCTGGGCGTGACCGAGCCGTACAGTGCCGGCATTGGCGGTGGCGGCTATTTCGTTTTCTACGATGCCAAGTCCGGCGAGGTACAGACCATCGACGGCCGTGAGACGGCTCCGGAAAAAATGCCAGCCGACGCGTTCATCAATCCCGCCACGAAGAAGGCCTACCCCTTCGGCGAACTCGTCTCCAGCGGCGTCTCCGTGGGCGTCCCCGGCTCGCTCGCCACATGGGAAAGGGCCTTGAAACGGTGGGGCACCCTGGACCTCGGTGACGCCCTCCGGCCTGCCATCGACGTGGCCCAGGACGGCTTCGTCGTGGATGACACGTTCCGCCAGCAGACCCTCGACAACAAGGTCCGGTTCTCGGCATATACCCCCACCCGCAGCCTCTTCCTGCCCGGTGGCGACGCTCCCGCCGTCGGAAGCATCTTCCGCAACCCGGACCTCGCGGACACGTACCGACTCATCGCCAGCAAGGGGACTGACGCGTTCTACTCCGGTCCGCTGGCCGAAGAGATGGCGGCCACTGTACAGGCTCCGCCGAAGGACCCCGACTGGGTGCCGCCTGCCGGCGCTGCGGCGGCCAGCATCCCGGCCTTTCCCGGCTACCTGACGACGGCGGATCTCGCCGCCTACACGACGCTTGACCAGGACCCCACGCATGTTGAGTACCGCGGCTACGACGTGTACGGCATGGCGCCTTCCAGTAGCGGCGGCACCACGGTAGGCGAGGCGCTGAACATCCTGGAACCGTTCAACCTGGGCGAAATGTCGACGGCGGGCGCGCTGCACCATTACCTCGAAGCCACCGCGCTGGCTTTCGCGGACCGCGGCAAGTACGTCGGGGATCCGGCGTTTGTTGATGTCCCCACCGGTGCCCTCACCGACCCGCTGTTTGGGAAGGAACGGTCCTGCAATATCAACCCCGCAAAGGCGGCCACTAAGCCTGTTGCGGCAGGGGACGTGTCAAACTACGACGGCGTCTGCACGCTTGCGCCCGCACTGGCGGCCCACGAAACGGACACCGAAAATGTCTCCACCACCAACATGACGGTCGCCGACAAGTGGGGCAACGTGGTGGAATATACCCTCACCATCGAGCAGACGGGTGGTTCGGGCATAGTGGTTCCGGGCCGCGGGTTCCTGCTGAACAACGAGTTGACGGACTTCTCCTACGACTCCACGAATCCTCAGGACCCGAACCGGGTGGAGCCCGGCAAACGCCCGCGGTCCTCGATGTCGCCCACGATTATCCTCGAGGATGAAAAGCCGTTCCTCGCACTCGGGTCGCCCGGCGGATCCACGATCATCACCACTGTCCTGCAGACTATCCTCAACCGGGTGGACCTGGGCATGACCGTCTCCGAGGCCATTGCGGCGCCGCGCGCCTCGCAGCGGAATACCGCCAATGTCACGGCCGAGCCGGGGTTCATCAGCGCCTATGGAAGCCAGCTCACGCCGTACGGTCACAAACTCGTGCCGGCCGGTGACGCATTCACGTCGGCTGCTGAGATTGGCGCCGCCACGGCTATCGAGTTCGACCGGCACGGGCTGATGACTGCCGCCGCCGAACCCGTGCGGCGCGGAGGAGGCTCGGCGATGGTGGTCACGCCGGAACGCTAAAGCGCTACCGGCCCATCCCGGGGCGGACAGCAACGAACTCGATTCCGGCCTGCACTTTCTTCGTCGGCCCGCGCGAAAAGCCCTTGGCATCAAGCTGGTTCTGCGCCCGGTACACCGCCAGAGCCTCATCGTAGATCTCGTTGAGCCTGCTGCCTTTGAATTCTTCCTGTGAGCCGTCACTGAAGGTGACGGTCACGGGGGTGTTGGCCGGAAAATGCCGCTTCATGCGGATGAAGCCGTCGGAGTCCTGCTGGAGGTGGATCAAGGGGGTCCCGCTTTCATGATGGATGACCTCCAGTCTGACGTATGCGCCCGCACCCGCACTCACACGGTTCCGGGGATAGCGGCGACAATATACAGGTGACTTCATCGACCAGCCCCGACGACGCCCTGGCTGACGTCTCCGATCCGGGCACTTTTGGGCTGGGGACTATTGAGCAACGCACTATTGAGCAGGGCTCCTTCGACTTGCGGGCGATCGGGACGGGCCTGGCGTTTGCGGCTTCGCTTGCCGAGCTGGCAGAGGTGCTGCGCGCGGGCGGCCCGGCAGCAACGGCAGTGGTGCAGGCCCCTCCGGGTACGGGTAAAACCACGCTGGTCCCGCCCCTGCTCGCCAACCTGGCATCCAGTCACGGGCCCGCGTCGTCGACCGGTCTCGCGCCTTCCCAGGGGGCCTTGCGGGTGGTGGTCACCCAGCCGCGGCGCGTGGCCGCCCGCGCGGCGGCCCGGCGCCTGGCCGCGCTGGACGGCACACAGGTGGGGGACCGGGTCGGGTACACAGTCCGCGGCGAACGGAAAGCCGGGCCGGGCACCCTGGTGGAGTTCGTCACTCCCGGAATCCTGCTGCGCCGGCTCCTGGCTGATCCCGGGCTGGAGGCCACCGGTGCCGTCATCCTCGACGAGGTGCACGAACGCGGACTCGAGACCGACCTGCTCCTGGGCATGCTCAGCGAGGTCCGCCAGCTCCGCGGGGATCTCACCCTGGTGGCCATGTCCGCCACGGTGGACGCGCCCCGCTTCGCCGCCCTGCTCGGAGGAGCCCCGTTTCCGGGAGCCGCGGTTCCGGGAACAGAGCACGACGGCGGCGGCCCGGCTCCCGTCGTCGACTGCCCGTCAGCCCTGTACCCGCTGGAAGTTCAGTGGGCTCCCGCCGGGATCCCGCGGCTGGACGGCCGGGGCGTGGCGCGCGGGTTCCTGGACCACATAGCGGACACGGCGGCGGACGCGCACGCCGGCGCCCTGTCACGGGATCCCGGCACGGATGCCCTGGTGTTTGTCCCTGGAGCCTGGGAAGTTTCGTACGTTGCGGGCCGGCTCCGCGGCAGGGCTGCCCCCGGGACCGAAGTGCTGGAGCTCCACGGCCAGGTCAGCCCGGCCGAACAGGACCGGGCCGTGTCCGGGCGCCGGAAGAGTGGCCCGGCGCGCATCATCGTGGCCACCGACCTGGCCGAATCCTCCCTGACAGTTCCGGGTGTGCGGCTGGTGGTCGACTCCGGACTGACCCGTGAACCGCGCCGGGACGCCAGCCGTGGCATGTCCGGGCTGGTGACGGTCTCCTGCTCCCGGGCTTCGGCGGAACAGCGGGCCGGCCGTGCCGCGCGGCAGGGGCCGGGGCGCGTAGTGCGTTGTTACGACCAGAAGAGCTACGGTGCTGCACCGGCGCACGTCACCCCCGAAATCAGGGTTGTAGACCTGACGGGCGCCGCGCTGATCCTCGCCTGTTGGGGATCACCCGGTGGCCAAGGGCTGGCACTTCCGGATGCGCCACCGGCGGCTGCCATGGTGGAAGCCATCGAAGTGCTGAGGGAACTTGGCGCCGTTGCCGGTGACGGGCATCCCACCAAACTGGGCAGGACGTTGGCCAGGGTCCCGGCCGATCCCAGGCTCGCCCGTGCGCTACTGGACGGTGCAGTGGCAGTGGGCCATCACGCGGCGGCTGAAGTAGTGGCACTTGTGGCGGGAGACCAGCGGGCCCAGGGGGCGGATCTCACCACCCTTCTCTCCACCCTCCGCGCCGGCAGGGAGCCTTCCGCCCGGCGTTGGGCGGAGGACGTCCGGCGGCTGGAAACCATCGCGCGAAAGGAAAGCGCCGCCGTCGGCCCCTCCTTGATCACCGCTCGGGTGACGTCCGCCGAAGCAGTCGGCGTCGTCGTCGCGCTGGCGTTCCCGGACCGGGTGGCGCGCCGGGTGCCGGGGGAGGGCCCGGCGCGCTACCTGCTGTCCTCCGGTACCCGCGCGGGACTGCCGGCCGGCAGCCCACTGTCCGGGTACGAATGGCTGGCCGTGGCGGAGGTATCGCGGGCCGCGGGCCGTGACGCCGCCGGGACCGGTGCCCTGATTCGCTCCGCAGCTCCGCTGACAGCGGACCTTGCGCGGGCGGCCGCCGGGCACCTGCTTATCGACACCGTCGAGGCGACATTCAGCCAGGGCCGGGTCATGGCCCGGCGCGAGAGGCGGCTCGGAGCCATCAGCCTGTCCTCCACCCCTGTCCGCCCGTCACCCGCAGAGGGACGGGCAGCAGTCGCCCGCGCGCTGTCGGAGCAGGGGCTTGGAACCATCGGCTGGTCGACGGCGGCAGACGCGTTGCGCCGCCGTCTCGCCCTCCTGCACCGTGAACTCGGCGCGCCGTGGCCGGACGTTTCTGAGCGGGCGCTGCTCGCAGCCCTGGACACCTGGCTGGGGCCCGAGCTGGAGAAAATGGCCGGCGGGGCTGCCGTCAGCGGCATTGACCTCACCGACCCGCTGCGCCGGTTGCTGCCCTGGCCGGAGGCAGTCCGCCTGGGCGAGTTGGCCCCGGAGACACTGAAGGTGCCCAGCGGATCGATGGTACGCATCGATTACCCGGACGTGTTGGAGAAGGCGGTGCCCGAGAACACAGGTCCGGGTGCCACCGGAGGACCGGGCGCGGACGACGGCGGCCGTCCGGTCGTGGCGGTCAAGCTGCAGGAATGCTTTGGCTGGGCCGAGACCCCGCGGCTGGTGGACGGCAGGGTGCCGGTCCTGTTCCATTTGTTGTCGCCGGCCAGACGTCCCCTGGCTGTGACTGATGACCTCGCATCCTTCTGGTCCGGGCCCTATTCGCAGGTCCGGGCCGAGATGCGGGGCCGCTATCCCAGGCACCCCTGGCCGGAGGATCCGTGGACGGCACAGGCGACCGCCAGGACCAAGGCCAGGATGTGAGATGTCCGATACGTAGCTGAAACCTTGCGTCGACCCCCTGAAACATCCCGCCGTTAGGCTCGTGGCTACTTGGACACAGTGGTCCAGTCACCATACGAAGGGATGCACCAATGTTGATTTTGAGTAGCCTAAACCTCCTGTTTGATGCTGGACGCCGCGGGCACGCCCAGGGGAGCGGGGAGAACGAATTTCCCACCGGACAGCTGACTTCCACGGCTTGGGAAGGCTGGTGGCACGACGACGCGGCGTGACCCGCGCTTCAGCCGCGTGACCGCATAAAGTCCGCGACCGCCGGCGCCAGGGACGCGCCGATCTCGGCGGCGTCACGTTTCTTTCCCGCCACGGCAAAGGAATGGTCGCCGCCGTCGATCCACTGCAGCACCGCGGACGGGCCGATCCTTGACACCACAGCTTCCAGCAACTCCGGCGTTGCGAAGGTATCGCGGGAACCCTGCAGGAACAACATGGGCAGCGTGAGGCCATAGAAGTGTTCGTCGCGGAGCTTTTCGGGCTTGCCCGGCGGGTGCAGAGGATACCCGAGGTAGATGAGCCCGGCAGCTTCCATTCCCTCCGCGACAGCCATGGAAGCCATCCGCCCTCCGAACGATTTGCCTGCGGCCCAGATCGGACCCGTGTTTTCGTGGGACTGCGCCTGGCGTGCGGCCTCCTCCATGGCAGCGCGCCAGGTGGCGATCGCCGCAGGCGGGCGGTCCGGGAACTTCCGCCCCGCTTCGCGATAGGGGAAGTTGAAGCGCAAGGTGGCAACGCCGTCGTCGTTCAATGCGCGGGTGAACCCGCTCATAAAGGGATGCTCCATTCCCGCGCCGGCCCCGTGCGCCAGCACAAGCGTGGCGAAGGGGCGCTCCGGGCGGGCGTAAAGGGCCGAAACCCGGGCGTCGCCAGCCGTGATGGTCAGTGTGGACTCTGCGACAGTCATTGCTCCATCATGCCGGATCAGCGGCTGCCGGGCGCGCCGGAGCAAAGTGGACGCCTGACCGGGAACGCCGCGGCAGTGTAGGTTGTCCCCATGGCGAGCGAGCAGACCACCATCACTGTCCCCGGACCCAACGGCGAGCGCGAAATGCGCATTTCCAGCCCCAGCAGGGTTTTGTGGCCGGAGTTGGGACTGACCAAGCTTGACCTGGCGCGCTACACGGTTGAGGTGGGGGAGGCGTTCATCGCTGCCAACGGCGACCGGCCCGTGGCCTTGCAGCGCTACTCTGACAACGTCGAGGGTGAGCAGTTCTTCTCAAAGAACCCGCCCAGGGGAACCCCGGATTTCATGCGGTCGGTCAAGGTAACTTTTCCCAGCGCGCGGTCGCATCCCATGCTGGTCCTGGACGAGCCTGCCGCCGCGGTCTGGGCCGTCCAGATGAACACCGTGGTGTTCCATCCGTGGCCCTCGCGTGCGGAGAACGCTGACAACCCGGACCAGCTGCGCATTGACCTTGACCCCCAGCCGGGCACGGACTTCGACGACGCTGTTCCCGCCGCGCTGGCGCTGAAGGAGGTGCTCGCGGAGGCCGGCCTGGAGTGCTTCATCAAGACCTCCGGAAACCGCGGGCTCCACGTCTATTCGCCGATTACGCCCAGGCACGAATTCCTGGATGTCCGGCATGCCGTGATCGCCGCGACCCGGGAACTTGAACGGCGCATGCCTGAGAAGGTCACCACGGCCTGGTGGAAAGAGGAACGCGGCGAGAAGGTGTTCCTGGACTTTAACCAGGCCAACCGCGACCGGACCATCGCCGGCGCGTACAGTCCCCGCGCCCTGGCCCACGCACCCGTGTCCTGCCCCATCACCTGGGACGAACTGGAAAGCATCAGCCCGAAGGACTTCACCATCCTCACCGTCCCGGAACGGCTGAAAACCGTGGGCGATCCCTGGGCAGACATGGACGCGAACCCCGGCAGTATCGACACGCTGCTGGGCTGGTGGGACCGTGACGTGAAGTCCGGGCTGGGTGAGTTGCCCTTCCCGCCCGATTACCCCAAGATGCCGGGCGAGCCGCCCCGCGTGCAGCCCAGCCGGGCCCGCAAACCGGACTAAGGCCGTGGGCCGGCCTATTCGAAGCGGGACGGATCTCCCGCGCCGCGGCGCACCACTTCGGCTACTCCGCTGGAGAAATCCACTACCGTGGTGGGCTCCGACCCGCAGTCGCCTGCATCGATCACGGCGTCCACCTCATGGTCCAGCCGCTCCTTGATCTCCCATCCCTGCGTCAGCGGATCCTCTTCGTCGGGCAGCAGAAGGGTACTGGAGAGGATCGGTTCGCCCAGCTCAGCCAGCAGGGCCTGAACCACACGGTTGTCCGGGATGCGCACGCCTACGGTTTTTTTCTTGGGATGCAGCAGCCTGCGCGGAACTTCCTTGGTGGCCGGCAGGATAAACGTGTAGCTGCCGGGCGTCACGGCCTTGATGCTACGGAACACGTCGTTGCCGATGTTCACGAACTGGCCCATTTGGGCGAAGTCCTTGCAGACCAGGGTGAAATGGTGCTTGGCATCCAGCTTGCGGATGGTTCGGATCCGGTCCAGCGCATCCTTGTTGCCCAACTGGGCGCCCAGCGCGTAGCAGGAGTCCGTGGGGTAGGCGATCAGGCCGCCGTCGAGAAGCATGCGGACAGCCTGCGTGATTGCGCGCGGCTGCGGGTCGTGGGGATGAACATCAAAGTATCGGGCCATGCTCTTGAGCCTACGTCCCGGCACCCGTTGGTGCACTGATGATGCGAGGATGAGTTGATGACGCCTGATGGGGAATCGCTTCTTGAGGGACCGCGGGCACGCAGGCTGTGCCTTGAGCTGGCGATGGAGTTGGACCCTGACATCAGGCTGATGGTCTTCCAGCTGGGATACGACCTTGATTCGGGCCGCGGAAAGTCCCGGGTGCTGTTGACCGCTGCCTCCCCGGACGACGCCGGGACTCCTCCGGCTGCAGCGTCACCGGAGGTGTTGGCTGCCGCCCTCGGGGACCTGGACCCGGCAGGCCTTGATGGTTGGCGCGTGCAGGCTGCTTTGGAGCGCGCCGTAGACGCCGCACGGTATTGGCAGCCGCCCGACGGCGAGGATGTCCTTGCGGGGCTGCCGCTGGTCCGTGTGGCCCTCCGGTCCCTGGCTGACCGGGTTCTGGGTACACAGGGCACGGACTGGTGGGGTGAGTCCCGCGGCGTTGAACAGTGGGCCATCGACTGGCGCTCGGGGGCTGACCCGGCACCGTTGCCGAAGCATCTCTCGTTGGCCGAATGGGGCCGGCGCGAACGTGCTGAGGAGACTCAGGCGGCAAGGGAGCGCCCGAGCGACCCGAACGCCCCGTGGTCCGGATGGTGGTGGTCGGTCCCGCAAGGTATCGCCCGCACCGCGGGACGCATCCCCGCCGCGTTGAGCCTTGTGGAGGATTCCCCGGGGTGGGAGCTTGCTGCCGTGATTCCTGTCCGGGGTACGGGGCGTACGTTGGAGATCCGCACCCCGCAGGACTGGACGTCATTGTGCCGAAGGTTTCCCTTGGAAGTGACGGCGTCGCGTCGCCACGCCTGGTTTAGCGCCACCGGCCGCAATGGCCGCTG
Source organism: Pseudarthrobacter sp. TAF60_1 (assembly GCF_052113505.1). NCBI lineage: Bacteria > Bacillati > Actinomycetota > Actinomycetes > Micrococcales > Micrococcaceae > Pseudarthrobacter > Pseudarthrobacter sp. TAF60_1. The sequence continues at coordinate 170,528 of NZ_JBFRDI010000005.1, forward strand.
GGTGATCCCGGACTGGGAACTGGTGGCTGCTGAGTGGGACGCTGTGCACCTAACGGTCCTTGGCTACCTCAACGGAGCGGGGCGCGCGCTTCCGGTCGGCCCTGGCACGGCGACAGTCATGGCGGGGTGGGATCCGGACAGCACCATCTGGCTCACGGATGTGGTCCGCGAGTGGGAGGGTCCGCGGCAGTCATGGCATCGCGTACCGCAGGACCGCTCCTGGCGCCCGGCACATTAGGCTCCTTTGGGCCGCGCTAAGCACCCCTTCAAAGGTGGCCGGAGTTGCGGCAGGATGGGGATTGTTCCACGACCCTTTCGTCCCGTCTGCAAGGAGTACCGGCCATGCCCACGACCCTCAATCCATACCTTGGTTTCCGCGACAACGCCCGGGAGGCCATGACCTTTTACCACTCCGTCTTCGGCGGCGACCTCGCCCTCAGCACGTTTGGGGACTTCCACGCGAGCGAGGATCCTGCCGAAAAGGACAAGATCATGCACGGCATGCTGACCGCTCCCGGCGGCCTGGTCCTCATGGGGTCTGACACCCCGAACAACATGGATTACACGCCCGGCAGCAACATTTCAGTCTCGCTCAGCGGCGAAGACGAAGCTGAACTGCGCGGCTACTGGGACAAACTCGCCGGCGACGGCGGCACCGTGACGGTACCGCTGGAGCCCGCGCCCTGGGGCGACGTCTTTGGCATGTGCACTGACAAGTTCGGGACCGCTTGGCTGGTCAACGTCAACGGCGCGGCTCCGGCTCCGGCGTCCTAGGCGGTCACAACAAGTTAGGCCCCCTCGGTTGAGGGGGCCTAACTTGTCAAAGCAGGATCCTAGATCCATTTGGGAGCGGCTGGCACTGTGTCCAGGGGTGCCCCGTTCCGGGTGGCGGTGACGCCGTCGGTTCCCCTGCCGGTCGCCCACCGGGTCACTCCGGCAAGCGTGCCGGTGATCACCAGGGGAGCGTCCGGGCCGGCGCTGCCGAATTCAAGCCCGGGTTGCTGGCCGGTGACCCGGACCAGCAGCCCGCTGTCCGTGCCCCGGGTCTTCCACGCTCCCGTGATGTCTTTGAGGAGGCGTTCGAGGACCGGTGCGGGGATATCGGAGAACGTGGCGCCGTTGTCCAGGTCCACGGCGTGGGTCCAGACCTCGCGGGTGCGCATCCAGACTGTTTCCTCGGCCGGGACGATCCGGCCCTGGGCGGTTTTGACCTTGTGGTGCCAGGCGTCTGCTGGCAGGTCACGCCATTCGACGTTCAGGTGCACGGCTGAATGGTCAAAGAGGTGCCGCAGCGCGATTGCCGGAAGGGTGGCCCCGAAATTGATTTCGTGGTCCCGGATCTCGGTGGATGCGTACATGGGTGTTTCCACCCCGGTCGCGGCCCACTCGATGAGCCGGGCGATGGCCCGGGCGTTGTAGCCGATGTGCGCGGTCACGTGGCGGCGGGTCCAGCCCGGCAGCAACGACGGGCCGTCGAGGTCCGCGTCGGAAAGCTCGTTGAGCTTGCGCGCGAAAAACGCGGTCCCGCGCCGGGCCTGCAGCAGCGATTCAAGCAGCTGCGGGTCCGACGTCTGGTCGTGGCGTGCGACCATCAGGACTCCTTGACCACGCGGTTGTTCAGCTGGCCCAGGCCCTCGATGGTGGTGACCAGGAGCTGGCCTTCCTGCAGGTACCGCTTCGGATCCTGGGCGTGGCCCACGCCGCCGGGGGTGCCGGTGGCGATGACGTCCCCCGGGTTCAGGGTGATGATGGTGGAGATGTAGGAGACCAGGAATTCCGGCGTGAAGACCACGTCGTTGGTCGGCGTTGACTGCTGTACTTCACCATCGACGGCGGTGGTCATCAGGCCGCCGCTGAACTCGTCCTTAGTGACCAGGGCGGGGCCGAACGGGGTGGACTTCTCCCAGGTCTTGCCCTGCAGCCACTGGATGGTGCGGAACTGGTAGTCGCGCATGGAGACGTCATTCAGGACGGCGTAGCCGGCGATGTGGTCCGCGGCGTCGGCTTCGGAGATCCGGCGGCCCTTCTTGCCAATCACGACGGCGAGTTCGGATTCCCAGTCCACGGTGTCCGATTCCTGCGGCAGGGCCAGGTCGTCGTTCGGGCCGATGAGGGACTCGGCGTACTTGGCGAACAGGGTGGGGTACTCGGGAACTTCCCGGCCCATTTCCTTGATGTGGTTGCGGTAGTTGTGGCCCACGCAGATGATCTTGCCCGGGACCGGGACCACGGCATCAAGGTCGGCGCCTTCGAGCGGGTGCGTGGTGCCGGAAGCGGCGGCGGCGATGGACTCCCAGGCTGCGTCCTTCAACAGGGCCCCGACGTCGGAGAACCCGTCGATTTCGGTCAGGGTGTCGCCGTCCTGGCGGACAGCCTTCGTGACGGTTTTGTCCCCTTGGGCGAGGCGGAGTGTCAGGAGTTTCATGCGTTCTTGCGTCCTTCGGTGTAGGTGCGGTTAAAGTCCAGCCGTTCAAAGATGGGGGCGTCGCTGAAGCGGAACAGATCAAACTCTGTCTCGGCCTGCAGGGACCATTCAGCCCAGGACGGGACCACAAACAGGTCCCCCGTCTCCAGGGTCCGGGTCTCGCCGTTCAGGACCACACTGCCGGAGCCTTCGAAGACCTGCCAGACGCTGGAGCCGACCTCACGGACCGGCTCGGTGGACGCGCGGGCCCGGAAGCGGTGGAATTCCGCCCGGATGGTGGGCATGACGTCCCCGCCGGTGGTCGGGTTGGTGTAGCGGACGGCCGCGTGGCCCTGGGAGACGGTGGCCGGGTGGCCCTCGTCTTCGAGGAGGAGCTGTTCACGCAGGGCGGCGTCGGTGTACTTCCAGCGGTACGCGGCGATCGGGGAGCTGGTGGTGTCATCCAGGCCCGAGAGCGGACGCAGGCCAGGGTGGGCCCAGAGCCGCTCGGAGCGGGAGATGTCCGGGGTCGCTTCGTCGGTGACGCGCTCGGTGCCGAACTCGAAGAACCCGGCGTCCGCGTAGTGCACGAACGGGATGTCCAGGCCGTCGATCCAGGCCATCGGTTCATCGGTGTCGTTGTGGTGGCCATGGAAGTTCCAGCCCGGGGTCAGCAGGAAATCGCCGCGGGACATCCGGACCGGGTCCCCGTTAACAACGGTCCAGACGCCTTCGCCTTCGACGACGAAACGGAACGCGTTCTGGGAGTGGCGGTGCTCCGGGGCGGTCTCCCGGGCGCCGAGGTACTGGATGGCAGCCCACAGCGTCGGGGTCGCGTACGCGGTACCGGCCAGGCCCGGGTTGGCCAGGGCGATCGCGCGGCGTTCCCCGCCCCGGCCCACCGGCACCAGGTCACCGGCACGGGCAGCCAGGGGGTACAGATCACTCCACCGCCACACATGCGGCACAGCCTTCGGCGACGGGACCATCGGCATCAGATCCGCGATCTGGGTCCAGAGCGGGATCAGGTTCTCCCGGTCAAAATCCTTATACAGCTGTTCGAGCTGCGCCGCCTCTTCAGGCGTCGGCCCAGGGACAGTCTGCCCCGCGGCCACTGATTCATGGGTCGTGTTCTCGGCGCTGATGGACACGTCGGCCTCCTCTAAGGTCAAAACACTATTTGGCGTAGTCAGACTCTACGGATACGCCCGTGTGACCCCCAACATATTCTGCCAGTCAGAATTAGCTCGGGAGACTTGCTTTTCACTCAGTCCTCATCGGCCGGATTAGCGGCAATGTCAATCTCGAGTTGCCGGCAGGTTTCCCGCAGGGCGGGGACTAGTCCGGCGTCGAACACCTTGCGGAAACGCGTGGCGGGAGTGGCAACGCTGAGTGCACCGACCACGTGCCCGTGCCGGTTGTGCAGTGCCATCCCCAGAGCGCTCACGCCATCCTCGGTGCCTTCGAAATTCGCGGCGAAGCCGTTGCTGCGGATGGATTCGAGCTCCCGCAGAAAGGCCGGGTAGTCCTCTGCGGGAATCGTGTCGCCGCCGATTTCCGCGTTGCTGCTGCGGAAGAGTTGCTCAATCATCGGGGGTTCAAGCTCGGCCAGCATGACCTTGCCGCCGGAGGTCTTGTCGGCCGGCATCACCGTTCCCTGCCGGTCGCCAATACGCAGGACATTGTTTCCCTCCACCGTGGCCAGGAAACGCACTTTTGTTCCCACGCGCACCATGAGGTTGACCGTCTCGTTGAGGCGGGCGGAGAGCAGTTCCATGTGCGGCTGCGCGAGCGAGCGGAGCAGCCGGGACCAGCTCAGCCCGGCGGGCCCTACACCCATGGCTGGGCCGGGAACGTAACGGCGGGTTTCGTCCTGAATCGCAAAACCCCTGTAGACCAGCATGGCCAGCAGCCGGTGGGCGGTGGACGGCGCGACGCCCAGCTCATGCGCTGCGTCTTTAAGGCGCAAGGTTCCGCCGTCGCGAAGCAACTGCAACAGCTGCAAAGCATTATCTACTGCCTCGATGGAATACGTGGGGCGCTTCTGAAGGGGCTTCCGGGCAGGCCTCGCCGCAGGATTGGGCGCGGACGGTGAGGTGGGGTTTTTCTGCACATCAGAATTGTATTGTGGTTCACCTTAGGGTGCCATGACAGTAGTGGGATGAATCACACACTTCCCGCTGCAGTGCCGCAACGGCCTTCGCCGGGGGCTTCCGGCCCGCTCGCCGCCGACGGTCCTGTCACGCGGTTCTCCAAAGCTTCGGCCGCGGCCGTCCTCGTTTGTTGGCTTCTGGTGGTCTTCGATGGGTATGACCTCATCGTGTACGGCACCGTCCAGTCCTCCCTGATCTCCGAGACCGGCTGGGGCCTGACCAAGGCCACCGCCGGAACCATCGGATCCATGGCCTTCGTCGGCATGATGATCGGGGCGATCTTCGCCGGCCGCATGGCCGACTCGTGGGGCCGGCGCCGCACCATCCTCGGCTGCGCTGTCGTCTTCTCCGTTTTCACCGTGCTGTGCGCATTCGCTCCGAATGCCGCCATCTTCGGCATCCTCCGGCTCCTGGCCGGTATCGGGCTCGGCGGCCTGGTGCCTTCCGCGAATGCCCTGGTGGCAGAACTGGTCCCGGCTAAATGGCGGTCCATCATCGCCACCCTGATGATGTCGGGTGTCCCGATCGGCGGATCCATCGCCGCTCTCGTGGGGATCCAGCTCATCCCCGCCTTTGGTTGGCAATCCATGTTCCTTGTGGCCATCCTGGCCCTGGTGGTCGTGGTGCCGCTCGGGCTGAAGTACCCTCCGGAGACCCTGGCCCCGGCCAGCGCTGCCGAGAGAGCGGCCCGCAAGGCCGCCGGCAAGGACAAGGCAGACCAGCAGCCCGCCGGCTTCTCGTCCCTGCTCCGCGCCCCCTACCTGGGCATTAGTCTGCTTTTTGCCGTGGCAACGATCGCCACACTGTTTGCCTGGTACGGGTTGGGCACCTGGCTGCCAAACCTCATGCAGCTCGCCGGGTACAACCTGGGTTCTGCGCTGACCTTCGCCCTGGCCCTGAACCTGGGTGCGGTGGCCGGTTCGGTGATCACCGCCTGGGCCGGAACCCGATTCGGGCCGGTACCCACCGCCATCGCCGCAGCCCTCGTTGCCGCCGTCGCGCTGATGGTCCTGGTCACGGGGCCGCCAGTCACGGTCGTGTATCTCATGCTGGTCCTCGCCGGCGTCGGAACTCACGGCACGCAGTGCCTTATTATCGCCGCGGTCGCCAGCCACTATCCCGGACACCTCCGGGGAACAGCTCTCGGCTGGGCACTCGGCACCGGCCGTATCGGTGCCGTCGCAGCTCCCCAAATCGGTGGCCTCCTGCTGGCTGCCGGGCTGGGCGTCAATTCCAACTTCCTGGCCTTCGCCGGTGCAGCCGCCGTCGCCGCGGTCCTGCTGGCCGCCGTCGGCATGAATCTCAAGTCAAAACTCGCAACATCTCAAGGAGCAAACAATGTCTGAGCACGCCACATCCACTGATGTCCTCGTCATCGGAGGAGGAATGGCCGGGCTGGCCGGAGCCCTCGCACTGCGTGAAAACGGCGCCGAGGTGACCCTGGTGGAGCGGGCTCCTGAATTCGGCGAGGTGGGCGCGGGCCTGCAGATGGCCCCCAACGCTTCCCGCGTACTTCAGCGCTGGGGCCTCCTGGAAAAAGCGCTTGAAATCGGTGTCCAGCCCAAGCACCTGGTCTTCCGCGACGCAGTCAGCGGCGAGGAACTCACCCGCCAGACCCTCGGCGCGGAATTCGAGGAGCGCTACGGCGCCCCCTACGTTGTGATCCACCGCAGCGACCTGCACCGTGTCCTGCTCGAGGGCTGTGAAGCTGCGGGCGTCAAGCTTGTCAACGACGTCATGGTCGAAAGTGTTGAAACCGTGAACGGCCGCGGCGTGGCCCACACCGCTGCCGGCGTTGACTACGAAGCTGACGTCGTGATCGGTGCCGACGGCCTCCGCTCCACCCTTCGCCCGCTCGTGGCCAACGATGAGCCCGTCTCCTCGGCCTACGTCGCCTACCGCGGTACCGTGCCGATCACCGAGAACACGCCCAAGGCTGACCTGGAAGATGTCATCGTCTACCTCGGACCGGACTGCCACCTGGTGCAGTACCCGCTGCGCAAGGGTGAGTTGCTGAACACCGTGGCCGTCTTCAAGTCGCCGTCCTTCGAGGCCGGCGTTGAACAGTACGGTGGAGTGGACGAGCTTGAGGCAGCCTACAAGGACTGCGTTCCGGCCGTGCAGGAAGCACTCAAGAACCTGGCTACGGGCATCCGCTGGCCCATGTACGACCGTGACCCCATCGAGAACTGGGTTGCCGGCCGTATGGTCCTGATGGGCGACGCCGCACACCCAATGCTGCAGTACCTCGCCCAGGGCGCCTGCCAGGCCCTCGAAGACGCTGCCGTACTGCAGGACGCCACCAACGGAACTGTCTTCACCGCCGAAGGGGCAAACCCCGGTGCCTGGGACGCTGCCATCAAGGAATTCAACGGCATCCGTGCCGGCCGCACCGCCCGGGTCCAGCGGACCGCGCGCGTCTGGGGCGAGTCCTGGCACGTCTCCGGCCTGGCCCGGACGCTGCGGAACCTGCTGTTCAAGAGCCGCAAGGACGGCGATTTCCAGTACAACGACTGGCTGTACGGCCAGGACCAGCCCGGCACGCCGGAGCGCCGCGAAGCCACCAAGACGGCGGCGCTTTCAGCCTGAGCTGAAGTCCGCTCCAGCCGGGGCCGGACTGACTCCCAGTAGTCCTTGAGAAGGGGCTGCACGCAATGCAACCATTGATGCGTGCAGCCCCTTCTGCATTTAACGGCCGGTCCGGTGTTGAGGGCTGGCCTGGGATGGCGGTCCGGGGCCCTTATTGAGGGGAGCCCCCTTGCTGAATGTCACCATGTATTTGGACGTCGACGGCGTCGTGTGCCCGTTTGGAGCGACCGGAACCACCCCGTGGGGATCTCCCTGGAGCCTGGCGAACGCAGGCATGCTTGAAGTGGCGTACGCCGCGGAACTGGTGGCCGGGCTGAACGGCCTCGCCCGGTTTCCGGGCCTGCGCTGTGTCTGGTTAACCAGCTGGGAGGACATGGCTCCCCGGTACCTCTGCCCGGCCATCGGACTGGCCGGCGGCCGGTGGCCCTGGCTCACAGCCGAGGGTCCCGGGGTGGGGGAGGGCTGGTGGAAGCTGGGCGCCCTCCAGGCAGACCTTGCCGCCGCGACCCCGAAACGGATCGTCTGGATCGACGACCAGCTCCGGTATGAGCGGGATGCCCAGGATTGGGCCGGCTTCCTGGGGGCACGCATCCTTGCCGTCTCGCCTGATCCTCGCCGCGGAATTTCGCCCGGCGAGTTGGCCGCCGTCAGCGCTTTCGTCACCGCGCCCGTGTTTTGACCTAATGCCGCGGGCGCGTACGATCGATGAGGTTTCAAGCTGGTCCCATTAACACGGCAGGTCATTCCACGTGAACTCCACGTGAATTATGCTGTGCAGGGCAGGCGGGGTTAAGGAACTGCTGAACGTCGACTCTGCAGATTGGGCAACAGGTGGATATCACCTTCATGGTGGCGCTGGTCATCGCACTGGCACTATTTTTCGACTTCACAAACGGCTTCCATGACACCGCCAACGCGATGGCCACACCCATCGCCACCGGTGCCATCAAGCCGAAAACCGCCGTGACCCTGGCCGCAGTCCTGAACCTGGTGGGTGCCTTCCTCTCCACGGAAGTTGCCAAGACGGTTTCCGGCGGCATCATCCGCGAAGGCTCTGACGGCGTCCTGATCACCCCCGACATCATCTTTGCCGGCCTGATGGGTGCCATCCTGTGGAACATGATCACCTGGCTGAAAGGCCTGCCGTCGAGTTCCTCCCATGCACTGTTCGGCGGCTTGATCGGCGCGGCCATCGCGGGGATCGGCTTCAATTCCGTGAACCTGGAGACCCTCCTTCAAAAGGTCATCCTGCCGGCCGTTTTCGCCCCGTTGATCGCCGGGATCGTGGCCTACGTCTGCACCAGGCTCGCTTACGCACTCACGGCCCGCCACGACCCCGAAAGCGGAAGCAAGCTCACCCAGAAGCGCGGCGGTTTCCGCACCGGCCAGATCTTCACCTCCAGCCTCGTTGCCTTGGCCCACGGCACCAACGACGCCCAGAAGACCATGGGCATCATCACCCTGGTGCTGATTTCCGCCGGTACGCAGGCGCCCGGTTCCGGCCCGCAGTGGTGGGTCATCGCAGCCTGCGCCCTGGCGATCGCCATCGGCACATACGCCGGCGGCTGGCGCATCATCCGCACCATGGGTTCAGGCCTTACCGAGGTCAAGCCCGCCCAGGGCTTCGCAGCGGAGACCAGCACTGCCTCCGCCATCCTGGCCTCCTCCCACCTGGGTTTCGCCCTCTCCACTACGCAGGTGGCCTCGGGTTCCGTCATCGGCTCGGGGATGGGCCGCAGGGGCACCACAGTGCGCTGGAACATGGTGGGCAAGATCGCCCTCGGCTGGCTGTTCACCCTGCCGGCCGCCGGCATTGTGGGTGCGCTGACGGCGCTGCTTGTGAAGACCGGGGTGGTGGGCCTGGTGATCGCCGCCGTCGCTGGAACAGCAGCGGTGTTGTTGATGTTCTTCTATTCCCGGAAGTCCCATGTGAGCCACCACAACGCGGTGGAGGTCGAGGAGGCAGGGCAGGCCGTCCGCTTCGCCAAGAAGAAAGCACTCGCCCGTGCGCGCGCCAGGGCGAATGAGCGTAAGGATACTCAGCGATGAAGTGGTTGGAACTGCTGACGGTGGGCGGCGCAACGCTCGTGGCCGCCGTGACCGTGGTGGTCCTTTATTCGCTGGGCGTCCGGCTGACGGCCATTGCCGGGGACGCCCGGCAGAGCTCACCCCGAAGCAAGCGCGCCCTGGCAAACATGTGCTTCGGGCTCTGCGGCGTGGCCGTCCTGTTCGGTCTGTACCTGATCATCCCGTACTTCAGCAGGTAGGCGTTCCTTAGCAACTGTGCACCGTCACGGCTACGCTGGGTCCATGTCCAGGATCCAGTATTTTGTTGCAGCCTCCCTCGACGGCTTCATCGCCACAGCCAAGGATGACCTCACCTGGTTGCTCGAGTTTGACGGTTTCGAGGGCGGCAAGGAAAGCTACGAGTCCTTTATGGACGGGGTCGGCTGCATTGTGATGGGCGGCGAGACGTTCGCTTGGCTGATGGAGCATGAGCCGGGCAAATGGCCATACCTCGGCACGCCCTGCTACATCTTCACCCACCATGAATTCGCGGCCCCGCCGGGTTCGGACGTGACATTCGTCCGGGGTCCGGTGGAGGAGTTCATCGCAGACTTCATCTCAGACGCCGGCACAAAAAACATCTGGGTGGTGGGCGGAGGCAACCTCGCCGCGCAGTTCGCTGCCGCCGGGCGGCTGGACGACATCATCCTGTCCGTCATCCCCGTTGTGCTGGGTGACGGCAAGCGCCTGCTGCCGTTGGACGGCCCGACGCCGCCGCTCGAGCTGACGGCGTCCCGCACCTTGGGGCGGGGGATTGTGGAGCTCCGCTACAGTTTCGGTTCCCGGGAGCAGTCAGCGGTCTGAAGGCGAATTGTCCCGCAGCATGTTGGTGATGCGGGCGGTCGAGAGGCGCCTGCCCTGTTCGTCGGTCATCACAATCTCATGCGTGGTCAGGGTCCGGCCCAGGTGGATGGCGGTGCAGGTCCCAGTGACAGTGCCTGCCGCAACGGCGCGGTGGTGGGTGGCACTGACTTCAATTCCGAGTGCATGCCGGCCGGTCCCTGCATGCATTCCGGCCGCGAAAGAACCCAGCGTTTCAGCGAGGACCACATGGGCGCCGCCGTGCAGGATGCCAGCCACCTGCGTATTGCCATCCACCGGCATGGTGGCCACCGACCGTTCCGGGCTCATCTCCAGGAAGTGGATCCCCATCTTGACCACCAGGGCGCCGATGCCGAACGGGCCAAGCCAGCCATGAAGGTGCTCCGGTATTCCGGCTGTGACTAATTCCTCAGTGAAGGGGCCGGGCGTGAAATTGTCCATCATGGGAACTAGGCTGGCACCTGTGAGTGAAACTACCAAACCGGCCCCTTTCCCGTCTGAAACCGCTGTGCTTGACGCAGACGCCGCTGCCCTGCAGGACGTCAGCGTTCCGCCGTCGGCCGGGGGCCCGGTTTCCGCCACCGAGGCTCCCGTCGTCCCCCTGACGGACCAGCCGCGCCTGTTGGTGCTGGATGGGCACTCAATGGCCTTCCGTGCCTTCTTCGCCCTGCCGGCGGACAAGTTCTCCACTGCCAACGGCCAGCACACCAACGCGATCCACGGCTTCACGTCCATGTTGATCAACCTGATTAAGGAACAGAAGCCCACCCACGTCGCCGTCGCTTTCGATGTTTCGGACGACACCACTCACCGCAAGGCGGAGTACAGCGAGTACAAGGGGGGCCGCAATGAAACTCCGCGGGAGATGAGCGGCCAGATTGACCTGATTGACAAGGTCATGCAGGCCTGGGGCATCAAGACCATCAAGATGCCCGGCTACGAAGCTGACGACATCCTGGCCACCCTTGCCACGATGGGTGAAAAGGCCGGCTTCGAGGTGCTCCTCGTCTCGGGCGATCGTGATGCCTTCCAGCTAATCACCGAGAACGTCTTTGTGCTTTACCCGCGCAAGGGCGTCAGCGACATCCCGCGCATGGACGCGGCGGCCATCCAGAAAAAGTACTTCGTAACCCCGCCCCAGTACTCAGACCTCGCTGCCCTCGTCGGCGAGACTTCGGATAACCTGCCCGGCGTCCCTGGCGTCGGGCCCAAGACTGCGGCAAAGTGGATCAACCTGTACGGCGGCCTCGAAGGCGTCCTTGAACACCTGGACGCCATCGGCGGCAAGGTGGGTGATGCCCTCCGCGAGAACGTCGAGGACGTCAAGCGCAACCGGCGCCTCAATAGGCTTCACACGGATCTTGAGCTTCCAGTCACGCTGGAGGACCTCGCGGACCCGCGGCCGGACGAGGCCGCCCTCGAGCAATTGTTCGATGAGCTCGAGTTCAAGACCATTCGTGCGCGGCTGTTCGACCTCTACGGCAGCGAGGACCTCGAGCCGGCCGAACGGGAAAGCGTAGACATCCCGGAATACGTGACGCCCGCCGAAGCAGCCCAGCTGACGGCGTTCCTCGCCGCCGGAGCCGGGAAACGCTCGGCCGTGGCCGTCGACCTCGTACCGGGAAGGATCGGCGAAGACGCCGCAGCCATCGCCATCGTCCGTGACCACGCGGGCGTCTACATTGACCTGGCCGCCCAGGATGCTGAAGCCGAAAACGTCCTGGCGGACTGGCTGCGGGACCCCGCTTCCCCAAAGGTCATGCACGGCTACAAAGCCGCCCTGAAAGCCCTCTCCAGCCGTGGCCTTGGCTTGGAGGGCGTGGTGGATGACACCTCCATTTCCGGCTACCTCATTCAGCCTGACCGCCGGACGTATGAGCTGGCCGAGCTGGCACAGCACCACCTCAACGTCAGCATCTCGGCCGAGACGTCCAAAGCTGGCCAGCTTGAGCTGGCGTTCGACGGCGACGACGCCGCGGCCGCGGACGCACTGGTTCAGGTGGCGGCCGTTGTGCAGGCCCTCAGCCGGCACTTCGAATCGGAATTGACCGAACGCAAGGCGGGCGACCTGCTCACCACGCTCGAGCTGCCGGTCAGCCGTGTCCTTGCCGAGATGGAAACCGCCGGAATCGCCGTCGACATGCAGCGCATGGACGAGCAGCTCGCTGATCTGGCCAAGGTCATCGACAATGCGCAGGAGTTGGCCTTCGCCGCCATCGGGCACGAGGTCAACCTTGGATCGCCCAAACAGCTGCAGACCGTCCTCTTCGACGAACTCCAGCTGCCCAAAACCAAGAAGATCAAATCCGGGTACACCACCGACGCCGCCTCTCTCAAGAACCTGCTGGAAAAGACCGGACACGAATTCCTGGTCCAGTTGATGGCTCACCGGGAATCCTCGAAGCTGCGCCAAATGCTGGAGTCGCTCAAGAAGTCGGTTACGGAAGACGGCCGGATCCACACCACCTATGCCCAGAATGTCGCGGCGACGGGCCGGATCTCCTCCAACAACCCCAACCTGCAGAACATCCCCATCCGCAGCGAGGAAGGCAGGCGCGTCCGCGGCATCTTCGTGGTCAGCGATGGCTACGAATGCCTGCTGTCCGCCGACTACTCACAGATCGAAATGCGCATCATGGCGCACCTGTCCGGGGATGCCGGCCTGATCCAGGCATACCGGGACGGCGAAGACCTCCACCGTTTTGTGGGCTCGAACATCTTCCACGTGCCCACGGACCAGGTCACCAGTGCCATGCGTTCCAAGGTCAAGGCCATGTCCTACGGGCTTGCTTACGGTTTGACCTCCTTCGGGCTGTCCAAGCAGCTGGAAATTTCCGTGGACGAGGCCCGCACGCTCATGAAGGACTACTTCGACCGGTTCGGCGCCGTGCGTGACTACCTCCGCGGTGTTGTTGACCAGGCGCGTATAGACGGCTTCACGGCCACCATCGAAGGCCGGCGGCGGTACCTCCCGGACCTCACCAGCACCGACCGGCAGCTGCGTGAAAACGCCGAACGCATTGCCCTGAACTCTCCCATCCAGGGATCGGCCGCGGACATCATCAAGCGCGCCATGCTCGGCGTGCAGGCTGAACTGGCATCTCAGGGCCTCAAATCGCGCATGCTCCTGCAGGTCCACGACGAACTGGTACTGGAAGTCGCGCCCGGAGAACGGGAAGCAGTGGAGAAGCTTGTCACCGAACAAATGGGATCAGCGGCAGACCTCAGCGTCCCGTTGGACGTCCAGATCGGCGTCGGGCCCAGCTGGTACGACGCCGGCCACTAGGCCGGGCGGCCAGGCGGCGGGCGTGTTCCCGCTGGCCAGGGGCGGGAGTGATTGGTTAGGCTCGGCGTTGTGGCTGAACTGAGTGATGACTACGAAATCCGGCGTTTCGCCGCGGCCGTCAAGGGGGAACCCGGATATCCGGAAGCGGAAAGGTGGGTCACGGCGGTCTCGTTCGGCTTCCATGAATCCACGCGGACAGCGGAACACGTAGCCAAGTCACTGGAGACCTACCGCGCCGACCGGCGGATCCTGACCGGCGCCTACCAAAAGCAGGACGTCGCGCCCCGGTCCCTGCCGGCGGACGTTCCGGTGGCCACTTTCGGCACCTTGCGAAAGACCCTCAACATCGGCTTCGGCAGGATGCTGGAGACCCAGCTGGTCACCGCCGTGACAGTGCGGACGTCACATCGGCGCCGCGGCCTGCTTCGCCGCATGATGTCGGAGGACCTGGCGCTGGCCAAGGCCGAAGGCGTGGCGATGGCGGCCCTGACAGCCTCTGAAGGGTCCATTTATGGACGCTTTGGTTACGGAGTGGCCACTTTCGAGCGCACCGTCAAAGTTGATACCACGGCCCGGTTCCGGCTTAACCACCAGCCCGTCGGCAGCGTCGATGTCGCAGAGCCAAAGGTACTTCTTGATGTGGCACCTGAAGTTTTCGACCGCGTACACCGGCTGACCCCGGGGTCGATCGGCCGCCAGGAGTGGTACCGGCAGTTGGCCTCAGGCTCCATTGCCCGCGACGGCAAGGAGGACCCCGCTGTCAAGGTGGCCCTGCACTACGGCCCGGACGGCAGCGTGGACGGTTACGTGTCCTACAAATTCCTGGGCTGGGATACGGAGCCACACACGATGCACGTGGTGGACCTGGTGGCGGCCACCCACGGAGCCTACTTGGAGCTCTGGCAGTTCCTCGCCGCCATTGATCTTGTCGAACGGATCACATGGGAGGAAGCGCCACTGGATGACCCCCTTACCTTTGCCCTGGCCGATCCACGCTGTATCGATTCGTCGGACAGCAGGGACATGCTGTGGCTCCGCATCCTGGACGTCGTCCAGGCTCTGGAAGCGCGGCACTATCCGGTGAACGGCCGGCTGGTGCTGGAGGTCCTGGACCCCCTTGGTCTGACGGCAGGAACCTTCGCGCTCGGCGCCAGTGGCGGTGAGGCCGCCGTCGAACGCGTTGACTCCGATCCGGACCTGACATTGGATGTCTCCGCGCTGTCATCAATTTTCCTGGGTGCGGTCTGTCCGGTTACGCTGACGGCGGCTGGGCGAATCCGCGAACACAGGCAGGGCGCGTCGCTCCAGGCCCGTGGGCTGTTCGCCGTCGAGCGCGCCGCCCACTGCCTGACCCATTTCTAGGGCTCCTGCGTCATCGAAGGAATACCAATGGGGGACATCCCCGCGCGGAAAATGCCCGGGCGCCGGTCCTTGCTGCTCGGAATGGCCGGGTTGGCGTCAGTAGCGCTCTCGGGGTGCACGGTCACCCCCGGCACCGCGCAGGAGGAAGTGCCCCCAACACCGGAAGCATTGACCCTTGTGGATCCGGCGGCTGCCGCGCCCTCACGTACGGCCCCGGCGGAAGCCCCTACGGATGAGCCCTACCGTCCGGCGCCACCGACGAAGCAACAGATCATTGCCGAATTCGGGTCGCGCAAACCCCAAGAGTGGGGGCTGCAGGTGACTGGCACCGTGGGCAAGTCGCCCGCTCGGGACATAGCGCTGACGCTCGATGCCTGCGGAGGCCAGGGCGGCACCGCGTGCGATCAACAGCTGCTGACGACCCTGCGGAAGCTCAATGTGCCGGCCACCCTGTTCCTCAACGAACGGTGGATCAAGGCGAACCCGGCGCTGACAGCGGAGTTGGCCCGAGACCCCCTTTTTGAACTCGCAAACCATGGATTCCTGCATCGTCCGCTATCCGTCAGCGGGAAATCGGCCTATGGCATCACAGGAACAACGGACATAGGCCAGGTCTATGACGAGGTCATGGGAAACCAGGCTGTCCTCCAGGACGTGATAGGCCACGTCCCGGCGTTCTTCCGGCCCGGAACGGCGTATTACGACGACGTTGCGGCGGCCATCACGCGCCGCCTGGGCGTCGTGCCCGTAAATTTCTCCATCAATGGTGACGGCGGCGCCACCTTCGCACCGTCCACCGTGGCGGCCGAGGTCGGCAAGGCCCGGAACGGGGACATTGTTATTGCCCACTTCAACAAGCCTGGCAGCGGCACCGCCGCAGGGCTTGCGCAGGCCCTGCCCCGGCTCCTGGGCCAGGGTGCAACGTTTGCAAAACTGGGGGCGGTCCTGCATTATGACCTGCCCTGACTTTGACCCGTGTTGGCCGCTGCGACTAGAATAAGTGGGCGCGTACTACGTGCGCGTTCTCTGCAGTTAATAAACACCAATCCACAAAATCAGGATGACCCGGCGGATCTCCGTGATCCGCCGCAATCTGTGCCTGCGTTCCATAACGCGGATGCAGTGGTTGGCCTGACCAACTAACTATCCACAACGGAGCCCCTACTACATGACCATCACCTCCACCGAGAAGCCCGGTACCCCCGTAGTCGCGATTAACGACATCGGTACCGCTGAGGACTTCCTCGCAGCAGTCGACGCCACGATTAAGTACTTCAACGACGGAGACCTCGTCGAAGGTACCGTCGTCAAGGTCGACCGCGATGAAGTTCTGCTCGACATCGGTTACAAGACCGAAGGTGTCATCCCCTCCCGCGAGCTGTCCATCAAGCACGACGTTGATCCCGGAGACGTCGTCTCCGTTGGCGATCAGGTCGAAGCCCTGGTGCTCACCAAGGAAGACAAAGAAGGCCGTCTGATCCTCTCCAAGAAGCGTGCTCAGTACGAGCGCGCCTGGGGCGACATCGAGAAGGTCAAGGAAGAAGACGGTGTTGTCACCGGTACCGTCATCGAGGTTGTCAAGGGTGGTCTTATCCTCGACATCGGTCTGCGCGGCTTCCTGCCCGCATCCCTCGTCGAGATGCGCCGTGTGCGCGACCTGGCTCCGTACATCGGTCAGCAGATCGAAGCCAAAATCATCGAGCTGGACAAGAACCGCAACAACGTGGTCCTCTCCCGCCGTGCATGGCTCGAGCAGACCCAGTCCGAGGTCCGCTCCACGTTCCTCAACAAGCTGGAAAAGGGCCAGGTCCGTCCCGGCGTCGTTTCCTCCATCGTCAACTTCGGTGCCTTCGTGGACCTGGGCGGCGTAGACGGCCTGGTTCACGTTTCCGAGCTGTCCTGGAAGCACATCGACCACCCGTCCGAGGTTGTCGAAGTTGGCCAGGAAGTCACCGTCGAGGTTCTCGAGGTCGACCTGGACCGCGAGCGTGTTTCCCTGTCGCTCAAGGCTACGCAGGAAGATCCGTGGCAGACCTTCGCCCGCACCCACGCCCTGGGCCAGGTTGTTCCGGGTAAGGTCACCAAGCTGGTTCCGTTCGGTGCGTTCGTTCGCGTCGAAGACGGCATCGAAGGCCTCGTGCACATCTCCGAGCTGGCTGTCCGCCACGTTGAACTGGCCGAGCAGGTTGTCTCCGTTGGTGACGAGCTGTTCGTCAAGGTCATCGACATCGACCTGGAACGCCGCCGCATCTCGCTGTCCCTCAAGCAGGCCAACGAGGGCGTCGACGCCGACAGCACCGAATTCGATCCGGCTCTCTACGGCATGGCCGCTGAGTACGACGAAGAGGGTAACTACAAGTACCCGGAGGGCTTCGATCCGGAGTCCAACGAGTGGCTTGAAGGCTACGAGAACCAGCGCGCCGCCTGGGAGCAGCAGTACGCTGACGCTCAGACCAAGTGGGAAGCACACAAGAAGCAGGTTGCCCAGCACGCTGCCGACGACGCTGCAGCTGCAACGTCCGGTGACAGCGATTCCGGCACCACCAGCTACTCCTCGGAGCCTGCTGCTGAGTCCAACGCCGGTGCAGGCACGCTTGCATCCGACGAGGCACTCGCCGCTCTGCGCGAGAAGCTGACCGGCAACTAATTGCCACCGGCCCGGTTTCCCGGGCCAACACAGCGGGCCCCTGCGAAAGCGGGGGCCCGATGTGTTTAACCCCGGGCTACAGGATGACCTCGGCCCGAACCGTCCCGTCGTCGTGGTGCGTCAGTTTGGCCCCGGCGCCGGCAAGGAGACGCTGGGCGCCGAGGTTGCCGGCCAAGGTGCGGGCCATCACCCGGGAGAGGCCGGATTCGCGGGCCTTCGCCAGGACGAGGCGCATCGCGGCGCTTCCGATGCCGTGGGAGCGGAAGCTCCGCCCCAGCCAGATACCCGTTTCCCCAGCAGCCCCGGCACGGTATGGCTCCGCACTGCCTGATTCCAGGCGGCGGAGGCGGATGGACCCCGCAAGGCTCCCGCCAGCCACAATGCCCCAGGTCTTTTCCCCGGTATCCCCGTCCAGCCCAGAGGCAGCGCGATGGTAGTTGAGGAACCACGCCGTACGCTCTGGATTCCATCCCGGGCCGCCCAGCGGGGGAGCAACCTCGTCCGGGGAGGCGTCGTGTTTCGCCAGTTCGAGGAGTTTTTCCAGCACCGAGTCGTCCACGTCCACCAGGCCCACGTCAGCGGGGCCCACGTCAGCCGCGCGGACCTCAGGGGTGCGGGACATCGAGCCACTCCGTCCCGCCGGGCGTGAGCTCCACTGTTCCGGCAGTAAACGAAAGCGTGCGCTCCGCGGCAGCCGAAAGTTCCGCCGCGTTATCAGGGATTGCCACCCGCAGCACGGTCTCCCGGGCGCCGTAACTGGTTTCCGCCATGACGAACCCCGCCGCCCGCAGATCGTTCTCCAGCCGGCCAGCGGCGGAGTGGGGCACGGATGCCGAACAGATCCGCAGCCGGCGGCGCCGAACCAGCGGTGCCCGGTCAAGGGCAGCGGACACCGATTCCGAATAGGCGCGCACCAAGCCACCGGCACCCAGCAGGATGCCACCGAAATAGCGCACGACGACGGCGCTGACGTCGCTAAGGTCCGTCACCTCCGGTGCGGTTTCCCGCTTGAGAATCGCTTCCAGCATGGGGATACCCGCCGTGCCGGAGGGTTCGCCGTCGTCATTGGAACGCTGGATGTCCCGGTCCGGTCCTAAGACGAAGGCTGAGCAGTGGTGGCGGGCGTCGTGGAATTCGCGCCGCAACCCTGCCACGAGGTCCCGGGCGGTGTCCTCGTTGTCGGCGCGGCGCAGCACCGTGATGAACCTGGACCTCTTGATCTCAATCTCGTGCCGGAAATCCGGACCTGCCGCGAGTGCGGTGTACGAGGTTACCCGGCTCTCCTGCTCTTGCTTCTGCACGGCCCAAGTCTATTCCCACCGTCCCCTCAACTCGCTGCGCCCGGCCAGGGGCCCCCGGCAGCGTGGCCCTAGTAGGCTGATGGCGTGCTGAAGATTGGTCTGACGGGCGGCATCGCCTCAGGGAAGTCAGTGGTGGCCTCGCGCCTGGCTGAGCTGGGGGCTGTGCTGGTGGATGCAGACGCCCTTGCCCGGGACGTGGTTGAGCCCGGTACGCGAGGCCTGGCCAGGGTGGTGGAGGCTTTCGGGGCGGACATGCTCGACGCCGGCGGCCGGCTTGACCGCGCCAGGCTTGGATCTGTGGTTTTTGGCAATCCCCCTCAGCTGGCCGTGCTCAACGGTATAGTTCACCCGCTGGTCCGCGAGGCAGCGAACCGCCTCATCGACCAGGCACCGGCCGGCGGCATCGTGGTCCAGGACATACCGCTGCTCGTGGAGTCGGGCCAAGCCGGCACGTTCCATCTGGTGCTGGTGGTGGATGCACCCGACGACGTCCGCATCGCCCGCATGCTCGACCACAGGGGAATGACCCGGGACCAGGCTTTGTCACGTATGGCGGCGCAGGCCACGCGTGCCGACCGGCTGGCGGCGGCGGACGTGGTTCTGGACAATTCGGGCTCCGTGGATGCGCTGCTGGCGCGCGTGGACAGGCTCTGGGCCGAACGGTTGGTGCCGTTCGCGGACAATCTCCGGCGCGGTGTCAGGGCGGCCCGGGCAGGCTCAGCCGTCTTGTCGCCGCCGCAGGCTGGCTGGGCGGCCCAGGCTGCACGGCTCCGAGCCCGGGTCTTGGCCGCAGCACCAGATGACATTCTGTCCGTTGACCATATTGGCTCTACCGCGGTGCCGGGGTTGGCAGCCAAAGACGTGATCGATCTCCAAGTGACCGTGGCAGGCCTCGATGTCGCGGACAGGATAGCGCCGCTGCTGTCGGATGCCGGGTTCCCGGCCGTGCAGGGGGCCAACTTCGACACCCCGAAGCCGCCTGCATCGGACCGGGCGGACTGGGAGAAACGGTTCCACGCCAACGCGGACCCCGGCCGTGCCGTGAACTTGCATGTCAGGCCGGCCGGATCGTCCGGTTGGCGGTACGCGCTGCTGTTCCGCGACTGGCTCAGGAGCGACCCCGAAGCCGCCGCGTTGTATGCCGGGCATAAACGCGCCCTGACCGAACAGATTGCCGAGACCAAAGGCACCCACGCCTACGCTGAGGCGAAGGAGCCATGGTTCACGGAAGTAGCGTGGCCGCGCATGGATGCGTGGGCTGCGCACACAGGCTGGCAGCCGCCGTCGTACGTCTCCGAAAGTCCCAGCCCCTGAACCGGGCTGTTCGCCTGTAACGGATCCGGGCCTTGCTGTCGGTCCCCGGTTGTAGATTAGATGCATGAGCCTTGCGCAGGAGATCAACCGTTTCGTGGCCCCCTTTGAGGTCATCAGCGAATTCCAGCCCGCCGGTGACCAGCCCGCCGCCATCACCGAACTGACGGAGCGCATCAAGAACGGCGAAAAGGACGTTGTCCTGCTCGGCGCCACCGGTACCGGCAAGAGCGCCACCACTGCCTGGCTCATAGAACAGGTCCAGCGGCCCACCCTGGTGATGGTGCAGAACAAAACCCTCGCGGCGCAGCTCGCCAACGAATTCCGGGAACTGCTGCCCAACAACGCAGTGGAGTACTTCGTCTCCTACTACGACTACTACCAGCCCGAGGCGTACGTCGCGCAGACGGACACTTTCATCGAGAAGGACTCCTCCATCAACGAGGAAGTCGAACGGCTACGGCACTCCGCCACTAACGCCCTGCTGACCCGACGTGACGTCATCGTGGTCGCCACCGTGTCCTGCATCTACGGCCTGGGCACCCCGGAAGAGTACATCGCGGGAATGGTCACGCTCCGCAAGGGTGCCGAGATGAACCGCGACGACCTGCTCAGGAAATTCGTCTCCATGCAGTACGCCCGCAACGACATGGACTTCCATCGTGGCACGTTCCGGGTCCGTGGCGACACCGTGGAGATCATTCCGATGTACGAGGAACTGGCCATCCGGATCGAGTTCTTCGGGGATGAGATTGAGAACATCCACACACTTCACCCGCTGACCGGCGAAGTGATCCGGGACGAAGAGGAGATGTACGTCTTCCCGGCCTCGCACTATGTGGCCGGTCCCGAGCGGATGGCCCGCGCCATCAAGCGGATCGAGGACGAGCTCGCTGAACGGCTGCAGGTCCTGGAGAGCCAGAACAAGCTCGTGGAGGCCCAGCGGCTCCGCATGCGCACCACCTATGACCTTGAAATGATGCAGCAGATGGGCTTCTGCAACGGCATCGAAAACTACTCGTCACACATCGACGGGCGCGCCCGCGGGACCGCTCCACACTGTCTCCTGGACTACTTCCCGGACGACTTCCTGCTGGTGATCGACGAATCCCACGTCACCGTGCCGCAGATCGGCGCCATGTACGAAGGCGACATGTCCCGCAAGCGCAACCTCGTGGACTTCGGCTTCCGGCTGCCGTCTGCCATGGACAACCGCCCCCTTAAATGGGATGAGTTCCTCGAACGCGTGGGCCAGACCGTCTACCTCTCGGCCACCCCGGGCAAGTACGAGCTCGGCAAGGCCGACGGCTTTGTGCAGCAAATCATCCGGCCCACCGGCCTGATCGACCCCGAGGTGGTGGTCAAGCCGACCAAGGGCCAGATCGATGACCTTCTCGGTGAGATCAAGACCAGGACGGCGAAGAATGAACGCGTCCTGGTCACCACCCTCACCAAGCGCATGGCCGAGGACCTCACGGACTACCTGCTGGGCCATGGCATCAAGGTAGAGTACCTGCATTCCGACGTCGATACGCTCCGCCGGGTGGAACTGCTCCGCGAACTCCGAATGGGCGTCTTTGATGTTTTGGTGGGCATCAACCTCCTCCGCGAAGGCCTCGACCTGCCCGAGGTGTCGTTGGTGAGCATCCTGGACGCGGACAAGGAAGGCTTCCTGCGGTCCTCCACGTCGTTGATCCAGACCATCGGCCGCGCCGCCCGAAACGTCTCCGGACAAGTTCACATGTACGCGGACCGCATCACCGACTCCATGGCACACGCCATTGATGAGACCAATCGGCGCCGCGCCATCCAGGTGGCGTACAACACGGAAAAGGGCATCGATCCGCAGCCGTTGCGGAAGAAGATCGCGGATATCACCGATCAGCTGGCCAAGGAAGATGCGGACACGCAGGAGCTCCTCAACAACAACCGCCTGGCCAAGGGCGCGAAGCGCGGGAAGTCTGCGGCCAAGGGCGCAGCCCAAGTCCGCAAGGATGGCCTCGCCGCTGCCCCGGCCGAAGACCTCGTGGGCCTCATTGAACAGCTGACCGAGCAAATGCACGGCGCCGCAGCCGAGCTGCAGTTCGAGGTGGCCGCGAGGATCCGGGACGAGGTCAGTGAACTGAAGAAGGAGCTCCGGCAAATGCAGGCGGCCGGCCACGCCTAGGGCCACCTGACTCGCCGGCATCAACGCACGGATTTAGTCCGGCGGATTCGCGTGCCTGCTGTAGAGTTAACCCCACGTAGGGGAGTATCCCAAGTGCTACGATCGTCAACACGCCAGGCATGGTTGCCTGGCCGGGCGTAGCGGGTCGCCAATTCAGCACCAAGTGCACAGGCCGGCCGGAGAGACTTACACCATTTCTCTGTGCCCTGCGAAAGGCTACCTGTGCTCGATTTACCCGTGTGGTTTGAGGTCGGCTCCTTTGTGGTCCTCGGCCTGATTATTCTCCTGGACCTTCTGCTTGTTGTCCGGCGCCCGCATGAACCGTCCATGAAGGAAGCCGGCCTGTGGGTGGCTTTCTACGTCAGCCTGGCCCTGGTGTTCGCCGGCGCCATGTTCGCCTTCACGGGCGCTGAACACGGCGGCCAGTTCGTTGCCGGCTGGGTCACCGAATACAGCCTCAGCATCGACAACCTGTTTGTCTTCATCATCATCATGGCCAGGTTCTCCGTACCCCGGAAATACCAGCAGGAAGTCCTGATGGTGGGCATCATCATTGCCTTGATCCTGCGCGGAATCTTCATTCTCCTCGGCGCAATCGTTATTGAGCAGTTCAGCTGGGTCTTCTACATCTTCGGCGCGTTCCTGCTCTGGACCGCGTGGAAGCAGGCCCAGGATGAAGGCGAGGACGAAGAGGACAAGGAAAACCCGCTCATCGCCCAGATTCGCAAAGTCATCCCCATGTCGGAGAAGTTTGACGAAGGCAAGCTGCGCACCACGGTGGACGGCAAGAAGGTCTTCACTCCGATGTTGGTCGTGTTCGTCACCATCGGCCTGACCGACCTCCTCTTTGCAGTGGACTCCATTCCCGCGATCTTCGGCCTCACGCAGAGCCCGTTCATCGTGTTTACTGCGAACCTGTTCGCGCTGATGGGCCTGCGCCAGCTCTACTTCCTTCTCGGTGGGCTGATGAACCGCCTCATCTACCTGAAGCATGCACTGTCCTTCATCCTCGCGTTCATCGGTGTGAAACTGGTACTGCACGCGATGCACGTGAACGAACTCCCGTTCATCAACGGTGGCAACCACATCGAATGGGCTCCGGAGATCCCCACCTTTGTCTCCCTGGCCGTTATTGTCGGCACCATCATCGTTGCCGTCATCGCCAGCCTCATGAGCTCCAAGGCTGAGGCAGCCCCGATGGACCCGCGCCTCGAGGAAGACGCCCGGAAGAGCCTCAGCGACTCCGAGTAGTCAGTACGCCGTGCATGGTCACAGCAGTCCCGGTCGCCCAGCGGCCGGGACTGCTGGCGTTAATTCCCCTGTAGGAGCAGACCGGTGAGGACTATGCTCCTTGCCCAGCTCAGCGGCCGGTCCTGTCGGCGGCTGAGCGGCCGCATGTGCTTCCGAGTCAGCCGCCAGCCGTGGTGCCGGCCGGGCGCACCATCGCCAGGAGGCGGCTGAAGATGGCTTCGCCGTCGTCGGAGATGCCGTCGTGGTGGAACTCGGCCGTCTCCCAGACCTGGAGGCCGCGCACGGCGGCAGCGGTTTCCAGCGACAGTTCACGGTCCACGTAGATATCGTCGCGGTAGACCGCGGCGGCCGTAGGAACGGTGTTGGCGGCCAAGCGATTGCGGTCATACAGCGGCTTCCAGTCAGGCTTGGCGGCGAGCAACTGGGCCACGTCCCGGAGTGGTTCCAGCGCCGGGTCCTGCTCGAAGTACCACGGGTACACCATCTCGCCGGTCAGCAGCAGCGGCTGCGCATCGGGGCGGAATTCCGGATACTCGTCCAATACGCGCCAGGCGGCCCAATCGGTGGGCTCGCCCTGACCGTAAATGGACTCGTGCATCAGGGCATAGAGCGGATTACTCCGGCGCGACACTATTCCCTCCACCTGGTCCAGAAATGTATCGGACAGCCTGGGTCCCTCCGGCGTGTCAGTGAAGGCTCCCTCGAGGAGGTAGTGCAGGCCGTCCACGCGGGTGTTTCCGCCGAGAAAGGCGCCCACCATCTGGAAGCGTTCCACCGTCAGCCTGCCGCCGTCGGGAAGGAACTCTTCGGTGAGGCGCAGGTGGTCGGCAATCCGCTCCACGGCCAGGCGGTCTTCCGGATACCACTCAAAGTATTCGGTGTTACGCGCCGCGACGCGACTAAAAGTGGCGCGGTAGACGTCGTCCGCAGGCCCGCCCAGCGGCGCCAGGCCTCCAGTGATGAGGGCCTCCTTGACACCTTCCGGGGCGAAGGAAAGGTACGTGAGCGCGCAGAATCCGCCATAGCTTTGTCCGTAGATGCTCCAAGGCCCGGAGCCGAACGCTGCACGGATGAGTTCCGCATCGGCCACGATGGAGTCGGCGCGGAAGTGTTCCAGATAGGCAGCCTGTGCCTCGGCCGTTCCCCGGACCGGCAAGGAGTTCCGGTCGATGGGTGCGGAAAGGCCGGTGCCGCGCTGGTCCAGCATGAGGATCCGGAATTCCCGGGCGGCTGCCTTGCTCCAGCCGCCCAGCGAAGCCAGTCTGTTGCCGCGGCCGCCGGGACCGCCCTGGAGGAAGAGCAGCCATGGAAGGTCTTCGGCCTCAGCACCGGAGTGGTCCGAGGAGACGTACTCCCGGGCGAAGACAGTGATGGTCTCCGGCCCTGCGCCGCTGCCATCGGCTGCAGGCGCGAAATGGTCCAGCGGCACCGTGAAGTAGTGCTCGGCGGTGCGCATGCCCCGGAATTCGTGGCGGGCCTTGACACTGTGGCGGACAGGGAGCACCGTGCGTAGGGCTCCGGCGGCGCCGTCCTGTTCAGGCATGTGCGGCTGCCGGCGTGTTGGTGCCAAAGCTCTCCAGCGCGTCGCCGGTCAGCCGGAAGGTGGACCAGCCGTCCATCGGATTGGCGCCAAGGCTGCGGTAGAAGTTGATGGACGGCTCGTTCCAGTCCAGGACGCTCCATTCCACCCGGGCGTAGCCGTTTTCGACGGCGGTGGCGGCCAGGTGCTTCAGGAGCGCCTTGCCGTGGCCTTCGCCGCGGGCGTGCGGGCTGACGTAGAGGTCCTCCAAGTAGATGCCGTGGACACCTTCCCACGTGGAGTAGTTCAGGAACCAGAGCGCAAACCCCTGGACCTCGCCCCCCGCGTTTTCAGCCATGGTGGCAAACACCCGGGGGTTCTCGCCGAACAGGGCCTCGGACAGCATCTCCGGCGTGTTGCGGACTGCGTCCGGTTCCTTCTCGTAGATGGCCAGGTCATGGATCATCTGCAGGATGGCGGGGACGTCTTGCCGGGTGGCGGGGCGGATTACACTCATGGGTCGAGTTTACAAGGGGTCTGTTGAACAGGGTGCCGCCGGCCTGCTTACCGCCACCGGAGCTGGGAGCTGCCGTACAGGACCGGGCCCGCGGCATATCCAAGCGGCACACCGTCCGCCAGAATGGGTGGCCCCACAAAGCGCAGCTTCCCGTATGGGCCCTGCAGCACGTGAAAGTCCGGTTCAGGCAGGCTACCACCGGCGACGCGTACGTCCGGGAGCCGCAACAACTCCTCAGCGGTCCGGGCCAGGGACAGCCGGGCCACTCCGCCATTTCCGCTGCTGCGCCTCTCGGCCAACAAGGCGAGGGCTGCTGCCGCCAGGCCATAACCCGTAGCGTGATCCAGGGCCTGCACCGGGAGTGCGCCGGGCATCCACCCGTTGCCGGCTGTGTGGCCGTACTTTGCAGCGATCCCGCACGCTGCCTGCACCAGGCTGTCGAAACCCCGCCGGCCGTTCCACGGGCCGCCGTCACCCCAGGCGCTGAGCGTGACCACCACAAGGCCGGGCCGGGCCGACATCAGCGACTCAGCCCCCAGACCGAACCGGTCGAGCCCACCGTCCCGGTAACCGGTCACCACCACGTCCGCGGAATCAACGAGGCCCCTCACGGTCTCCAATGCCGCGGGATTCCGGAGGTCCGCCACTGCGCTGCGTTTGTCGAAGCCCGAGTCAATGAACGCATCGGTCAGCTCCGGAAGGTGCGGCGGGTCGACGCGCAGGACATCGGCGCCGAGGGCTCCCAGCAGGCGTGTGGCGGTGGGGCCGGCGATAACGCGGGTCAGATCCAGCACCTTGAGCCCCGCCAGTGGACGTCGGGGATCCGGCGAGGGCTTCCATGACGGGAACGCGACGCCTCGTCGGGACTGTTCGGGTCGTCCGGACTGTTCGGGCGGGCGGGAGATGCGGATCCACGGCCCTGCGCCGGCCGCCGCGTGCATGGGGGTCGCCAGCCAATCCCCGCGCCTGCGGACGGCAGCGGCCACGCCGTTGTGCGCCGTGATGGCCTCCTCCGCCCCGAGGGACGTCATGCGGAGGAGGGCTTGGTCAACGTCCGGTGGTGTGGCCGCGGAGAGCGCCGCCATGAGGCGGGCCGCGTGGTGCGGATAGTTGGCATGGAGCCGGATCCAGCCGTCCGAGGTGGGGCGGAACCCCGATAACGCAGCGAAACCTTCCGCTTTCTTGCCCGCGATCCGCAGGTGCCCCAGTGAATCGAAGGAAGCGGCCGTGGAACCTGCGGACACGGCATATCTCCCGGGAGCCGCCGTCAGGGCGTTCAGCGCCGTGGCGGCCGCCTGGACTGCGCCAAGGGCCAGGCCTTCAACATCCAGCGGGCCGTGCCACCACTGCCGCGGTCCCTCGCACTGCGCCGCAGGCTGGGACCTCAAGGCGTCCAAAACCCGCAGGCTGGCGGTCAGGTCGGGAACGGAGTCCATGGCACGATCACTTACAGCCGGTTGACATCGGTGACTTGGACCACGGCAGTTCCGGTTTCGTCCGACGCCGCCAGGTCCACCTCGGCTGAGATACCCCAGTCATGGTTGCGGGCCGGATCGTCGAAGATCTGCCGGACCTTCCAGAGCCCCGGTTCCTCGGTGATGATGAGCAGCCCGGGGCCACGGGCGTCCGGCCCGGTGCCGATGTCGTTGTGTTCGTCAAAATAGTCGTCCAGGACGTCTTCCCACCGGTCGGCATCCCAGCCCGCGCCGGCGTCGAGCTCACCCAGCGCGGCCGCGTCCTCGTCGGCGAACAGTTCCACGCGCCGGAACATCTCGTTGCGGACCATCACGCGGAAGGCCCGGATGTTGGAGGTCAGCGACGGCGGCGGGGGAGGGGGAGCGTCGTGCGGGGTGGGTGCCGCGCCGGAGGTCAGCTCCTCCCATTCGTCCAGGAGGCTGGAGTCCACCTGCCGCACCAGTTCACCAAGCCACGCGATGAGGTCCTCGAGATCCTCCCGCAGCATGTCCTGCGGCACGGTCTGGCGCAGCGCCTTGAAGCAGTCCGCGAGGTACCGCAGGATGATGCCTTCGGAACGGGCCAGGCCGTAAAACTGGACGAACTCGCCGAAGTTCATGGCTCGTTCGTACATGTCCCGGACCACTGACTTGGGCGCCAATTCAAAGTCGCCCACCCATGGTGCGGCCTTGCGGTAGACCTCGAATGCTTCGCCCAGCATTTCCGCGAGCGGCTGCGGGTAAGTAACCTCCTCCAGCATCGCCATCCGCTGGTCGTACTCTATGCCGTCCGCCTTCATCGCCGCGATGGCTTCCCCACGGGCCTTTTTCTGCTGGGCGGACAGGATCTGCCGGGGCTTTTCGAGCGTCGCCTCGATCACGGATACCACGTCCAGGGCGTACGACGGCGAGTCCGGGTCAAGCAGTTCCAGTGCCGCCAGCGCAAACGGCGAGAGCGGCTGGTTCAGCGCAAAGTTGGCCTGCAGGTGGACGGTGAGCCGGACCGTCCTGCCGTCTGCACCCTGTTCCGCCTCGGGAATGCGCTCCACCACCTCGGCGGCAAGGAGCTCACGGTAGATTCCCAGGGCGCGTTTCATCAGCCGCAGCTGCGAGGATCGCGGCTCGTGGTTCTCGGTCAGGAGCCGTCGCGCCGCGGCGAACGGGTCCCCGGGCCGTTCCATCAGGTTCATCAGCATCGAGTGCGTGACGCTGAAGCTCGAGCTCAAGGGATCCGGCACGGACTCGACGAGCCGCTTGAACGTTGGTTCGCCCCACGACACGAAACCCTCGGGCGGCTTCTTCCTGACTACCTGGCGAAGCTTCTTCTGGTCATCGCCGAACTTGGCCGTGGCCTTCGCCATGGCTTTCACGTTCTCGGTCACATGCTCCGGCGCCTGGACCACCACCGTCCCCGCGGTGTCGTACCCGGCGCGACCGGCCCGGCCGGCAATCTGGTGGAACTCCCGGGAGTTGAGCAGCCGGGTGCGTACGCCGTCGTACTTGCTTAGCGCGGTGAGCAGGACGGTACGGATGGGCACATTGATGCCCACCCCCAGGGTGTCTGTTCCGCAGATCACCTTGAGCAGCCCGGCCTGTGCGAGCTGTTCCACCAACCGCCGGTACTTCGGCAGCATGCCGGCGTGATGGACGCCGATGCCGTGGCGGACAAGCCGGTTGAGGGTCTTGCCGAACCCCGCGGCGAAACGGAAATTGGCGATCAGCTCCGCGATTTTGTCCTTTTCCTCACGCGTGCAGACGTTGATGCTCATCAGGGTCTGGGCGCGGTCAATGGCCTCGATCTGGCTGAAATGCACAACGTAAACGGGCACCTGCCGGGTGGAAAGCAGCTCCTCCAGCGTCTCGTGGACCGGAGTCTCGTGATAGTAGTAGTGCAGCGGAATGGGACGCTCGGCCGAACTGACTGTGGTGGTGGGGCGGCCCGTGAGCTCGGTGATCCCCTCCTCGAAGCGGCTGACGTCACCCAGCGTGGCGGACATCAGGAGGAACTGGGCCTGGGGAAGCTCCAGGAGGGGCACCTGCCACGCCCAGCCACGCTGCGGGTCAGAGTAGAAATGGAATTCATCCATGATCACCGAGCCAAGATCGGCGGCCTCGCCCTCTCGCAGGGCGATGTTCGCGAGGATTTCTGCCGTGCAGCAGATGATGGGCGCATCCTGGTTGACCCCTGAATCACCGGTGATCATGCCGACGTTTTCGGCGCCAAAGATGTCGCACAGCGCAAAGAATTTCTCGGAGACCAAGGCCTTGATAGGTGCCGTGTAATAGCTGCGCTGCCCCCGTGCCATGGCCTGGAAATGCGCCGCGATGGCAACCAGCGATTTACCCGACCCCGTGGGCGTAGCGAGAATGACGTTGGCGCCCGTGGCCAGCTCCATAATGGCCTCGTCCTGGGCCGCGTACAGCTCGAGGCCGCGGCTCTCGGTCCATTCGAGGAACCGGCTGTAGAGCGCGTCCGGGTCGATGCCTGCGGCCGGGCGGTTCGAGGCGGACAGGACAGGCAGCTGGTCAACGAGTTTCATTGATTTCCAGCTTAGTGCCCTCACGTGCCCGATATCCGGGCCCCACGGGGTTAGGCTCGCGGTACTGCCAGGCAGCACCGGATCGTGGAGGAAACTGTGAAGTGGGATCCCCTGAAGTACGTCCAGTTCGGCGACTACCGCGACCGGCCGTTTTTTGACCTGACAGGCCGGATCCATGCCGACCTGCCGCGCTATGTGGTGGATCTGGGCTGCGGACCCGGGAACCTGACGGCCACCCTTGCCCAGCGGTGGCCGGACGCAGAGGTCGTAGGGCTCGACACGTCGGCCGAGATGCTGGCCAAGGCCGCCACGCAGGCCGAAGGGCATCCCGGCCTGGCCTTTGGACTCGCCGATATCGCCCACTGGATGCCCACACCCGAAACCAACGTGGTGGTCACCAACGCGGCGCTGCAGTGGGTGCCCGGGCACCAGGAAATGCTGGAGCGTTGGCTGGCGGCCCTGAGGCCCGGGACGTGGTTCGGCATGCAGGTGCCGGGAAACTTCAACGCCCCTTCCCACACCCTGATGCGCGAACTGGCCGCCACGGCCCGCTGGCGGCCCCTCTTGGAGGACGTACTCCGCGGCGGGGAATCCGTGGGGGAGCCGGCCGACTATCTCCGCATCATGCTGGACGCGGGCTGTACAGCGGACGCTTGGGAGACCACCTACCAGCAGGTCCTCCCGGGAACAGACCCTGTGCTCGAATGGGTGCGCGGCACGGCCCTGAGGCCGGTGCTGGCGGTCCTGTCGGTCGAGGAGGGCCGGGCCTTTGAGGCTGAATATGCTGCCGCGCTGCGGGTTGCCTACCCGGGGACCCCCCACGGCACGGTTTTCCCCTTCAGGCGGATCTTTGCCGTAGCGCAAAAGCAACTTACCGCCTAAACTCCATTCGATCGATGTTCTTTACAAAGCCCGTATAGCCATGTGACCGGCAGTGAAAGTCGATGCCGCCGACGAGGTGCCTACGGCCTCTTGGGGATGGCCGCAAGCCGCAACCTCATCGGTCTCCCCACCAATCCAGGAGGTGCAGTGCTTTTCGCCTTATTGATGAGGTTGCTGGCGGGCCACAAGGGCCGGGTTGCCGCCATCATTGCCCTGCAGTTGGTGCAGACCGCTGGCATTCTGCTCCTGCCCACCATCAACGCCGCCATCATCGACGACGGCATCGTGGCTGGGAACACCCCCGAAATTTTCCGGCTCGGCACGGAGATGGCCTTAGTGGCGGCCGTCCAGGCGGCGGCGGCTGTGGCCGCCGGCTACCTCGGTGCCGTGGTGGCTATGACCCTCGGCCAACAATTGAGGGGTGAGGTTTTCACGAAGATTCAGTCGCTTTCGTCCCAGGAGGTGGCAGGCTTTGGCGCCCAAAGCCTTGTCACCAGGGCAACTAACGACACCCAGCAGATCCAGTCGTTCGCCGTCCTGGTGTTTACCATGCTGATGGCGGCACCGGTCATGGCCGTGGGCGGCGTGTACCTTGCCTGGCAGCAGGACATCGTGCTTTCGAGCATTGTCATCGTCATCATGCCGGTGCTCCTGCTCATCATGTACCTGATCGTCCGGCGCCTGGTGCCTCTCTACCGCGACGGCCAGGAGTTGCTCGATGCGACCGGGCAGATCCTGCGCGAGCAGATTATTGGTGCCAACGTCATTCGTTCCTTTGTCAGGCAGGGACACGAAGCACGCCGTTTCGCCCGGGCAAACACAAAGCTGACGGGAAACAACCTGCAGTCAGCACTGCTCATTGCCGCGATGCTTCCGCTCATTATGATCGTGGTGAACCTCTCATCGGTGGCGGTGGTGTGGTTCGGCGGACACCGGGTGTTTTCCGGAGAAATGAACATCGGGGCCCTCACAGCCTTCATCGCCTACATCATGCAGATTCTTCTTGCCATCATGATGGCCATGTACGTGCTGACCACGGCACCGCGTGCCGCGGCGTGTGCAGAACGGCTCAACGCGGTACTCAACACCCAACCGTCCGTCAGGGACGCCGCGCAGAGCGGTAGCGGCAGCGACACGGTGGACGCCAGGGAAGCCATCGGCGGGGGCAGCATCACCTTCACGAATGTCCGCTTCGCCTATCCGGGCGCCGAAAGTCCGGTGCTCCAAAACATCAGCTTTACCGCAAATCCCGGCACCACCGTTGCCGTCATTGGCTCAACCGGCAGCGGCAAATCAACGCTACTCGGCCTGCTGCCCCGGTTCCTTGAAGCCACTGCCGGAACCATCACCATCGCCGGCCGGAATATCCGTACAGTCCCGTTGGACGTCCTCCGCCGGGCCATGGCTGTTGTTCCGCAGCGGTCGTATCTGTTCACCGGGACCATCGCCCATAATCTGCGGATCGCCGACCCTGCAGCCAGCGACAGCCGGTTGTGGCAGGCATTGGAAACGGCCCAGGCCGCAGGGTTCGTCCGCGACCTGCCCCTCGGGATGGCCACTGAAGTCGGCCAAGGAGGAACCAATCTCTCCGGCGGCCAGCGCCAACGTATCTGCATCGCCCGCGCACTGGTCCGGCAGGCGCCCATCTACCTTTTTGATGACAGTTTTTCCGCGCTCGATTTCGGCACGGAGAACCGGCTCCGGGACGCCCTGGCGGACACCCTGACCGATGCCGTCGTAATCGTGGTCGCCGAACGGATCTCCACCGTCGCGGGCGCGGACCGGATATTGGTGCTCGACGACGGACGGCTGGTCGCGCAGGGGACCCACCTTGAGCTGCTGGAAACCTCCACGACCTACCGGGAAATCGCCGAGTCGCAATTGGCGCTGGAGAGCCTGCCGTGACCGGACCGCTCGCGGGAGGAGGAAGTAAAGCGTTCTGGCCGGCTGCCCGCCGACTGCTCAGCCTGCTGCACCCGTTCAGATGGCGGATGCTTGGTGCTGTAGTAGCCACATGCTGCTTTGCCGGCCTGAACGTGGCGGCCCCGAACTACCTCGGTGATGCCACGGATATCGTGGTCGACGGGGTTTACAGCGGCGTGTTCGAGCAGGAGCGGCTGGGACGTCTGCTTGCAGTCGTCGCCTTGATGTACGTCGGGGCTTCACTTTTCAACTGGATTCAGGGAAAGCTGACCGCGGGCTCGGTCCAGGGCCTGATGCACAGCCTCCGCGCAGCGGTGGAGGAAAAGCTGCACCGGCTTCCCTCCACCTACTTTAACGAGAAGTCCCGCGGCGATGTCCTGAGCCGGGTCACCAACGACATAGATAACATCTCGCAGTCGCTGAGCCAGGTCCTGACACAACTGATCATCTCCGTTCTGATGCTGTCCGGTGCTTTGGCCATGATGCTCTGGATATCTCCCCTCCTTGCATTGATTGCCCTCGTCTCAGTGCCGGTGTCCACCTTGATCACGGTTCTGGTGGCCCGCAAATCCCAAGCACATTTCGCGAGCCAGTGGACCGAAACCGGCGCACTGAATGCGCACGTGGAGGAATTCATCACCGGCCATGAGGTCATCATGGCCTTTGGACACCAAGACCAGGCAGCGGTGGTCTTCCGTGCGAGCAACGCCCGCCTGGCCCGGGCCTCCGCCCTCGCCGAATATTCTTCGGGGCTGGTGCAGCCGCTCATGATCCTGATTTCCAATCTGACTTACATTGCAGTCGCAGTGGTGGGCGCGTTCGAGGTCACCCTCGGTGCCATGACCATCGGCGGCATCCTGGCGTTTATCCAATTCAGCCGTTTGTTCACGCAGCCCGTCAGTCAGGTCGGCGGCATGCTGAACGTCATTCAGTCCTGTGCGGCTTCGGCCCACCGCGTCTTCGAGCTCCTTGACGCCGAAGAGATTCCTGCTGAGCCCGAAAAAGCCGGCCCACACGCCAGGTTGGGCGGACGCATCGTTTTTGACCACGTCACCTTTGGCTACGCGCAGGAACCGGTTATCCGTGACCTCACGTTTACGGTGGAGCCTGGCCAGACCGTGGCAATCGTCGGGCACACCGGCGCCGGTAAGACCACGATTGTGAACCTGCTCATGCGGTTCTACGAACCTGGCGCAGGACGGATCACCATCGGCGGAACAGACATCGCCGCCATTCCCCGGGATACCCTGCGTGAGGGTTTCGGGGTAGTGCTCCAGGATGCCTGGCTGTTTGCCGGCACCATCAGGGAGAACATCGAGTACGGCCGGCCCGGCGCCACAGACGCTGAGGTAATCGCGGCCGCGGAGGCCAGCCACCTGGACCACTTCGTGCGATCGATGCCGGCCGGCTACGACTCAGTCCTGGACAGCGGCGGCGAGCCGCTGAGCCACGGGCAACGCCAGCTCATCGCGATTGCCCGGGCGCAGCTCGCGGACCGTGGGGTGCTGATCCTCGATGAAGCCACGAGTTCAGTCGATTCGCGGATCGAAGTGCTCATCCGGCAGGCCATGCAGAGATTGCGGCGAGGCAAGACAAGTTTTGTCATAGCCCACCGTTTGTCTACGGTGCGGGACGCTGATCTAATCTTGGTCATGGATCACGGACGCATCGCAGAGCAAGGTACCCATCAGAACTTGCTGGCTGCCAACGGCCATTACGCAAGGCTGTACAAGGCCCAGTTCGCCGGCCGGGCAGGAACCCTGGAGGCAGGGCGGTGACTCCCGTGGCTGCGTTCCCGGGGACCTGGAAGCCCAACCAAGCCAGCACGGTGGCACTCTTTGAACAGCTCCGGCTGCAGGTGATCCGCCTGGCGGACAGCGGTGACCTGCCCCCGGGCACCAGGCTCCCGGCGGTCCGTGCACTGGCGGAACTGCTTGACGTGGCCCCTCACACGGTGGCACGTGCTTATAAGGAGCTCGAGGCAGCCGGCGTGGTGACCACCAAGGGCCGGAACGGCACCGTCGTCAGCGCGCGTGATGAGCGGTCGGATGCGCTCTCTGCCGCCGCCAACATCTATGCGTCGGTGGCCAGGGCCCAGGGGGCCACGTTTGCCGAAGCAGTCAAGCTGCTGGCGGCCGCCTACGACGCCCACTGACCTACCCGCATGGAAATTCGAAGAAGTTTTCGATTAGCATTAGTAAGTGCCTAAAGCCGTAGCTGAAGAAACAGCAGTCGAATCCGTCCCCGTCACCATTGTCCAGGGCGGAGCCACGCCTGCCCGCCCTGACCTGTCCCGCCTCGTCGTCAAGGGAGCGCGGGAGCACAACCTGCGGAACGTGGACCTGGACTTGCCCCGCGACGCCATGATCGTCTTCACGGGGCTGTCCGGATCCGGAAAGTCGTCCCTGGCGTTCGACACCATCTTTGCCGAGGGCCAGCGGCGCTACGTTGAATCGCTGTCGGCCTACGCCCGGCAGTTCCTGGGCCAGGTGGACAAGCCGGACGTCGACTTCATCGAGGGGCTCTCTCCGGCCGTTTCCATCGACCAGAAGTCCACCAGCAAGAACCCGCGCTCCACGGTGGGTACCATCACCGAAATTTATGATTACATGCGCTTGCTGTGGGCGCGCGTCGGACGGCCGCACTGCCCCGTCTGTGGTGAGGTCGTCGCCAGGCAGACACCGCAGCAGATTGTGGACCAGCTGCTCGAGCTTGAAGATGGCACCCGGTTCCAGGTCCTGGCGCCGGTAGTCCGGGGACGCAAGGGCGAATTCGTCGACCTCTTCAAGGAACTGACCGCCAAGGGCTACTCCCGCGCCAGGGTGGACGGTGAGCTCATCCAGCTCAGTGAGCCGCCGAAACTCGGGAAGCAGTTCAAACACACCATCGAAGTGGTGGTTGACCGGTTGGTGGTCAAGGAAGGCATCAGCCAGCGCCTCACCGATTCGGTCGAGACGGCGCTGGGCCTCGCCGAAGGCCGCGTGCTGGCGGAGTTCGTGGACGTGGATGCCGACGCCCCTGGCAGGCTTCGGGCCTTCTCGGAGAACCTGGCCTGCCCCAACGAGCATCCCCTGGCCATCGACGAGATCGAGCCGCGCTCGTTCTCCTTCAACAATCCGTTCGGTGCCTGCGCGGCCTGCAGCGGCATCGGCACGCGGCTGGAGGTGGATGAAGACCTGATCGTCCCCAACCCGGAGCTGTCGCTGTCTGAAGGTGCCATCGCGCCCTGGTCACTGGGAACGGCCACCACTGAGTATTGGAACCGCCTGCTGGAAGGCCTGGCCAAGGAACTGGGCTTCTCCATGGTCACGCCCTGGGAGAAGCTGGGCAAGGACGTCCGCCAGACCGTGCTGCACGGAAAAGACCACAAGGTGGTGGTGCAGTACAAGAACCGGTTCGGACGTGAACGCAAGTACAGCACCGGCTTCGAAGGCGCCATCCAGTATGTCCACCGGAAGCACGGCGAAACGGATTCTGAATGGGCACGCGACCGCTACGAAGAATACATGCGGCAGATCCCTTGCCCGGCCTGCAACGGCGCCCGGTTGAACCCCGCTTCGCTGTCCGTGCTGATCAATGGCAAGTCCATCGCCGACGTCGCCGCCATGCCCATGCGAACCTGCGCTGACTTCCTGAACAACCTTGTACTGACCGGCAGGGAAGCCCAGATCGCCCATCAGGTGCTCAAGGAGATCCAAGCCCGGCTGACCTTCCTGCTCGACGTCGGGCTCGAATACCTCAACCTCGAGCGGCCCTCCGCGACCCTGTCCGGCGGTGAAGCCCAACGCATCCGGCTCGCCACGCAGATCGGCTCCGGACTGGTAGGGGTCCTGTACGTCCTCGACGAGCCCTCTATCGGCCTCCACCAGCGGGACAACCGCCGGCTCATCGAAACCCTCACCCGGCTGCGGGACATGGGGAACACCCTCATAGTGGTGGAGCACGACGAAGACACCATCCATGTGGCTGACTGGATTGTGGACATCGGTCCCGGTGCCGGCGAGCACGGCGGCCAGGTGGTGCATTCGGGTTCCTACAAGGAGCTGCTCGAGAACACCAACTCACTGACCGGCGATTACCTGTCCGGCCGCAAGAAAATCGACGTTCCCAAAAAGCGGCGCAAATACGACAAGAAGCGCGAGCTCAAGGTCATCGGCGCCCGGGAAAATAACCTGGTCAACGTGGATGCGGCGTTCCCGCTGGGGCTCTTTACCGCAGTAACCGGCGTCAGCGGCTCCGGCAAGTCCACCCTGGTCAACGAGATCCTCTACAAGGTGCTGGCCAACAAGCTCAACGGTGCCAAGCAGGTTGCCGGACGCCACAAGAGCATCCAGGGCCTGGAGCACCTCGACAAGGTGGTCCACGTGGACCAGAGCCCGATCGGTCGCACCCCCCGGTCCAACCCGGCCACGTACACCGGCGTGTTTGACAACATCCGCAAGCTTTTCGCGGAGACCACCGAGGCGAAGGTCCGCGGTTACCTGCCGGGCCGGTTCTCGTTCAACGTCAAGGGCGGGCGCTGCGAGGCCTGTTCAGGTGACGGCACGCTCAAGATCGAGATGAACTTCCTGCCGGACGTTTATGTGCCGTGCGAAGTGTGCCATGGTGCCCGGTATAACCGGGAAACGCTCGAGGTCCACTACAAGGGTAAAACCATCGCCGATGTCCTGAACATGCCCATCGAGGAGGGAGCGGAGTTCTTTGCAGCCTTCTCGCCCATCGCCCGCCACCTGAACACCCTGGTGGACGTTGGCCTGGGCTATGTCCGGCTCGGGCAGCCCGCCACCACACTGTCAGGTGGCGAGGCGCAGCGCGTCAAGCTGGCGGCGGAATTGCAGAAGCGGTCCAACGGGCGCAGCGTGTACGTTCTCGACGAACCCACCACGGGCCTGCACTTCGAGGACATCCGGAAGCTCCTGATGGTGTTGCAAGGCCTCGTGGACAAGGGAAACACCGTGATCACCATCGAGCACAACCTTGACGTGATCAAGAGCGCCGACTGGATCGTGGATCTGGGCCCGGACGGCGGCTCAGGAGGCGGCCAGGTGGTAGCTACGGGTACCCCCGAGCAGGTGGCGAACTCCACCACGAGCCACACGGCCTCGTTCCTCGCGGAGATTTTGGCCTGAGTGCCCGTCCACATGCATGTATGCCGTGTCGGGCATGCGAGTTTCAGCCATGCGCGGTGTCGTGAGAAACTAAGCCGGTGACTCAAACAACAGTGCCCGTGATCTTTGACCTGGACGGCACTCTTGTCGATCCGGCAGGCGGAATAACCGGCGGCATCGAGGCGGCTCTGGTGGCCTCCGGCCTCCCGGTTCCCAGCCCCGACCTGCTGGCCGCAATGATTGGCCCCAAGCTCAGCGATTCGCTCCTCAGTGTTGCCATGGTGCCGGCGGAGAAGCTGGCCAGCGTCATCCGGCTATACCGGCAGCACTACCTGGCGACGGGCATTGCGCAGAGCCGCCTTTACCCCGGGATCAAGGCTGTGCTGGAGGGATTTGCGGAAGCGGGCAGGCCGGTGGCCGTCGCAACCCAGAAACCCGAAGGGCTGGCGCACATCGTGTTGCAACACCACGGCATCGCCGGCCTGTTCCATACGATCAGGGGATCCTTGGATGACGAGTCATCCACCGACGGTCCTGTCGGCAAAGCGGACATCATTGCTGCCGCCCTGGCTGATCTTTCCACCCACCACGCCGTGATGGTGGGGGACCGCGCCCAGGACGTGGCCGGCGCCATCGCAAATGGGCTCGACTGCATCGGCGTGCGTTGGGGTTTCGCCCCCGACGGCGAACTGGAGGTAGCCGGTGCCATCACGGTGGTGGAAGATACTGCTGAAATGGTCAATGCCATCGAACGGCTCG
This sequence comes from Pseudarthrobacter sp. TAF60_1, assembly GCF_052113505.1. Classification (NCBI taxonomy): domain Bacteria; kingdom Bacillati; phylum Actinomycetota; class Actinomycetes; order Micrococcales; family Micrococcaceae; genus Pseudarthrobacter; species Pseudarthrobacter sp. TAF60_1. The sequence goes on from NZ_JBFRDI010000005.1 coordinate 208,590, forward strand.
ATTCCATCCACACCGCTGCGATGAGTGAGGTGCGCAACGATGGCATTGTTTGAGGCGGTCCGCTGGACATTCCGCGGACTCGTCGCGGGCACCTGCCGGCCCACCGTCGTCGGCCTTGAAAACGTTCCCAAAGAGGGGCCCTTCATTGTGGCCCCGAATCATCTTTCCTTCTTTGACAGCGTCATTGTCCAGGCACTGATGCCGCGACCGGTGGCCTTCTTCGCCAAGGCCGAGTACTTCACCACAGGTGGCGTGAAGGGGAAGGTCATGAAGTCGTTCTTCGAGTCTGTGGGCTCAATCCCCGTGGAACGCGGCGAGCAGGCGGCAAGTGTCCAGGCACTCAAAACCCTTCTGGACATCCTCGAGGCGGGCAACGGCATTGGCATCTACCCTGAAGGCACACGCTCACGGGACGGTATCCTCTACCGCGGGCGCACGGGCGTGGGCTGGCTCGCCCTGGCAACCGGAGCTCCCGTGATTCCCGTTGGACTGATCGGGACGGAGAACCTGCAGCCGGCCGGTGAGAAGGGCTTTAAGCCGCATCATTTCACCATGAAGGTTGGTGAACCCCTGTACTTCGACAAGACCGGCCCGGACCATTCACTGCCGGCACGCCGGCAGGTGACGGACCGGATCATGGACGCCATCGCCGAACTCAGCGGCCAGGAACGTTCCACCAGCTACAACCAGAGCAAGGCGACGGACTAAGGATCAGTAGAATTAAGTAGTGGCAGATCCAGCAACTTACAGGCCTCAGACGGGTGAAATTCCCACCAACCCCGGGGTGTACCGGTTCCGTGATCCCCATGGCCGGGTCATCTACGTCGGCAAGGCAAAAAACCTCCGCTCCCGCCTGAACTCCTACTTCGCGAACCCGGCGGGCCTGCTGCCGAAGACCCATGCAATGGTCTATGCGGCCAGCAGCGTGGAGTGGACCGTGGTGGGAAGCGAGCTGGAGTCCCTGCAGCTCGAATACACCTGGATCAAGGAATTCAAGCCCCGCTTCAACGTCGTTTTCCGCGACGATAAAACCTATCCCTACCTGGCGCTGACCATGAGCGAGAAGCTGCCCAGGGTCCAGGTAATGCGGGGCGACCGACGCAAGGGGACCCGCTACTTCGGTCCCTATACCGCCGGGGCCATCAGGGAAACCATGGATACGCTCCTGCGCGTCTTCCCCGTGCGCAGCTGCAGCGCAGGGGTGCTCAAGCGGGCCCAGGCCAGCGGCCGGCCCTGCCTCCTGGGTTATATCGACAAGTGCTCCGCGCCCTGCGTCGGCCGGGTGACTCCGGAGGAACACCGCGCCCTGGCCGAGGACTTCTGTGCCTTCATGGGCGGCGAAGCCAAGCGGTTCATCGCAAAACTCGAAAAACAGATGGCCGAAGCGGTATCCACTCTCGACTACGAGCGTGCGGCCCGGCTCCGGGATGACATCTCCGCCTTACGGAAAGTCTTTGAACGCAACGCAGTAGTGCTCGCCGAAGACACCGATGCCGATGTCTTCGCCCTGCACGAGGACGAACTCGAGGCCGCGGTCCAGGTCTTCCACGTCAGGGGCGGCCGGGTCCGTGGCCAGCGGGGCTGGGTTGTGGAAAAAGTCGAAGACTCCACCACTCCCGACCTGGTGGAGCACCTGCTCCAGCAGGTTTACGGGGAGGACAGCGACAGCCATGGCCGGCTGCCGCGCGAAGTCCTTGTCCCGGTGGCGCCCAGCAACGCGGCCGAGCTGACCGAATGGCTGGGTGGCCTCCGTGGAGCCAAGGTGGACATCCGGGTGCCGCAGCGCGGCGACAAAGCTGCGCTGATGTCCACGGTCCGCGAGAACGCCGAGCACGCGCTGAAACTGCACAAGACGCGGCGGGCAGGCGACCTGACAGTCCGTTCGCAGGCACTCCAGGAGTTGCAGGAAGCCCTGGACCTGCCCGTGCCGCTGCTGCGGATCGAGTGCTATGACGTCTCCCACGTCCAAGGTACCAACGTGGTGGCCTCCATGGTGGTGGTGGAGGACGGCCTTCCCAAGAAGTCCGACTACCGCAAATTCTCCGTCACCGGGCCCGCGGCGGCGGACGACACCGCTGCGATGCACGATGTCCTGACCAGGCGCTTCCGCTATTACGTGCAGGACAAGTCGGCGCAGGTTGAAGCCGCCGCACTCAAGGGGCACCAGGCGGCACTGGATGCGGCGGGCGATGCCGCGGTCCTTGACACCACCACAGCCGCGCCGCGGGCAAAATTTGCCTACCCGCCGAACCTGGTGGTGGTGGACGGCGGCCAGCCCCAGGTGAACGCCGCTGCCCGGGCGCTGGCGGAGCTCGGCATCGACGACGTATACGTGGTGGGCCTGGCCAAGCGCCTGGAGGAAGTTTGGCTTCCTGACAGTGACTTCCCGGTGATCTTGCCCCGGACGTCCCAGGGCCTGTACCTGCTGCAGCGGATCCGTGACGAAGCGCACCGCTTCGCCATCACCTTCCACCGGCAGAAGCGCGGCAAGGCCATGACCCTCTCGGCCTTGGATGGGGTGCCGGGCCTGGGGGAGTCCAAGCGCAAGGCCCTGGTGGCCCACTTCGGCTCCATCAAGGGCGTGAAGTCTGCCACCGAGGCTGAGCTCACGGCCGCCAAAGGCATCGGTCCGTCCCTGGCCAGCGCCATCGTATCCCACTTCAATGCGGAGGAAACTGCGGGCGGGACGGTTCCGGCCATCAACATGACCACCGGCGAAATCATTGAAACCTAGGTAGGGTAAGGAACGCAGGTTTCCGCCGACGCGGTTGCATGCTGGACCAGGACAGGAACGGGGCGGAACGAATGGCAGATTCAACGGCGGAATCCGGGACGGGGCAGGACGGCATGACGCCGATCAAGCCTCTCGAAGCGGAGCTGCTGGTGGTCACGGGCATGTCCGGGGCGGGGCGCAGCACTGCCGCGGACGCGTTGGAGGACCACGGGTGGTATGTCGTCGAGAACCTGCCGCCGCAGATGCTGGGCACCCTCGCTGAACTGGTGTCCCATGCACCGCAGTCCATTCCGCGCCTGGCTGTGGTGATGGACGTCCGCAGCAAGGGTCTTTTTGCCGATATGCGGGCCACGCTTGGTGCCCTCGCCGCAAGCGGGGTGACATTCCGGGTCTTGTTCCTGGACGCCAACGACGACGTCCTGGTCCGCCGCTTCGAGCAGGGCCGCAGGCCCCATCCGCTCCAAGGGGGCGGCCGGATCCTCGACGGCATAGCAGCCGAGCGTGAGGTGCTGAAGGAGCTGCGGGAAAGCTCCGACGTCGTTCTGGACACCTCCGATTACAACGTCCACGGCTTGGCGACGGCCATCACGGAACTTTTCAGCGAGACCGGCCCGGTGGCCCTCAGGCTCAACGTGATGAGCTTCGGCTTCAAATACGGCCTGCCGGTTGACTCCAACTACGTCGCGGACGTCCGGTTCATCCCGAATCCGCACTGGGTGCCGCAGCTGCGCCCCCACACCGGCCTGGACCAGGACGTCAGCGATTACGTCCTGGAAGCCGAAGGTGTCAAAAATTTCGTGGACCGCTACGTGCTGGCGCTGGAGCCGGTCCTTGACGGGTACCGGCGCGAAAACAAGCACTACGCCACCATTGCCGTGGGCTGCACCGGCGGCAAGCACCGCTCGGTAGCGGTCGCCGTCGAGCTTTCCAAGAAACTGGCGCAGTATCCCCGCGTAACGGTCACCACAACACACCGGGACCTGGGCCGCGAGTAATGGGGATGCTTACCGGGCCGCTGCCGTTGATACCGCTTTCCAGCGGAACGGCAGGCGGCCAGCAGGACAAGGGTCCTAACGTGGTGGCGCTCGGCGGCGGCCACGGTCTGTCAGCATCGCTGTCAGCCCTGCGGCTGCTCACCACCGAACTGACCGCCATCGTCACGGTGGCAGACGACGGCGGGTCATCCGGGCGTCTGCGCGAAGAGTACGGCGTCCTCCCGCCCGGAGACCTGCGCATGGCGCTCTCCGCATTGTGCGACGACACGGACTGGGGCCGCACCTGGCGGGACGTGATGCAGCACCGCTTCCGGCCCGGGAAGGGCAGCGGCGGGTCCCTCGATGACCACGCAACCGGAAACCTCCTCATTGTTACCCTTTGGGAACTGCTTGGCGACGCCGTGGCGGGCCTTAAGTGGGCCGGTGCGCTGCTGGGGGCGCGTGGACAGGTCCTGCCGATGTCCACCGTGCCGCTCACCATCGAGGGCGACATCCGCGTCACCTCACCTGACGGCGAATCGGTCCTGCAGACGGTCAGCGGGCAGGCGCGCTGTGCCGTGGCAGGTTCGCTGGAACAGGTCAGGCTCCTGCCCGAAGATGCGCATGCATGCACCGAGGCCCTGACAGCCATCGAACTGGCCGACTGGATCATTCTCGGGCCCGGGTCCTGGTACACCTCCGTACTGCCGCACCTGCTGCTCCCGGAAATGCGCGACGCCCTCAGTGCGACCGCAGCCAAACGCTGCCTGACCATGAACCTGGCCACCGACACCAAAGAGACCACCGGCATGACGGCAGCCGACCACCTCCACGCCCTGCGCCGGTACGCGCCGGACTTCAGTATCGACGTCGTCCTGGCCGATCCCGCCTCGGTGCCCGACCGGGAAGAATTCGAGAAAGCGGCCGCGATGATCGGCGCCGAGGTTGTCTTGGGTAAAGTGGGGGCGTCGGGCCGCCGACCCGTCCATGACCCATTGCGTCTGGCAGCGGCGTACCACGACATTTTTGGGAACAGTTAGGAAGGTGCCATGGCACTGACATCATCGGTCAAGGAAGAACTGTCCCGGCTGGACATCAAGAAATCTTCGGTACGCAAGGCTGAGGTCTCGGCGATGCTCAGGTTCGCCGGCGGCTTGCACATCATCTCCGGCCGTATCGTGATCGAGGCGGAAGTGGACCTCGCGTCCACGGCCCGCCGTCTGCGTGCAGCCATCGCCGAGGTTTATGGGCACCAGAGCGAAATCATCGTGGTATCCGGCGGCGGCCTGCGCCGCGGCAGCCGCTACGTGGTGCGAGTAGTCAGGGACGGTGAATCACTGGCGCGGCAGACCGGGCTCCTGGACGGCCGCGGGCGTCCGGTACGCGGCCTGCCGTCAGCCGTGGTCAATGGGTCTGCCGCCGATGCTGAGGCCGTGTGGCGCGGCGCCTTCCTGGCCCATGGTTCCCTCACCGAGCCGGGCCGATCGTCGTCCATGGAAGTCACCTGCCCGGGCCCCGAATCAGCACTCGCCCTTGTAGGTGCCGCCCGCCGCCTCGGCATCCAGGCAAAAGCCCGCGAAGTCAGGGGAGTGGACCGCGTCGTGATCCGCGACGGCGACACCATCGCTGCGCTGCTCACCCGCATGGGCGCCCACGACGCCCTGATGGTCTGGGAGGAGCGCCGGATGCGCAAGGAGGTCCGTGCCACCGCCAACCGCCTCGCGAACTTCGATGACGCCAACCTGCGCCGCTCCGCCCAGGCAGCCGTCGCGGCAGGTGCCCGGGTTGACCGTGCCCTGGAGATCCTTGGCGACGACGTCCCGGACCACCTCAAATACGCCGGCGAACTCAGGGTGGCCCACAAGCAGGCAAGCCTGGACGAGCTGGGGCGCCTGGCCGATCCTGTGATGACCAAGGACGCCATCGCCGGCCGAATCCGCAGGTTGCTTGCCATGGCTGACAAACGCGCCATCGACCTCGGCATCCCCGGCACGGACGCCAATGTGACGCCTGAAATGCTGGACGAGTAGCGGCGCCCTAGAATCAGAGCGTTCACCCAGATCTTCCGGATGCCCGTCATCCGGATGCACAATCCGAGAGTTAGCAAACCGGACGAACCCGTCCACGATATTGGAGGATTTTGTGACCGAGTACGTACTGCCCGAACTTGACTACGACTACGCCGCGCTTGAGCCGCACATTTCAGCGCGCATCATGGAGCTGCACCACAGCAAGCACCATGCAACTTACGTTGCCGGCGCCAACAACGCGCTGAAGCAGCTGGCCGAAGCACGCGATAAGGGCGACTTCGCCAACATCAACCGCCTGTCCAAGGATCTCGCGTTCCACACCGGCGGCCATGTCAACCACTCGGTGTTCTGGAAGAACCTGTCCCCGGACGGCGGCGACAAGCCCGAAGGCGAACTGGCCGCAGCCATCGACGACGCCTTCGGGTCCTTCGACGCTTTCCGTGCCCAGTTCTCCGCAGCGGCCCTCGGGCTGCAGGGATCCGGCTGGGGCTTCCTGGGCTACGAGCCCATCGGCGGCAACCTGGTCATCGAACAGCTCTACGACCAGCAGGGCAACGTGGCACTTGGCACCACGCCGCTGCTCATGCTGGACATGTGGGAGCACGCCTTCTACCTGGACTACGTCAACGTCAAGGCTGACTACGTCAAGGCCTTCTGGAACATCGTGAACTGGGCCGACGTCGCGAAGCGCTTCGACGCTGCGCGCACCAACGCCACGGGTCTCATCACCCTGCCGTAGTGACGCGCAGTACATGCGCGTGTAACAAACTTCACATTTCGGCGTGATTTCGGCTGGATTGTGGAAGGTCCACCCCCGCACTTGCGGGGGTGGACCCACTTAAACGTAAGATGGATCACGGAAGGCGGTCAGCCTTCAGCAACGTGGCTGGTCGCCCTCCGTTCTGTTAATCATCTCTGCCCAATGGCGTGCGGGATCTGTTAGTTGGCTTCAACGCCCGCTCAACTAGTTGTGCTTCATCAAGCACCAAGGAGACTGAAAAAGTGACGACCCGTATTGGTATCAACGGCTTTGGCCGCATCGGCCGCAACTACTTCCGCGCAGCACTCGCACAGGGCGCGGACCTTGAGATCGTGGCAGTCAACGACCTCACCAGCCCTGAGGCACTGGCCCACCTGTTCAAGTACGACTCCGTCGGCGGCCGCCTGAAGGAAACCATCGAGGTCAAGGACGGCAACATCGTCGTCAACGGCAATGTGGTCAAGGTCCTCGCCGAGCGCGATCCTGCCAAGCTTCCCTGGGGCGAACTCGGCGTAGACATCGTCATCGAGTCCACCGGCTTCTTCACTAAGGCAGCCGACGCGCAGAAGCACATCGACGCCGGTGCCAAGAAGGTCCTCATCTCCGCCCCCGCCTCGGACGAGGACATCACCATCGTGATGGGAGTCAACGACAACCTTTACGACTCCGCCGCGCACCACATCATCTCCAACGCTTCCTGCACCACCAACTGCCTGGGCCCGCTGGCCAAGGTCGTCAATGACGAGTTCGGCATCGAGCGCGGCCTGATGACCACCATCCACGCCTACACCGCCGACCAGAACCTTCAGGACGGACCGCACAAGGACCTTCGCCGCGCCCGTGCCGCAGCCATTAACATGGTCCCCACCTCCACGGGTGCGGCCAAGGCAATCGGCCTGGTCCTTCCAGAGCTGAAGGGCAAGCTGGACGGCTACGCCATCCGGGTACCCGTTCCCACCGGTTCCGCGACCGACCTCACCGTCACCGTCTCGCGCGAGACCACCGTTGAGGAAGTTAACGCCGCACTGAAGAAGGCGTCCGAATCCGAGGCGCTCCAGGGCTTCCTGACCTACACGGACGAGCCGATCGTCTCCTCCGATATCGTCGGGGACCCGGCGTCGTCCATCTTCGACTCCGGCCTGACCAAGGTCATCGGCAACCAGGTCAAGGTTGTTTCCTGGTATGACAACGAATGGGGCTACTCCAACCGCCTCGTGGACCTCACGGAGCTTGTCGCAGCCAAGCTGGGCTAGGGTTAGACACATGACATTCCACACCCTCAACGAACTGATCGCTGAAGGTGTCCGCGGGCGGTACATTCTGGTTAGAAGTGACCTGAATGTGCCGCTCGACGGCTCTACAGTGACTGACGACGGCCGTATCAAGGCCTCACTGCCAGTGCTGACGAAGCTCACGGACGCCGGTGCCCGCGTGCTGGTAACAGCCCACCTCGGACGGCCCAAGGGCGCGCCCGAAGACAAATACTCCCTCAAGCCTGCCGTGGCGCGTCTGGCGGAACTCGCCCCGTTCAGCGTCACCCTCGCCGGTGACACGGTGGGTAACTCCGCCAAAGAGCTGTCCGCGTCCCTGACGGACGGCCAGGTGCTCGTGCTGGAGAACGTCCGTTTCGACGCCCGCGAAACCAGCAAGGACGACGCCGAGCGCGGCGCCTTCGCGGATGAGCTGGTGGCACTGACCGGCGACAATGGAGCGTACGTTGACGACGCCTTCGGTGCGGTGCACCGCAAGCACGCCAGCGTTTACGACGTGGCCACGCGGCTGCCGTCCTACCAGGGCGACCTCGTGCACACCGAAGTGGAGGTTCTGCGGAAGCTGACAGCTGATACGCAGCGCCCCTACGTCGTTGTACTCGGCGGCTCCAAGGTTTCGGACAAGCTGGCAGTCATCGACAACCTCATCGGCAAGGCCGACACCATCCTGGTGGGCGGCGGCATGCTGTTCACGTTCCTCGCAGCGGAGGGCCACAGCGTGGCCGGCAGTCTCCTGGAGGAAGACCAGATCCCTGTCGTCCAGGACTACCTCAAGCGGGCGGCGGACGCCGGCACGGAATTCATCGTGCCGACCGACGTTGTGGTGGCCAGCAAGTTTGCTGCAGACGCAGACCACGAAACCGTCCCCGCGGACGGCATCGAAGGTAGCAGCTTCGGGGCACAGGGTATTGGCCTGGACATCGGCCCGGACTCTGCAGCAGCCTTCGCAGACCGGATCAAGGGGGCCAAGACGGTCTTCTGGAACGGGCCCATGGGCGTCTTCGAGTTCGAAGCGTTCTCCGGTGGAACCCGTGCCGTAGCCAAGGCCCTGACCGAAGCTGACGCGTTCACAGTAGTGGGCGGCGGAGACTCGGCCGCAGCAGTGCGCACCCTGGGCTTCGCGGATGACCAGTTCGGCCACATTTCCACCGGCGGCGGCGCCAGCCTGGAATATCTTGAAGGCAAGGAACTCCCGGGACTCAGCGTCCTGGACCGCTAGGAACCTGGGCTGCCAAGTCCTCCGGCCGGCAGTGTGCCCGCGGGCACCCTGCCGGCCGCATACATATCAAGACTTTTGGAGAACACGTGACTACGTCAACGAACGGCGCTTTTGACCGCACGCCTCTCATTGCGGGCAACTGGAAGATGAACATGGACCATGTCCAGGGCATCACCCTCCTGCAGAAACTGGCCTGGACGCTCTCCGACGCCAAGCACGACTACAACCGTGTGGAGGTTGCGGTCTTTCCGCCATTCACCGACCTCCGCGGTGTGCAGACCCTGGTCCAGGGCGACGAACTGGACATCGCCTATGGTGGGCAGGACCTCTCCCAGTTCGACTCCGGAGCCTACACCGGCGACATCTCCGGCCAGTTCTTGAACAAGCTGGGATGCCGTTACGTGCTGGTGGGACACAGCGAACGCCGCACCATCCACAAAGAATCGGACGAGGTACTCAACGCCAAGGTCAAGGCCGCGTACAAGCATGCTGTTACCCCGGTGCTGTGCGTCGGTGAAGGACTGGAAATCCGGCAGGCCGGTAACCACGTGGAGCACACCCTTACCCAGTTGCGCGCCGACGTTGCCGGCCTCAGCGACGAACAGGCTGCCGAGCTCGTAGTGGCTTACGAGCCTGTTTGGGCCATCGGCACCGGGGAAGTGGCGGGACCGGAAGATGCCCAGGAAATGTGCGCGGCCATCCGTGCCGAACTCGCCACCATCTTCGGCGATGACGTTGCGGCGAAGATCCGGCTGCTCTACGGCGGCTCGGTCAAGGCAAACAACGTTGCTGCAATCCTGAACGAACGGGACGTTGACGGCGTGTTGGTGGGCGGGGCCAGCCTGGACCCCGCGGAGTTTGCTAATATTGTCAGGTTCGAGAGTCACCTGCTGACGGACTAGTCCGTCTGCAGCACCCGGCTCCCGTCATTCCAATCTTCTGAAAGGCCGTCGTGGACGTTCTTCATGTCATTCTGCAGATTCTCCTGGGCATCACCAGCCTTCTGCTGACACTGCTCATCCTGCTTCACAAGGGACGGGGCGGCGGGCTGTCTGACATGTTCGGCGGCGGTATGAGTTCCGGCCTAAGCTCCTCGGGCGTGGCGGAGCGGAACCTCAACAGGTTCACCGTTGTCCTGGGCGTCACGTGGGGCGTCGTGATCATCGCCCTGGGGCTGCTGATGCGGTTCAGCGGGGCAGGCGACTCCTAGAACTTCAAACGGATCGTGGCGCGGCACTGCCCCCACGGGAATCTCCGAACTAGACTGTGGCTGTTGGCTTCCAACAGCCACAGTTTCGTTTAAACAGTGTCGTTTAAGCAGCCAGGAGTCCCGATGGTCCATAGTGCGTCAGCGTTCCGCGGCACCAGGGTAGGTGTTACCGAAGGTACCGGTCCCAAGAACCAGTCCGAAGCGGCCTCCGGCGAAAGACTACCCAGGATCCGGGTCACCTATTGGTGTGCCAAGGGCCATGAGACACACCTCGTTTTTCTCCGACTGCCTGATGAGCAGATCCCCGCCAGCTGGGACTGCCGGCGGTGCGGTGCACCGGCGTCGCGGGACGGCCAGGAAGCTGCTCAAGACGAACAGTTCGACGAGGGCTACAAAAGCCACCTCGAGTACGTTAAAGAGCGGCGCTCCGACCAGGACGCCGAAGATGTCCTGGCCGGAGCGCTCGAAAAACTACGCGCCAGCGGCGTCCTTCCGGACGAGCTGCTGAGGGACCCTTGATGCAGCGTTTTCATCAATAAGCCACAGCGTGCGGGAAGTTCCGCGGGGCCCCGCCGCAGGCACCTGCACCGGGTTGGCACCGGCCAGCGCCAGGCCAACGGCCCCGGCCTTGTCCTCTCCGGCCACCACCATCCAGACCTCAGCGGCCGTGTTGATGGCAGGCAGGGTCAGGGAAATCCGCTGCGGCGGCGGCTTGGGGGAGTTTCGTACCCCCACCACCGTCCGCTCCTTCTCCCGGATTCCGCCCTGCTCAGGGAACAAGGAAGCCACGTGGGCGTCCGGGCCGACCCCAAGCAACACCACGTCCAGCCGGGGGAGCTGCCCTGCCTCATCGGGCCGTTCATCCGACATGTCTGCAGCGTGCTCGGCCGCGGCTGCCTCCCGCAGGCGCCTGGCGTAGTCCTCCGCCGCTTCCTCGGGAGTGCCAAAGTCGTCCGTGGACGCCGGCTCGTTGATCCTGGCCGGATCAACGGGAATATGCGCCAGCAGGGCATCAAATGCCTGCCTGGTATTCCGGTCGGGATCATCCGCAGCGACGAACCGCTCATCACCCCACCAAAAATTGACCTTCGACCAATCGACCGCGGGCGCCGCCGGAGAGTCCGCCACGGCCTTCAGAGTACCGATACCAACCGTGCCACCCGTCAGCACCACTGTGGCATCACCGTACTTGTCCTGAACGTCCACCAGCTTGGTGATCAGGCGCGCCGCGATGGCAGCCATCAGGACAGACGAATCAGGGTGGATGCTTACTCTGGGCTCAACGCTCACTGGGCCGGACGCTCCTTAGATTGGTACGTGGAAGTCCAATAGTAATCACTTCTCCAAAGACTTCGTCGGGGTCGAGGCGGCGGAGTTCTTCGGCGAGGCAGTCTTTGAGGCTGCGGCGCGGGAGGGAGATGCGTTGGGCGGGCTGGCCGGGTTGGGTGAGTTCGGCGATGGACAGGCCGGGCCGGTAGAGCTGGACGTCGCCGCTGCGTCGGGTGAGGCGGACGCGGCGGATCCCGGTCCCGGCGGGGTCCGCGACGATGGTCACGGGCGCATCCAGAGCCAGGGTCAGCCACGCCGCGAGCAGGATCGTGGACGGCGAGTCCGAGGCACCTTCGACGGCGACGGCGGTGACCGGGGAGGAATCGGTCTGGTCCAGGACGGCCGCGAGCTGGATCCGCCAGTTCGTCAGCCGTGTCCAGGCAAGGTCGGTGTCTCCGGCTTTGTAGGTGGTGCGGATGTTCTCCAGCGCGCGCTGGGGGTCCGGTTCGTTCGCCGAGTCGGTGATCCGGCGGTGCGCGATCCGGCCCACGGAGGTTTCGCACGCGTTCTCCGGTGCCCCGTGCGGCCACCAGGCCACGATCGGGGCGTCCGGGAGCAACAGCGCCGCGACGAGGGACTCGCTTTCATGGGCGAGTTCGCCGTACCCGCGCAGCACGATCACTTCGGAGGCGCCGGCGTCTCCGCCGACCCGGATCTGGGCGTCGAGCCGGTTCGGGGCCTCGGCGCCGGCGTCGGCGAGCACGATGATCCGGCAGGGATGTTCGCGGCTGGCCTCGTTCGCGGCCTCGATCGCTTCTTCCTCCAGCCCGGAGCGGGTCACGACCACGAGGGTCAGGACCCGGCCCAGGGCGATCACCCCGCCCTGCTCACGCAGGGACATGAGCTTTTTGGAGATCTTCGAGGTGGTGGTGTCCGGCAAATCGACAATCATGGCCTTCTCCAGGTTCGTCCGTCACGGGCCAGCAGCTCGTCCGCGCTGGCAGGTCCCCAAGACCCGGGAGTGTAGGGTTCGGGCTGTTCATCCAGGGAGGCCCAGTAGTCTTCGAACGGGTCCAGGATCTTCCAGGACAGTTCCACTTCCTCATGCCGCGGGAACAGCGGCGGCTCCCCCAGGAGCACGTCCAGGATCAGCCGCTCATACGCCTCGGGGGAGGATTCGGTGAAGGAATGCCCGTAGCCGAAGTCCATGGTCACGTCGCGGACTTCCATCTGCGTGCCCGGGACCTTGGACCCGAACCGGATCGTCGCGCCCTCGTCGGGCTGGACCCGGATCACTACCGCGTTCTGGCCGAAGTCATCCTCGCCGTGGTCACGGAACAACAGGTTCGGGGCGCGTTTGAACACCACCGCGATCTCGGTCACCCGCCTCCCCAGGCGTTTCCCCGCGCGCAGGTAGAACGGGACCCCCGCCCAGCGCCGGGTATGGATATCCACCCGGATCGCCGCATACGTCTCCGTTTTCGAATCCGCCGGGATACCCTCTTCTTCCAGGTAGCCCTGGACCTGTTCCCCGCCCTGCCAGCCGCCGGCGAACTGCCCGCGCGCCGAGTGCGTGGACAAGTCCTCGGGGAGTTTGACCGCGGCGAGGACCTTTTCCTTCTCCGCGCGCAGGTCATCGGCGTTGAAGGAGATCGGTTCTTCCATCGCGGTCAACGCGAGCAGCTGCAGGAGGTGGTTCTGGATCACATCGCGGGCCGCGCCGACGCCGTCGTAATACCCGGCACGGCCGCCGGTGCCGATGTCCTCGGCCATGGTGATCTGGACATGGTCCACGTAGTTCGCGTTCCACAACGGCTCGAACAGCTGGTTCGCGAACCGCAGCGCCAGGATGTTCTGGACCGTTTCCTTGCCCAGGTAATGGTCGATCCGGAACACCGCGTCCGGCGGGAACACCGACTCCACAATGTCGTTCAACTGCCTGGCCGACTCCAGATCATGCCCGAACGGCTTCTCGATCACCACCCGCCGCCACTTCTGACCGTCCGCCTGCGCCAAGCCGTGCTTGGAGAGCTGCCGGCACACCTGCTCGAACGCCTTCGGCGGAATCGACAGGTAAAACGCGTGATTACCCCGCGTGCCGCGCACCTCGTCGAGCTCGGCGAGAACCGCACCGAGCCGCTCAAACGCGTCATCGTCGTCGAAATCGCCCTGCACAAAACGGATGCCCTCGGAGAGCTGGTTCCACACCTCCTCATCAAACGGCGTCCGCGCCGAAGCCCGCACGGACTCCTCCACCTGGGCCGCGAACTCCTCATGGCTCCAGCCGCGGCGGCCGAACCCCACCAACGCGAAACTCGGCGGCAACAACCCCCGGTTCGCCAGGTCATACACCGCCGGCATCAGCTTCTTCCGGGCAAGATCGCCCGTCACCCCGAAGAGCACCAACGAGGACGGACCGGCAATCCGGTTCAGACGACGGTCCCGCGGGTCCCGAAGCGGATTACGCCCCGATTTTCCCGTACGCAGCCCGGACGTTCTGCCGTTTTCAGTATCTGGCATGGTTGCTGTGGAACCTTAGCTGTCGGTGACGGAAGCGGACCGGGAGCCCAGTGCTGCGATGATGCCCCGCAGCTGAGCTACGCCCGCGGCGCGGTCGGTGAGGTGCAGGCGCAGGACCGGCCGGCCGTGACCGGCCAGGACCTGGGCGTCGCCCGCGGCCTGGGCGGCAATCAGTTCCCCGAAGGTGAAGGGACGGTCCGGGATGGCGAGGTCCTCTGCGGGAGCCGCGGTGACCTGAAGGAAGACGCCGATGGCGGGGCCGCCCTTGTGGAACTGTCCGGTCGAGTGCAGGAAGCGCGGTCCCCAACCGAACGTGACGGGCCGGCCGCTGGCGTCGGCGAGCTGGTCGCGAATGCCTTCCAGTTTGGCGAACGCCAGCCGGTCGAAGTAGGCCTGGACGCTGAGGTAGCTGTCGTCGTCGAGTGTTCCCAGAAGAGCGCCGACGGCTTCCTCAGCGGTGGCCGCACCGCGGAGCCAGTCACCGCCGCGGACCTCGATGGCGCCGTCGGTGAACGCCGCCGGTGTGGGTTCGGGCTGCGCGTCCAGCAGGCCGCGGGCGGCCACCTTGGCGGCCTCCACATCAGGCTGGTCGAACGGGTTGATGCCCAGCAGGCGTCCGGCCACGGCCGTGGCAAACTCCCACACCATCATCTGGGTGGCCAGGCCGCCGGCAATTGCCACTTCGTTTTCACCGAGTTCGACGTCGGCGTCCGCGGCTACCAGCCTGACTACCAGGACGTCGCCCGCACCGGAGGTGACCTCCGGGGAGTTGGGGCCGGCCACCACCGGCAGGACGCCGGTGCCGAGCTTGCCCGTGGATTCGGCGATGAGCTGTTCGGCCCAGTCGGCGAAGCCCACGATCCCGGACCCGTCCTCGGCAATGACAATCTTGTTCCGCAGCGGATTGGTTCCGCCCAGGGCCGTCCCGAGGGCCAGCCCGATGTTCTCCGGGGCATCCACGTTGAGAATCTCAGCAGCTTCCTCTGCCTCATCCAGGAACGCCTGGATATCCACGCCGGCCAGGCCCGAAGGGACCAGGCCGAAGGCGGTGAGGGCCGAGTACCGGCCGCCAACGTTCGGGTCCGCGTTGAAGACGGCACGGTAGCCGGCCTCGCGTGACGCCTTGTCCAGCGGGGAGCCCGGATCAGTGACGATGATGATCCGGCTCTTCGCGTCGATGCCGCCCTCGTTGAAGGCGTGTTCGAAGATGCGGCGCTGGGAGTCGGTCTCCAACGTGGAACCGGACTTGGACGAAACCACAATCGCGGTTTCAGCCAGCCGGTCGGCGAGGGCGGCACGGACCTGGTCCGGGTCCGTGCTGTCCAGCACAGTCAGCTCGACGCCAGCGGTGCCGGCGATGACCTCGGGGGCCAGTGATGATCCGCCCATGCCGCAAAGCACGATCCGGGTCACGCCGTCGGCCTTCAAGGCATCGCGGAGCTCGAGGATGCTGCCCACGAGTGCCTGCGAGACGGTTGCAGCCTCGACCCAGCCCAGGCGGACGGCGGACTCGGCTTCGGCGTCGGGACCCCACAGGGTGTGGTCCTTGGCGAAGATCCGGCTAGCGATGCGGTCCGCCACAAGGGTGGGCATGTGCTGCTCGAGTGCCTGCTGGGCGGCACCGGTGGCGTCGTAGCTGAGTGTGCTCATAGTGGGTTAGGAAGCCTTCCGTGCAGAGGCAAGGGCGCCTTCGACGTCGGCCAGCAGTTCTTTCCAGCTGGCCACGAACTTGTCCAGGCCCTCGGATTCGAGGAGGGCCACCACCTCGTTGTAGGAGATGCCCAGTGCGTCCAGTGCGTCCAGCGTGGCATTGGCCTCCGTGTAGGTGCCGGAGACGGTGTCGCCGGTCACGACGCCGTGGTCGAACGTGGCGTCGAGGGTCTTCTCGGGCATGGTGTTGACTACGCCCTGGGCGACGAGCTCGGTGACGTACAGGGTGTCCGGGTAGGCCGGGTCCTTGACGCCGGTGGAAGCCCACAGCGGACGCTGGGGGAGTGCGCCTGCCTCTGCGAGGACTGCCCAGCGCTCGGTGGAAAAGAGCTCTTCGTACACCTGGTAGGCGAGGCGGGCGTTGGCCACCCCGGCTTTGCCCTTGAGTGCCTTGGCTTCGTCGGTGGCGATGGCGTCGAGGCGCTTGTCGATCTCGGTGTCCACGCGGGAGACAAAGAACGACGCGACGGAGTGGATCTTCGCGAGGTCGTGGCCGTTCTCCTTGGCCTGCTCCAGGCCCGACTGGAAGGCGTTAATGACAGCCCGGTAGCGCTCCAGGGAGAAGATCAGGGTCACGTTGACGCTGATGCCTTCGGCCAGGGTTGCGGTGATGGCTTCGAGGCCTTCGAGCGTTGCCGGGATCTTGATGTGGACGTTGTCCTTGTTGACCTTCTTGTAGAGGTGCTTGGCTTCGGCGATGGTGCCGGCGGTGTCCCAGGCGAGGCGCGGGTCAACTTCGATGGACACGCGGCCGTCAACACCCTTGGTCGCTGCTGCCACAGGGGCGAACAGGTCGCAGGCGTCGGCGACGTCGGTGGTGGTGATTTCAAAAATGGTGTCTTCGACGCTGGCTCCGGCAGCGGCCTGCGCGGCGATGGTGGCGTCGTAGTCAGTGCCGGCCGTGATGGCGGCATGGAAGATGGACGGGTTGGTGGTCACACCAACCACGTTCTTCTCTTCGATGAGCTTGCGCAGCGTGCCCGTTTCGAGGCGGCTGCGGGAAAGGTCATCAAGCCAGATGGAAACTCCGGCGTCGGAGAGCTGCTGTGTAGGGGTAGTCATGGTGTTATCTCCTGGAATCTGGATTAGGCCTGCAGGCCGGCGAGGGAGTCCTTGGCAGCGGCGGCGACGGCCTCCGCAGTGATGCCGAACTCCTTGAAGAGGCGCTTGTAGTCGGCGGAAGCGCCGTAGTGTTCTAGGCTGATGGAGCGGCCGGCGTCGCCGACGAACTCACGCCAGCCCAGGGCCAGGCCGGCCTCGACGGAGACGCGGGCCTTGACGGCGGCGGGCAGCACGGACTCGCGGTAAGCCGCGTCCTGCTTGTTGAACCATTCAACGCACGGCATGGAGACCACGCGGGCGGCGATGCCCTCGGCCTGGAGCGCTTCGCGGGCCTGGACGGCCAGCTGCACCTCGGAACCGGTACCGATGAGGATCACGTCGGCCGGCACGGTGGCGCCGTGCTTGGACGCTTCGGCCAGTACGTAGCCTCCCTTGGCGACGCCGGCAACGGAACCGAAGGTGTCGCCGTCGGCTTTGCCTTCCCCACGTGCGTAGGTGGGGATGTTCTGGCGGGTCAGGACGATCCCGGCCGGGTTTTCGTGGTTCTCCAGCATGGTCTTCCAGGCCACGGCCACTTCGTTTGCGTCGCCGGGGCGGACTACGTCCAGGCCCACAATGGCGCGCAGCGAGGCGAGCTGCTCCACCGGCTGGTGGGTGGGGCCGTCCTCGCCCAGGCCGATGGAGTCGTGAGTCCATACGTACAGCGACGGGACGCCCATCAGCGCGCCGAGGCGGATGGCCGGGCGCTGGTAGTCGGAGAAGATCAGGAACGTGCCGGAGAATGCGCGGGTGTTGCCGTGCAGCGAGATGCCGTTCACGATCGAGGCTGCGGCATGCTCGCGGATGCCGAAGTGCAGGACGCGGCCGTACGGGTTACCTGACCACGCATCCGTCTGCCTGGACGCCGGGATGAACGACGCCGAGCCCTCGATGGTGGTGTTGTTGGACTCGGCGAGATCCGCAGAGCCGCCCCACAGTTCGGGCATGACCGGGCCCAGCGCATTCAGGACCTTTCCTGACGCGGCGCGGGTGGAAACATCCTTGCCGGCTTCGAAGACCGGAAGGGCGGCGTCCAGGCCTGCGGGCAATTCGCGGGCCTCGATGCGCTGCAGGAGTGCTGCGCCTTCAGGGTTGGCCGCCTGCCAGGCGTTGAAGGACTCTTCCCATTCCTTGCGGGCAGCGGCTCCACGGTCCACGACGGCGCGGGCGTGGGCCAGGACATCCTGGTCAACGTCGAAGGACTTCGCCGGGTCAAAGCCCAGGACCTCCTTCAGGCCTGCGACTTCCTCGGCGCCGAGGGCGGAACCATGGATCTTGCCGGTGTTCTGCTTCTTCGGCGCCGGGTAGCCGATGATGGTGCGCAGCGAGATGATGGACGGCTTGGAGGTCTCAGCCTTGGCGGCGAGCAGGGCCGAGTAGAGCTCCTGCACGTCTTCGACGTATTCGCCGGTCTTGGTCCAGTCGACGCGCTGGGTGTGCCAGCCGTACGCTTCGTAGCGCTTCAGGACATCTTCGGTGAAGGAGATGTCGGTGTCGTCCTCGATGGAGATGTGGTTCTCGTCGTAGATCACCACGAGGTTGCCCAGTTCCTGGTGGCCGGCCAGGGACGATGCCTCGGACGTGACGCCTTCCTGAAGATCGCCGTCGGAGGCGATGACCCAGATGGTGTGGTCGAACGGGGACGTGCCCTCGGCAGCGTCGGCGTCGAACAGGCCGCGCATCCGGCGCTGCGAGTACGCGAAACCTACCGAGGAGGCCAAACCTTGGCCCAGCGGGCCGGTGGTGATCTCCACACCGGCGGTGTGCTTGTATTCGGGGTGTCCCGGCGTCAGCGAATCCCACGTCCGGAGTGCTTCGAGGTCCTTCAGTTCCAGGCCGTAGCCAGAGAGGAACAGCTGGATGTAGAGGGTCAGCGAGGTGTGGCCCGGGGATAGGACGAAACGGTCGCGTCCCAGCCAGTCCGGGTTACGGGGGTCGTGGCGCATGAGCTTCTGGAAGAGAAGGTACGCGGCCGGGGCCAGGCTCATGGCCGTACCGGGGTGGCCGTTACCGACCTTCTCCACAGCGTCTGCGGCCAGAACACGGACGGTGTCCACCGCGCGCTGGTCCAAGCTGGTCCATGACAGTTCTTGCTCTTCCAAATGTGGCACGAAAACCGGGCCCCTCTCTATGCTGATGGCGGCACGGCGGACCCGGCCCGTGGCACGCTGAGGTGCCGCTGCGGTGAGTACCAGCCGTTCACCATCGAAACGTGGATCTGTAACTCAGACACTGACCATGGGAACGCGGTTTCCACTGCGCTCTTTTGGCGTGCTGATCTGGTGACAGCTTAGCTCCATTCCATTCTGCGGGCGGCGCAAATCTCACGTTTTGGACGCAATTTCGCTTTATGTGAATGAGTCTTCCGCGAGGTTGAGTTAATCTGCTCGAATCGGGCGGCGAGCGATCATCAGGGCCTATTGGCCGGGGATCTGTTGCAAATGCGCACGGTATGATATTTGGAGGCCGACGCCGCATAGCCGTGCCCTTCGGGGCCTGCGGGCCAGCGGCACTGCCGGGATCCTGAACCGATGACAATGGCGGGCGCCCGGGCAGGCGGCCGCGAGATCCAGCTGCACTGACAGACAGAACTGCCAACAAGAACGGGTGACTGCCACCGTGAGCACAACCGATACGCCGCTAAACGCTGCCCCTGCCCGAGGGAGAGCCGGGCTGGCCCGGAAGGCCAAGGCGTATTTCGCCCTCACCAAACCGCGCGTCATCGAGCTGCTGCTCGTCAGTACGTTGCCCACCATGATTTTTGCCGAGCGCGGCTTCCCGTCAATCGGACTTATCCTTGCCACGCTGGTGGGCGGCGCTTTTGCCGCCGGAAGTGCCGGGGCGTTCAACTGCTACTTTGACCGCGACATCGACAAATTGATGCACCGCACCGAAAACCGGCCCCTCGTCACCGGCGAGGTGACCCCGCGCGAGGCGCTGATTTTCTCCTGGCTCCTCGGTGTGGCCGCCATTGCCATTCTCTGGATCGGGGCCAACCCCCTGGCCGCTTGGCTCGGGGTGGCCGCGATCTTCTTCTACGTGGTCATCTACACGTTGATCCTCAAACGCCGCACCGCCCAGAACATTGTCTGGGGCGGAGCCGCGGGCTGCTTCCCGGTGGTGATCGCTTGGGCGGCCGTGACGGAACGCGTGGAGTGGCCGGCCATCATCCTGTTCATGGTGATCTTCCTGTGGACCCCGCCGCACTACTGGCCGCTGTCCATGCGCTACGGCGAGGATTACCGTAACGCCAATGTGCCCATGCTCGGCGCGATCGCCGGCGCCAAGGTGGTGTCAGTCCAAGTTGTCCTCTACGCATGGGCCATGGTGGTCTGCTCGCTGCTGATGGTCCCGGCGGGCGGCGCAGGCTGGGTGTACACGGTGACGGCCGTCCTTGCCGGTGCGTGGTTCCTCTACGAATCGCATGGCCTGTACAACCGGGCGCAGCGCGAGGACATCCCGGATAAGCGGGCCATGAAGGTATTCCACGGCTCCATCAGCTACTTGACCCTGCTGTTCATCGCCCTGGCAGTGGATCCGTTTATCGGTTCCGCCATCATCGGCTAGTACCCCCACCCAACACACGCTCTCTCACTTAATGCTGGTTTTCGAGCGACGCTCTCTCACTTAACGCGGGGTTTTAGCGAACGCTCTTGCAGTACCTGCAGGAGCCTGAGGGACCCTTCCTCACCACCCGGTGGGGGAGGGTCCCTTGGCATCTGGGGCAGGTGATAGAGCGTTCGTGAAATTGCCGCGTTAGGTGACAGACCGTTAGCAAAATTGCCGCGTTAAGTGAGAGAGCGTTCTAACGGCGGAGTGCCACGGTTCGGGGAACCGTGGCACTTTGCCGTTGCGAGGCTAAAGCTGAGGCTACTTCGTGGGGCTGGAATGCGCGACGTCGGCGGCGTTCGTTGAGGCGCTCATCAACAGTGCCGCGCCCAGCATGTGGGCGCCCACCAGCAGGGCGGGAATTCCGTTGTAGTACTGCGTGAAGCCGATGACAGCCTGCAGGAGGGTCACAGCCAGCAGCATGACAGTTGCCGTCCGGAAGGAGCCCGGTATCCGGCGGGTAAACACCAGCACAAGCGCGAACAGGGTTCCCGCCGTGACCAGATAGGCCGGTACGGCATGGATGTGGGAGAACAGGTCCCAGTCCAGCCCGTTGCGCGGCGCGTCGGCATCCCCGGCGTGCGGCCCGGCGCCGGTCACCACCACGCCGAGCATGACGGCCACAGCCGAGAAGAGCGCGACGGCGGCGGTCACCGGGCGCAGTACGCCCGGCAGCGCGGGCAATGCGGCGGTGGCAAAGCGCCCGGTCCGCCCGTAGGCCCGGTTCACCAGCAGGGTGGCGATGACCACCAACGCCATGGACACCAGGAAGTGCAGGCCCACCACCCAGGGATTGAGGTTGGTCAGGACGGTAATGCCACCGATCACCGCCTGAGCGGGGATGCTGGCCAACAGGCCCAGGGCGAGCAGGAACAGGTCCTTGCGCTCCTTGCGAAGGTTCCACAAGTACACCAGCATCAGAAGGGCGACAGCCGCCAGGGCGAAGGTCAGGAGCCGGTTCCCGAACTCGATGAACCCGTGGATTCCCATTTCGGCGGTGTTGACCAGTGATGTGTCGGTACAGCGCGGCCAGGTGGGGCAGCCGAGCCCGGAGGCGGTCAGCCGGACTGCGCCGCCGGTGACCACCAGCAGGGTCTGGCCAACCAGTGAGGCCACGGCAAGCCGCCGTACGCGGGCGTCGACGGTACGGGGCAGCCGGGATGTCAGGCGGCCGGCAAACTCGGGGAGGCGTGAAGCCGTGCTCACGGATATCTCAATTCCACTTGAACCAACGGATGGCTGCCGCTCCGGCAAGGACTGTCCAGAGCAGCAATATTAGGGCGGCACCAAAATTAACGGTGCCGAAGAGGAAGGCCTCGCGCAAGGCCGCACCCAGTGCGCCCGAAGGCAGGTAATGCACAACCCCCTGGACGACGGCGGGCAGCCGGTCGGCGGGAATAACGATGCCTCCCAGCGCGCCGAGCAGGATCCACAACAGGTTGGTGATGGCCAGCGTGGCCTCGGGACGGACGGTGCCTGCGACCAGCAGCCCGAGCGCGGTGAACGCCGCTGCGCCCAGGACCAGAAACGCCAGGCCCGGGAGCCACCCGGCAGCGGGAGGGCTCCAGCCGAGAGGCAGCGCGACTGCCGTGACCACGGCGACCTGCAGCGCGAGCACGGTCAGGACCGCGAGCACCTTTCCTGCAATAAGGCCGGGGCGGCCAAGCGGTGTGGTGGAGAGGAATCGGAGGACTCCGTACCTGCGGTCGAACCCGGTGGCGATGCCCTGGCCCGTAAAGGCTGTAGAGAGTGCGCAAAGCGCCAGGATGCCGGGGACCGCGATGTTGATGCGGCTTCCCCCGAGTCCGTCCAGGAGCGGGGTAACGGTCAGGCCTACCAGCGCGAGCAGCGGCAGGACCACGGCGAGGATGAGCTGCTCACCGTTCCGGAGCATGGCGAGTGCTTCGTATTTGCCTTGAAGCAGGATGCGGCGGATGAGGCTCGCGGGCGCCTGGCGTGCGACGGCGTTCGGTGTGGCGGTCATCGGATTTCCTTTCCCGAAACATCCAGGAAGACGTCTTCGAGGCTTCGCGCCGCAAGACTGAGCGAGCTGGGCATTACCCCGTGGGCGGCCCACCACGACGCGAGTGCGGCCAGGTCCTGCGGCGTAAGCGGCCCATTGGCAACATAGCTGCCGGCGCGTGTTTCGCTGACGGTAATGGTCTCGGGAAGGACCCCGGCGAGGTTGAGCCCGGCTTCGGCTTCGAAGAGGAGCGTGCGGATATGCTCGCCGGACTCGACGGCGGGCTCCCGCTGGAGCAGCTGCGCCACGGTACCTTCCGCGACGTTCCGGCCGGCGTCGATGATGTAGACGTAGTCGGCCAGCCGCTGAGCGTCGTCCATGAGGTGGGTGGTGAGGATGATTCCCATGCCGGCGTCCCGCAGCTCGGCAATGAGCTCAAAGACGAGTTGCCGCGACTGCGGGTCCAGTCCGGCGCTGGGTTCGTCCAGGAAGAGGACCTCCGGATCGCCGATGAGGGCCGCTGCCAGGGCCAGCCGCTGCTTCTGGCCGCCGGAGAGCCGGCGCACGGACGTCCGGGCGAAGGAATAAATGCCAAGCCGTTCAACGAGTTCGTCAACGGAACGCGGCCGGGCGTACATCCCGGCAATGTGGCGCAGGAGGGGAATGGGCCTGGCCGACGGCGGGAGCCCGCCGTCCTGGAGCATCACGCCAACACGGGAGCGCAGGTCCGCCCCGGAACGACCGGGATCCTGTCCCAACAGCGAGATGGTTCCACCGCTGCGTGCCTGGAGGCCCTGGGCGCATTCGATGGTGGTGGTTTTTCCCGCCCCGTTGGCCCCCAGGAGTGCGGTCACCTGGCCGCGTTCAGCGATGAGGGAGACGCCGCTCACCACCCGGAGCATCTTTCCATCCAGGCTGGCCAGCGGACCAACATCTTTAATTAGCCCGCTGATGGACAGAACCGGGGATTCGGGGGATCGCACCCCAGCATTCTACGGGATGTAGTACTTCGGCCGGTGCCCGGCCGCCAGCGCAGGTCAGCCTCGCCTTACTGGATCGTGGGAGTAAATTACGACATGATTGTGTTGTGTATTCCATGACCAACGCTACTGCTGTGCCTGTTGCCGGGCTCGGAGCGCCGCGCACCACCCCGGACCGCGGCCACGTTGCCGTTTCCACGGTGGCGGATCCAGACGAGCGTACCCGTGACCGCGTGCTGGGTGCCGTTCTGGAGCATGGACCCATCAGCGCCGCGGAGCTCGGCGACATGCTCGGTTTCACCCCTGCGGCCGTCCGAAGGCATCTTGACCATCTGGACCGCAGCGGGGTCATTGAAGTCAAGCGCGTTGCCAAGGCGGGGGCCGGTGCCGGCCGCCCCGCACGCCGCTATGTCCTGAGTTCACAGGGCCAGTCAAAGCTTGGCAACGACTACCTTGATATTGCCACCCTCGCGCTCAAGCAGCTCCAGGAAGTGGCGGGCCAGGAAGCTGTCCGACAGTTCGCCGTCGAGCGCTTCTCGGACATGGAACGCCGCTACGCCCCGGAGATCGAGCAGGCCGGGCAGGACATCACTGCGCGTGCCCGGGTTCTGGCCGAGGCGCTCACCCGCGACGGGTTCGTCGCTTCGGCGGCGTCGATTGAGGCCAAGGCCCCGCTTCCGGCGGCCCTGTCCAGCGTTCAGCTGTGCCAGGGGCACTGCCCCATCCAGCAGCTCGCCGCCCATTTTCCTGTTTTCTGCGACGTGGAGACCGAAGTGTTCTCCCGGCTGGTCGGCGTTGACGTGCGGCGCCTGTCCACCCTGGCGCGTGGCGGGCACGTCTGCACCACCCACATACCCACAGGCCGACTGGCTGCCGGCGGACCCCAGGTCCCGCAGGCAGCCCCCGCCAGCCTGAATGAAGTAACCAACCATCAGCAAGAAAGGCCGTGATGACGGACCAACTATCAGAGAAAGCGGTAGCCGAAGACACTGTGATCTCCGAGATTCTGGAAAAGAATCCCGAGCTCCACGGCATCGGCACGTACGAATACGGCTGGTCCGACAAGAATGACGTCGGAGCCAACGCCCGCCGCGGCATCAATGACGAAGTCGTCCGTGACATTTCGGACAAAAAGAGCGAACCCGAGTGGATGCTCGACCTTCGCCTCAAGGGCCTGAAGTACTTCGACCGCAAGCCCATGCCCACCTGGGGTGCAGACCTCTCCGGCATCGACTTCGACAACATCAAGTACTTCGTCCGCTCCACGGAAAAGCAGGCTGCCACGTGGGAAGACCTGCCCGAGGACATCCGGAACACCTACGAAAAGCTGGGTATCCCGGAAGCTGAGCGCAGCCGCCTGGTTTCCGGCGTGGCCGCACAGTACGAGTCCGAGGTGGTCTACCACCAGATCCGCGAGGACCTGGAACAGCAGGGCGTCATCTTCCTGGACACCGACACCGCACTGCGCGAACACCCGGAGATCTTCCAGGAATACTTCGGCACCGTCATCCCCGTGGGCGACAACAAGTTCGCTTCGCTGAACACGGCTGTCTGGTCCGGCGGCTCCTTTGTGTACGTCCCCAAGGGCGTCCACGTGGACATCCCGCTGCAGGCATACTTCCGCATCAACACGGAAAACATGGGCCAGTTCGAGCGGACCCTGATCATCGCCGACGAGGACTCCTACGTCCACTACATCGAAGGCTGCACCGCGCCGATCTACACCTCGGACTCGCTGCACTCCGCCGTCGTCGAAATCATCGTGAAGAAGGGCGCCCGCGTCCGCTACACCACCATCCAGAACTGGTCCACCAACGTGTACAACCTGGTGACCAAGCGTGCCATCTGCGAAGAGGGCGCCACCATGGAGTGGGTTGACGGCAACATCGGCTCCAAGGTCACCATGAAGTACCCGGCCGTTTACCTGGTGGGCGAGCACGCCAAGGGCGAGACCCTGTCCATCGCCTTTGCCGGTGCCGGCCAGCACCAGGACACCGGTTCGAAGATGGTCCACATCGCGCCGAACACCAAGAGCTCCATTATCTCCAAATCCGTAGCGCGCGGCGGCGGCCGTGCGGCGTACCGCGGCCTGGTCCAGGTCAGGGAGGGTGCCAAGCATTCGGCCAACACGGTCCGTTGCGACGCCCTGCTGGTGGACACCATCAGCCGTTCGGACACGTACCCGTACATCGACATCCGTGAGGATGACGTGGTGATGGGCCATGAAGCAACTGTTTCCCGGGTCAGCGAAGAGCAGCTCTTCTACCTGATGTCCCGCGGCATGCGCGAAGACGAGGCCATGGCGATGATCGTCCGTGGCTTCATCGAGCCCATTGCCCGCGAGCTCCCGATGGAGTACGCACTCGAGCTGAACCGACTGATTGAACTGCAGATGGAAGGGTCCGTCGGATAACGATGACTGAAATCACTACTGAAAAGGCCCGCATCGGCGCGCCCTCGGCCCAGCCGTTTATCGACGGCTTCACGGAAGAGGGCGAAAGCCTGTCTCCGATCAACGCAGCCAACTCCAAGGCCCCGCTCGCCGGCGAGGCTGTCAAGAGCCACTCGCACGGCGGCGGCGTCGGCATTCCGGACAGCTCACGCGCCGGGCGGCTGACCTCCTACAAGCTGGCCGACTTCAAGCCGCTCACGGGCCTCGAAGAGGACTGGCGGTTCACGCCACTCAAGCGCCTCCGCGGCCTGCACAGCGAGGTCCTCGCCGGTGTTGCCCCCACCGTCACCGTCAGCGGCCCGGACCGCGTCACAGTGGAAACCGTGTCCCGCGACGATAAGCGCATCGGTTCCGCCGGCATCCCGGAGGACCGCGTATCCGCCAATGCCTGGGAGAACTTCACCGAGGCCACCGTCCTCACCGTCCCGGCAGAGTTTGAGGCCGACGCCGAGATCACCGTCGTGATCGAGGGCACCTCAACGGATGCCGCGGCGCAGCACCTGGTAATCGTTGCGCAGAAGTTCTCCAAGTCCGTCGTTGTCCTGGACCACCGGGGCTCGGCTGTGGTGTCCGAGAACATCGAGATCGTGGTTGAAGACGGCGCTGACCTCACCGTTGTTTCACTCCAGGAATGGAATGAAGATGCTGTGCACGCCTCCTCGCAGCAGGCCAGGATCGGCCGCGACGCCAAGCTCAAGCACGTGGTGGTCAGCCTCGGCGGGGACCTGGTCCGCGTGACGCCTTCGGCCCGTTTCACCGCTCCCGGCGGCGAGGCGGAAATGTTCGGCCTGTACTTCGCCGACGCCGGCCAGCACCTGGAGCAGCGCCTGTTTGTTGACCACGCAGTGGCCAACTGCACCTCCAACGTCCTGTACAAGGGCGCGCTGCAGGGCCGTAATGCCCACGCAGTGTGGGTGGGCGACGTCCTGATCCGCAAGGAAGCCGAAGGCACCGACAGCTACGAGGCCAACCGCAACCTGCTGCTCACCGACGGTGCCCGCGCCGACTCGGTTCCCAACCTGGAAATCGAGACCGGCCTGATCAAGGGAGCCGGCCACGCCAGTGCCACCGGCCGCCTGGACGACGAGCACCTGTTCTACCTGATGGCCCGCGGCATCCCTGAGGACGTTGCCCGCCGCCTGGTGGTCCGTGGCTTCCTCCACGAGATCATCCAGCAGATCAAGGTACCGGCCCTCGAAGAGCGGCTGACCGAGGCTGTTGAGCGCGAACTCGCCGTCACGAACAACTAAAGGCGCGGACCTACACATGACTGACCAGCCAAAGGGCGAACTTGTCTGCAAGACGGATGAAATCCAGCTTAAGCAGGCGCTGCGGATCCTGATCGACGACTACCCGGTAGCCATCGTCAAGGATTCCATGGGAGAAATCCACGCCATCGGGGACACCTGCTCGCATGCGGACATCTCGTTGTCCGAGGGCGAAGTGGAGGGGTGCATGATCGAATGCTGGGGCCACGGCTCCCAGTTCGACCTGCGCAGCGGCGAGCCGCTCCAGCTGCCCGCCTACGACCCCGTCCCGGTGTTCGCCGTCGAGATCCGCGGAGACGAGGTCTACGTGGACGTCACCAACGTCCTCAACGGGGCGGAAGCCCCGAACTTCAGCTAGCGCCAGTCTTTACCCAGCAACAGAACCAAACTTCCAGACACAGACCGCACCGCCGCCGAAGGGCCCGGTGCAGAGGAGAACAAGACGTATGTCTACTCTTGAGATCAAGGACCTGCACGTCAGCATTGACACGGAGCAGGGCACCAAGGAGATCCTGAAGGGCGTCAGCCTGACCATCAAGACCGGCCAGACCCACGCCATCATGGGCCCCAACGGTTCCGGCAAGTCCACCCTGGCCTCCACCATCGCCGGCCACCCGCGCTACAACGTCACCAGGGGCACCATTACGCTCGACGGCGAAGATGTCCTCGCGATGAGTGTTGACCAGCGCGCCCGCGCCGGAGTTTTCCTGGCCATGCAGTACCCGGTGGAGGTCCCCGGCGTCTCCATGACCAACTTCCTCCGCACAGCAAAGACCGCCATTGACGGCGAAGCACCCAAGCTGCGTACCTGGACCAAGGAAGTCAAGGACGCCATGGCCCAGCTGCGCATCGATGCGGACTTCGCACAGCGCAACGTCAACGAGGGCTTCTCCGGCGGCGAGAAGAAGCGTGTGGAGATCCTCCAGCTTGAGCTCTTCAAGCCGAAGTTCGCCATCCTGGACGAGACCGACTCCGGCCTGGACGTTGACGCGCTGAAGGTTGTCTCCGAGGGCGTCAACCGCGCCCACGCCACGGGCAACATGGGTACGCTGCTCATCACGCACTACACGCGGATCCTGCGTTACATCAAGCCTGACTTCGTCCACGTGTTCGTTGACGGCCAGGTTGTCGAAGAGGGCGGCCCGGAGCTCGCTGACCGCCTTGAAGAAGAAGGCTACGACCGTTACGCCACGGGCGCCGGCGCAGCCACCATCGCTGCAGCACAAGCCTAGTAAGGACTTGCCATGACCGAAATCAAAGCGGCCCAGACGGGCCTCGAGGATGTCGAAGAGGCTCTTAAGGACGTCATCGACCCGGAGCTTGGCGTGAACATCGTTGACCTAGGGCTGCTGTACGGCCTGAAGTACTCGGACGACGACGGCGCCCTGCTGATCGATATGACGCTCACCACGGCCGCCTGCCCGCTCACCGACGTGATCGAAGAGCAGGTGGGCAAAGCCCTGGACGGCATCGTGGATGACTGGCGCCTGAACTGGGTGTGGATGCCGCCGTGGGGTCCGGAACGGATCACCGACGACGGCAAAGATCAGATGCGGGCCCTCGGCTTCAACATCTGACCAGCTTCCCGAAAGTACGACGACGGCCGGTTACCTTCTCCGCGAAGGTCACCGGCCGTCGTCGTTCCGTTTTAGCGTGAAAACCGCGTTAAAGGCTAGGCGCCGAGAAGGTATCGCACTGGTTGATGTCGCCGGTCTGATACCCCCGGGCGAACCACCGCTGACGCTCTTCACTGGAACCGTGCGTCCAACCCTCGGGGGAGACCCGGCCGGTGGCCGCCTTCTGGATCCGGTCATCACCCACGGAGGAGGCGGCGGAGAGGGCGTCGTTGATGTCCTGCTGGGTCAGCTTTTCCAGGTACGGCTGACCGGTTGCCGGGTCCGGCGTGGAAGAAGCGTGCTTCGCCCACAGCCCTGCGTAGCAGTCTGCCTGCAGTTCGGTGCGGACAGAGCCGGATTCGGGCCCCTGCGGATCCTGCTGCGCCCGGTCCAGGTTGCCCAGAAGGTTCTGGACGTGGTGCCCGAATTCGTGGGCCACCACGTACTCCTGCGCGAGCGGGCCGCCCGATGAGCCGAACCGGTCCACAAGTTCCTGGAAAAAGCCCGGATCGAAGTAGGCGGTGGTGTCGGTGGGGCAGTAGAACGGACCCACCGCGGTTGTAGCCGCGCCACACCCGGTGTTGGTCCCGCCACTGAAAATTACAGCCTTGGGTTGTGGGTACTGCACCCCGTAGTCCTTCAAATAGGCCGGCCAGAACGCGTTCAAGCTGTTGACCGTCCCGGTAATACGGCAGTCCAACCGTGCGTCCGCGTCCGCGCCTGTTTTGCACGCCGGTGCCGTGCCCTGGCTCTGGTCGGGGGTACTTGCGCCACCGGTGAGGCCCTCCAGCAGGGCGGGGTTAACCCCGAGCAGGGCAGCCATGAGCAGGATGAGCCCGCCCCCGATGCCGCCGCCGACTTTGACGCCGCGGCCCATGCCACGACGGTCCTGCACCTGCGATGGGTCCAGTTGGACGTTGTCATTGAAGCTCATGAAGTCACAATAGCGCTTGCCGGAGCAGCTGAAGGGGTCCGCCGGTAAAGTTGAGAGATGCCTTTTCTCGACAAGATCCAGCGCTGGGCCGTTGAGCGCCCCCACGACACCGCAGTGGTGGTTGCGGGCCGCCGGATGCGCTGGGCCGAGCTTCGCGATGCCGCAAGGGCCGCTATCCCCGCCACTGCGGCTGTTAGCGTCCTGGCCGAACACAACTCGGTGGACTTCGCTGTCCGGTTCGCCGCCGCGCTGGCCGGTGAGCGTCAGTGCGCTGTCCTGGACCCCACCTGGCCAGAGGCGCTCCGCCGCGAAATCCGGGAAAGGCTCGACGCGGCAGCCCAACCAGGCGTGGTTTCCCGGGCGGATGCCCTGGCCGACGGCACGCCGGAATCGACCTTCCTGATCGGCCTCACCTCCGGCACCACGTCCGTGCCCAAGGCCTTCACCCGCACGCGGCAGTCCTGGCGCCAATCCTTCGACGCCTCCATCGAGTTCTTCGGCCTGCGTCAGGACGACGTGACCCTGGCCCCCGGCCCCCTTGCGGCCAGCCTCAACCTTTATGCTTTGGCCGAGTGCCTGTATGCGGGCTCGGAATTCCAGACGCTGGACGGTTTCGACGTCGGTGACGTCCACGCAGCGATAATGCACGACGGCGTCACCCGCCTGGTGCTGGTGCCAACCATGTTGCGGTTGCTCAGTGAGCGCGGCCTCACCGGCGGCGTGGATGCCGCCGGCGTGCGGACCATCATCTGCGCCGGCTCAAAGCTCGATGCCCGCACCCTTGAAGCCGCGCGCCGTTGGGCACCCCATGCCACCATCTATGAGTACTACGGGGCGTCGGAATTGAGCTTTGTGTCCGGCATGGGGCTGCCCGCCGGGGAGCTCGACGCCGGCGGCACCGGGATCGGCCGCCCGTTCCCGGGCGTGGAGGTCCGGATCCTCGACGACGACGGTTCCACCCGGCCGGACGGCGAGATCGGCAACATCTGCGTTCGCAGCGGCATGGTGAGCAATGGCTATTTGTGGGGTGACGACGGCCAGGCCCTCCGTTCATTCGGCGGCTGGCTTACGGTGGGGGACCAGGGCTACCTTGCCGGCGGCGAGCTGCACATCCTTGGCCGGCGCGCGGACATGATCGTCACTTCCGGCAAGAATGTTTATCCGCACGAGGTGGAGCTGGCGTTGGCGTCCGTCCCCGGCGTGGCTGCCGCCATAGCAGCCGGCATGCCCGACGACATCCGGGGCCAGCGGGTGGTGGCGGGCGTGGTGCCGGCCCACGGCGGCATCAGCGCGACGCAGCTGAAGGCCGGCGTCGAGAACTACCTGTCGCGCGACAAACGCCCGTTGCAGTATTTCTCGCTGACTGAGCTGCCCACCACCGACCGCGGCAAAATCAGCCGCAATATCCTGCTTGAATGGATCGGATCCCACGACACCAGGGTGCGCCAACTTGACGGCTGACATGCTGCCGGCAGACCGGCAACCCGTGATCATTGCCGCCCGGCGCACGGCTGTGCGTAGGGCCAACGGGTCCCTCAAGGACCTGCGTGCGCACCAACTGCTGGCGCCGGTCCTGCAGCAGCTCCTGACCGAGTGCCGGCTTTCCCCGCATGCAGTATCCGATGTCATGATCGGCAACGCCGTGGGCGGCGGCGGCAACGTAGCCAGGCTGGCCTTACTGGAGGCCGGGTTTCCTGTCAGCGTGCCCGGGCTGACGGTGGACCGGCAGTGCGGCTCGGGTCTGGACGCGATTGTCCTCGCAGCCAGGCTGGTGGCCGCCGGCGGCAGCCCTGTGTACCTCGCCGGGGGAGTGGAAAGTATCAGCACCGCCCCCTTGCGGGCGTACCGGAACGACGACGGCGAACCTGATTTCTTCGCGCGGGCCCAGTTTGTGCCGCACAGCTACGGCGACCCGGACATGGGCGTGGCTGCGGAGAACGTCGCCGCCCATTTTGAGGTGAGCCGTGAGCGGCAGGACGCCCTGGCACTGCGCAGCCATCAGCGTGCCCTGGCTGCCGCCGCGGCGGGCCATTTCAGCGGCGAGATTACCCCGCTGCAGACACCGGGTGGGACTGTCTGCGCCGACGACGGGCCGCGGCGGGGACTCAATGCCACAGTCCTGGCGCGGTTCCCCGCTGCCTTCGCGGGCGGCGGAACTGTCACCGCCGGGAACTCATGCTTCGACGCGGACGCCGCCTCCGCCGTCGTCATCACGTCGCTGCAGCGGGCCCGGGAACTCGGCGTGGCCGACGGACTCCTGGTGCTGGCAACGGAAACGGCGGGCGTGGACCCGGAGCTCCTGGGCATCGGCGCGGCGGTTGCCGCCGAGCGGATGCTGGCAGCCAGGCGAATTCCTGCGGCCAACGTGGACTTGGTGGAGTTCAACGAAGCTTTCGCTTCCCAGACCCTGGCTTGCCTGGACCGGCTGGGCATCGATCCGGAGCGGGTGAACCTCGACGGCGGTGCGCTGGCCTTGGGCCATGCCTACGGAGCATCGGGAGCGGTGCTGGTGACCCGGCTGCTGGCCCAGGCGCGGCGGTCCGGGAAGCACGGCTCACTGTCGCTGGCACTGATCAGCATCGCGGGCGGCATGGGGACTGCGGCGCTGCTGCGCTATGAAGCCATCACTGATCGAGCGGGGACGTCTCGGCGCTAAGAAACCGCCTTAAACCCGAGACGTCGCCGCTCGATGGCCGGGCACCTGTCAGTCCTCCGCCTCACCAAGTCCCCGGGCGGCCAGCGCCTCGCCGGTCTGGCGCGCGTACGCCACGGTGGTGATGAAGACAGGCAATACCAGCGCCCGCGGATTCCGTTCCAGCCCGCGGGCCCGGGCAGAATCCCGCACGTCCGCAAATGCGCCGGCAATGTAGGGGATGCTCCGCAGCATCACGCCGATGGTCAGCGCGAAGCGCTCCGGATCCGCACCGAAGCGGCGGAAGGGCATAGCCAAGGACACCACCCCGTCCAGGAGCCGCTGCATGGGGGTGGTGGCCGTCAACAGGGAGGCTGCCACCACACACACCAGGATGTTCAGGACAATGCGGGCGGCAGTTGGTCCGCCGAGCTGCCACCACTGGAACAGGCCGATGACCAAGAGCACCAGCAACAGGGGCCGGAGGGCATCCAGGAGCCGGCGCGGACCGGCGCCCGTCAGCAGGAAGAGTCCGCCCATCACGGCGAGGACGGCGGCGGACACCAGCCAGTCCACCACCAGGAACGACGCCAGGCCGCAGCCCACCACCAGCAGGAACTTCAGGGCCAGCGGCGCCCGGTGAATGATCGAATGGCCGGGGACGTAGTTCGCGAGCAGGAAGCCGTGCCCTCTCACGGCGCGGCCAGCCCGGTGGCGCACAGCGCACGGTACGTTTCGACGGCGGCTGCCGGGGCGCCGTCGAACACTACACGCCCCGCTTCAATCACCAGCACCCGGTCCATTTCCAGTGCCAGTTCAAGGTCGTGCGTGGACATGATGATCTGCTGCTCAAGCCCGGACAGCGTGCGGCGGAGCAGTTCGCGGTTCCGCAGGTCCAGCAGGGTGGACGGTTCATCGAGCACCAGCACCGACGGGTCCACGGCCAGTACTGCCGCCAGCGCCATCAGCTGGCGTTCGCCGCCGGAGAGCTCATAGATGCTCTGGTCTGCCAGGCCAAGCAGCCCGAACCGGTCCAGGGCTGCCCCGGCCAGGCGCCGACGTTCAGCACCGTTGCGGACCGAGCGACGGAGCGACAGTTCAACATCCTCGCGCCCCGTGGGCATTACCAGCTGCGAGAGCGGATCAGTAAAGACGAACCCCACCTGCCGGCGGACGGCCCGCACCGCCAGAACGGTATCGTCGCCGTCCACCGTCACAGTACCCGACGTCGGCTGGACCAGGCCGTTGAGCAGCCGCAGCAGCGTTGACTTGCCGGAGCCGTTGGCCCCGATCACGCCGATGCGCTGTTCGGTCAGGTCCAGCGTGACGTCAGCCAGCAGCGTCTTGGGCTCCGGGTGGCCGTCGACGGCCACTGCTACGGACACGTGCCGGAAGGAAATTGTTGCCATGGCTGGTTAGGCGCTGATCCGTTTGACCCGGCGGACCAGCAGGTCAGGAAAGGCGCGGTGCAGGGCGACTGCAATCACCGCGGCGACGATGTTCTTGATGACGTCGCCGGGGTAGAAGACCAGGTCGGCCAGGAAAGCCTCGCCAATGGTCGCTTTCGAGTTCACTGCCATGCCCAGGACACCGAGGGTGTGCACCAGGGCGATGCTTGTCACGGTGGCGGCCAGGAAAAACCACAACCCACGGGCTCGTGACGTGCGCCGGATGACGATGGTGGCGAGCCAGCCCACCAGGGCCGCAGCCAGGGGAAAAGCGATGATGTAGCCGGCCGACGGACCGGCTAGGATGCCCAGACCGCTGCGGCCCTGGCTGAAGATCGGCAGACCTGCAAGCCCCAGCAGCGTGTAAAGGCCGACGGCGGCGAAGCCGCGGGCAGGGCCAAGCATTAGCCCGGTAAGCATCACGGCGAGGGTCTGGAACGTGATGGGGACGCCGAACACGTTGGCCGCAATGCCGGGGACCAGCGCGGCACCGGCAACGAGCGCGGCGAACACGGCGATCAGGCCGAGGTCGGTGGCGTTCCAGCGGCTGCGTGCCCGGGAGGAGGCAGGGCCGGTGACGGCAGTGTCAGTCTGGCTCATGAGTAGTCCTGTTCGTGGTTGTAAAAGCGAAGCATGGGGATGATTCTGACGTTACCGGCCGCCGTCGGGCCCTATTTTGTAGGGGTGCTACTAAGCGGACGGCCGCAAGCTGACGGCTCGCCACAACAGCTCCCTTGACCGCGGTTATGGGCCGAAGCTGGGGCCGGTAGACTTGGACAGGCCGTTCTGTCCGGCCATTCTGCCCGGCTGCCTCCAGACTCCACCCGTTGAGCTCCGGCGTTTCCCTGTTGTGAAAGGCCTTACCTGCTGTGATTACTGTCCAGGATCTTGAACTGCGCGCCGGCGCCCGGCTCCTCATGGACCAGGTGAGCTTCCGCATCGACAAGGGCGACAAGATCGGCCTCGTAGGCCGAAACGGAGCAGGTAAAACCACCCTCACGCGGGTCCTGGCCGGTGAAGGCCTGCCTGCAGCGGGCAAGGTCACCCGCTCGGGCGAGATCGGCTACCTCCCGCAGGACCCGCGCACTCCGGACATGGAACAGCTGGCACGCGACCGCATCCTTGCAGCCAGGGGCCTGGACATCGCCGTTGGCAAGCTCCGGAAGGCGCACGATGAGATGGCCAGCGAAGACGCGGACGTCCAGCGCAAAGCCATGAACCGCTACGACCGGCTGGAATCGGAATTCCTGGCCGCCGGCGGCTACGCGGCCGAGGCTGAAGCGGCCGCAATCTGCTCCAACCTGGCGCTGCCGGACCGTATCCTGAACCAGCCGCTGAAGACCCTCTCGGGCGGCCAGCGCCGACGTGTTGAACTGGCCCGGATCCTTTACTCGGACGCCGAGACCATGCTCCTCGATGAGCCCACCAACCACCTTGATGCCGACTCCATCGCGTGGCTCCGGGAATTCCTCAAGAACCACCAGGGCGGCCTGATCGTCATCAGTCACGACACCGAACTCCTTGAAGCCACTGTTAACAAGGTCTTCCTGCTGGACGCCAACCGCGCGCAGATCGACTTTTACAACATGGACTGGAAGCGCTACCTCACCCAGCGTGAAACGGACGAGCGCGCCCGCAAGCGTGAACGCGCCAACGCCGAGAAGAAAGCCCAGGTCCTGTTCGACCAGGCCAACAAGATGCGTGCCAAGGCCACCAAGGCTGTTGCCGCGCAGAACATGGCCAAGCGGGCAGAGCGCCTCCTCAGCGGCCTGGAAGCCGTCCGCGAAAATGACCGTGTGGCCGCCTTGCGCTTCCCGGACCCGTCGCCCTGCGGCAAGACCCCGCTCACGGCCGAGGGGCTCAGCAAGTCCTACGGTTCGCTTGAGATCTTCACGGACGTGGACCTCGCCATTGACCGCGGCTCCAAAGTTGTCATCCTCGGCCTCAACGGCGCCGGCAAAACCACGCTCCTGCGGATGCTCGCCGGCGTTGACAAGCCGGATACCGGTGAAGTTGTTGCCGGGCACGGCCTCAAGGTGGGTTACTACGCCCAGGAACATGACACCCTGGACGTGAACCGGACCGTGCTGGAGAATATGCGTTCCTCCGCCCCGGACATGAAGGACGCGGAAGTCCGTGGCATCCTGGGTTCATTTCTGTTCTCCGGCGACGATGTCGAAAAGCCCGCGGGCGTCCTCTCCGGCGGCGAGAAGACCCGCCTTGCCCTGGCCACCATCGTCGCGTCCAGCGCCAACGTGCTGCTCCTCGACGAGCCGACCAACAACCTTGACCCGGCCAGCCGCGCTGAAATCCTCGGTGCGCTCCGGAACTACAGCGGCGCCGTCGTCCTGGTCAGCCACGATGAAGGCGCAGTCGAAGCCCTCAACCCCGAGCGTGTTGTGCTGCTTCCTGACGGGGTCGAGGATCACTGGAACGAAGACTACCTGGACCTGATTACGCTGGCTTAGGCCGTCCCGCCGGGTGTCACCGCCCGGTTTACTCGGTCGGCAGCGTGAGAATTTCGGCTCCGTCTTCAGTGATGGCGATCGTGTGCTCAGTGTGTGCTGTCCGGCAGCCAGTCGCGCTGCGGAGCGTCCACCCGTCGGCGTCAGTGACCAGTTCAGCGGTGTCGGTCATGACCCATGGTTCAAGCGCGAGCAGCAGCCCGGGGCGCAGTTTGTATCCACGGCCTGGCCGTCCGGTGTTTGGCACATGCGGGTCCTGATGCATCGTTGATCCGATGCCGTGGCCCCCGAATTGCGTGTTGACCGGGTAACCTGCCTCGCTGAGGACCGACCCGATGGCATGGGAGATGTCGCCGATGCGGGCACCGGGTCCGGCCGCGGCTATCCCTGCACCCAAGGCGCGCTCGGTCGCGTTGATCAGCGCCACGCTCCCGGCCGGCTTTGAGTCGCCCACTATGAAGCTGATGGCCGCGTCCGCGGCGACTCCTGCCAGGGAGACGGCGAGGTCCAGAGTCAGCAGGTCGCCGTCGGCAAGCGGGTAGTCGTGTGGCAGTCCGTGGAGCACTGCGTCGTTCACGCCAGTGCAGATGTAGTGTCCGAACGGGCCGTTTCCAAAGGAGGGCGCGTAGTCGACGTAACACGAGGCAGCGCCGGCCTCGAGGATCATGGCCTTGGCCCACTGGTCGATGTCCAGGAGGTTGGTGCCCACCATGCTTCGGCTCTTCAGCGCCTGCAGGATGTTAGCCACCAGCGTCCCCGTCTCTTTTGCCCGGCTAACCTCGGTGGGGTTCAGGATCTCGATCATGGGGCACCTTTCTCACGCATCCAATTCCGGCCTTTCACGGCCTCGCTGGCATACACCTAGCGCACCCTGAGCTCTTCGGCTTCAGTATTAGTTTTAGCTCATCGTAAGTGATGCTGAACATCGAATTGTGGCCTCCTGCCCCCGCCCAAAGGAAGGGGGGGCGGCCAAGGGCTCGTCCAGGAGGGTTCTCATCTTGGTGGGGCGGCAACTTCGAGCATGCTCATAAGTCAGTAGCCTTGTGCGTCCAGGAGGGCGTCTTCCTCTTCTTCGGACGTGGCGTGCTTGCGTTTGCGGGCCGCCGGCGTGCGACGGCGGGCTGCCGCGGCCGCGGAGTGGACGGGGCTCCCCGAATCCCGCGGCCCGTCCTCACTTTCGTCCTCATCTTCGGCATCGATGGCCGCGTTGCGGGCCTGCTGCCGCGCGGCGTAGCCGAACCCCACAAACATCAGCACCCCGAACGCGAACCACTGCAGCGAATAGGACAGGTGCGTCCCTTCCTCCGTGGCCGGCTTCGGGAACGGGAACGGCGAGTCGGCCGGAGCGGGAGATTCAGACGCCAACTGGCCGTAGGCGCCCGTGAGCACCGGGTAAGGCAACTGGTCCGCATAGGTGGGCAGGTCGATGGAGGCGAGCTGGCCGTCGGGCGCGCCGCGGTCCAGTTTGGGCTCGCCATGTTTCAGCCGGACAATCGCTGTCACGGGTCCGGACGGGGGCTCCGGAATGGAATCCGGGCTGCCCGGGTTCTTATTGCCGATGGGCAGCCAGCCGCGGTCAATCACCACGGTCTGGCCGGACTCGAGCTTAAACGGGACAACTACCTCGTACCCGGGCTGACCGTTCAGCGGACGGTTGCGGACAATCCGCTGGCCGTCGACGTCGTATGTACCCTTGAGCTCCACCTGCGTCCATTCCTTGGCGGGGTCCAGTCCGGAGAATTCTTCCCTGGCCTGGTCGAAGGAGATGGGCGTAGCCGAATAATTGGTGAGGACACGGTTGATCTCAGCAAGGGTCTCGGCGCGGCGGTCCATCTGCCACCTGCCCAGGAACACGCAGGCGGTGGCAAAGACGGCGGCCAGCAGGAGGTAACCCATCCATTTGCTGGAAAAGAGGAAGCGGTACATTCAGCCGTCCTGCCCCACCGGCGCCTGGCCGGATTCGCCGCCGGATTCGTGGCCGGCAACCAGGACAACAGTTTCCTTCCACAGCCCGCGGGTCTGCAGGTAGTCCTCCAGCCACTCACGGTGTTCCGCGCAGGCCAGCCAGATTTTGCGGCGCTCCGGGGTATGGATCTTGGGATTGTTCCACAACAGCTGCCACGAGGCTTCGCTGCGGCAGGCTTTCCGCGAGCACACGGGAGCCGTGGCTGGCGGGGGACCGGTGGTCCCTGCGGCCAGGTCGAAGATGTTCATGAAGCGCGCCGTTCCTGTCCGTGCGTTGGTTCGTCGTCGTCATCAATAAGTTCGCCCTGGAGCACCGCCGAGCCGTCTTCCTGCTCTGACTTCCATTGCGGGCTTTCCAGCTCACTCAGCGGCGCGTAGGCAAGGAGCGAGTCGCTGTGCACCTCTGCTTTGTCGCTGCCGTTGGCAATGACCACCGCAAACCAAGGGAGGAACACTGCGCCGGCCACCACAACAAGCTTGAACCAGCCGTCCACCACAAAAATGAGGATGAGGCAGACCATACGGATGCCCATGGCCAGCGCGTACTTCATCATGCGCCGGTGCATGTCCTCGGAGTGTGCCGTCGCGGCGTCCGTAATGCTGTGGACTGAGGTATCGCCGGAGAACCGTGGCAGGTTTCCGGGCACAAACTGTCCAGCATTGTTTTCAGGGGTCACGGCTGTTTGATCACGCTCCAAAGGCTTGCCTCCATTCTCCCACCATCGGCAGAAGCACCCAAACGGAGGCTAAGATCGGAGGCAGTAAAAATCCCACCTGTTTCTACAGCGGCGCTTTCTGCCGCAGATTCCCGGAGCGTCCCATGTCTGAAGCCACCACCGCCCGCAGCGTTCTCATTACCGGAGGCAACCGCGGCATCGGGCTGGCCATCGCTGAAGCCTTCCTGGCCAACGGCGACAAGGTGGCTGTGACGTACCGGAGCGAGTCCCAGTTACCGGAAGGAATCCTGGGCGTAAAGGCCGATGTCACCGATGAAGCATCCGTGGACGCGGCATTCACAGAGGTGGAGGCAGCCCACGGTCCGGTGGAGGTGCTGGTGGCGAACGCCGGGATCACCAAGGACACGCTGCTGCTGCGGATGAGCGAGGATGACTTCACCTCCGTGATTGACACCAACCTCACGGGCGCGTTCCGGGTCATCAAGCGGGCGTCCAAGGGCATGATCCGGATGCGGAAAGGCCGCGTGGTCCTGATTTCCTCGGTATCCGGGCTCTATGGTGCTCCCGGCCAGATCAACTATTCTGCGTCCAAAGCCGGGCTCGTGGGCGTAGCGCGCTCCCTGACCCGGGAACTGGGCTCCCGCGGCATCACCGCCAACGTTGTGGCGCCCGGCTTCATCAACACGGATATGACAGCCGAGCTTCCGGAAGGCACGCAGAAGGATTACCTTTCCAGCATCCCGGCGGGCCGTTTTGCCGAAGCTTCGGAGGTGGCGAACGTGGTCCGTTGGGTTGCCAGCGACGAAGCTGCCTACATCTCCGGTGCTGTCATTCCGGTCGACGGCGGCCTGGGAATGGGCCACTAACCGGTGTGAGCCTCTGCCCATCCGCCGGGTTTCCGGCGGCCCGTACCCAACTAGCCGGACCGCGCATCTTTGTGGGGGTCGCACAAGCGAACACTGGGCCGGCGCTGGCATGATGGACTGCAGACCCCGAGCGATTTAGACGTATCGAACAAAGGAGCCCTTGTGGGACTGCTGGACAACAAGACAGCCATTGTGACCGGATCCTCCCGCGGGATCGGCGCCGAAGTGGCCAAGATCCTGGCCGGAGAGGGTGCCGCCGTCGTCGTTAACTACCGTCAGAAGGCGCCGCGCGCCAACAAGGTTGTTGCGGGTATTGAGGCCGCCGGCGGCCGCGCCGTCGCCGTCGGAGCGGACCTGACGACGCTGGAGGGTGTTCAGGCCCTGGCCAGTGCGGCCATGGAGAACTTCGGCTCGTTGGATGTGCTGGTGCTGAACGCGTCCGGCGGCATGGAATCCGGCATGGCGGACGATTACGCGCTGAAGCTGAACCGTGACGCGCAGGTGAACATGCTCAACGCTGCCGTGCCGCTGATGAAGGCAGGGTCCCGGGTGGTCTTCGTGACCAGCCACCAGGCTCACTTCATCAACACGGTGCCCACCATGCCCGACTACGAGCCCGTCGCCCGCAGCAAGCGCGCCGGCGAGGACGCCCTGCGCGAACTCATCCCGCACCTGGCGGATATGGGCATTTCCCTGGTAGTCGTTTCCGGCGACATGATCGAAGGCACCGTCACCGCCACGCTGCTCGACCGATCCAGCCCGGGCGCTATCGAAGCCCGCCGCGCCGAGGCCGGCAAGCTCTACTCCGTGGAGGAGTTCGCTGAAGTAGTGGCCGGCATGGCCACCGCCGACGTCGAATCCGGCCACACGGAGTACGCCGGCGGCGCGGACTACTTCGGCAAGAGCGCCAAGTAAGTCACCACAGTCCGCGAGAGAGCAGTTCGCGGCAGTGTTCCASTGGAACACTGCCGCAGGGCATGTTGACGGCGGAATCTGCCACGGCGCGCACCGCGGGCTTGGCGTTGAACGCTACCCCGATTCCGGCGGCGCCGAGCATGTCGAGGTCGTTGGCGCCGTCACCCACCGCAATGGTGTGCTCCATGGCGATTCCCTCGGCGGCAGCCCATTCGCGCAGGTACTTCTCCTTGGCGGCCCGGTCAATGACGGCACCGAGCACCTTGCCGGTCAGGGCGCCGTCGACGATTTCAAGCTCGTTGGCAATCCAATAGTCCAGGCCGAGTTCCTCGGCGATGGGACGCAGGATCTGGTTGAATCCGCCGGAGACCACCGCCACCACGTGGCCCGCCTCCTTGAACGCGGCCACGAGCTCGGCGGCACCATCACTTAGCTTCACTTCGGCCCGGACGGACTCGACGACGGCGGCAGGCAGCCCTGCAAGCACCGCCACCCGCGCGTGGAGGCTTTGCGCGAAGTCCAGTTCCCCGCGCATGGCGGCTTCGGTGACGGCGGCCACTTCCTCGCGCTTGCCTGCGTAGGCCGCCAGAAGTTCAATGACTTCCTGCTGGATCAGTGTTGAGTCCACGTCCATGATCAGGAACTTCCGGGGAGCATCGCGCAGTGCCGCAGGAACGATGGCCGTGTCCAGCCCGTCCCGGGCCGTGTCTGCTACTGCCCTGCGAAGGGCCGCGATTCCGGCGGCGGTGGCGTCGGCCACGGCGAGCCCTGCGGTGATGACCTCAAACCTGTGGTCCCTGTTCCGCGACTCTGACTCGATGGTGGCGCCATTTCCGGCCCACAGGGAGCGCAGTCGCTCGAGCTCGGCGTCAGTCAGTTTGGGGCCATAGCTGACCGCAGTCACGTTCGGATTCATGGCTGCAATCTTAGCCAGCGCGGCACCGGGCCCCGAATTCGTGGCAAGTCATACAGGCATGACGGGCAACGTTTCGCCATGGCAGGTCCAAACACACGCAGCCGGCGGGGTATCAGTTATCAGTCGGCCCGGATTTTGTCCTAGTGTCTACTCCTATGAGTGATGTTCTTGAATTGGCTTCCGTCAGCGTTGTCCGAGGCAAAAAGACCCTGTTGGACAAGGTGGACTGGCAGGTCAATGAGGGGGAACGCTGGGTCATCCTGGGACCCAATGGCGCCGGCAAGACCACTCTCCTGCAGGTCGCGGCAGCGCGGCTCCACCCCAGCAGTGGGACGGCAGGGATTCTGGACGAGACCATGGGCCGCGTGGACGTTTTCGAACTCCGTCCCCGGATTGGCCTCTCGTCAGCCGCACTGGCCAGCCAGATTCCAGAGTCAGAGAATGTCCTGAACGTTGTGGTCACCGCAGCCTACGGCGTGACCGGCCGCTGGCGCGAAGGCTACGAGCGGCCGGACGAGCGGCGTGCTTTCCGTCTGCTGAACGACTGGGGTATGGGCCCGCTGCTGAACCGGACATTCGCCACGCTGTCCGAGGGGGAGCGCAAACGGGTCCAGATCGCCCGGGCCCTCATGACGGACCCCGAATTGCTCCTACTTGATGAGCCTGCCGCCGGACTGGATCTCGGCGGCCGCGAGGAACTCGTTCACAAGCTTGGCGAACTCGCCAGCGATGAGGGCTCGCCGGCCATGGTCCTGGTGACGCACCACCTTGAGGAAGTTCCGCCGGGGTTCACGCATGCCATGCTGCTGCGCGACGGCGGTGTCGTCGCCGCGGGCCCCATCAAGGATGTGCTCACGGACGAGCACCTCAGCAACACTTTCGGGCTGTCCCTGGACGTCACCGAAAACGCCGGCCGGTACACGGCCACTGCACGCCGCTAACGCGGCCCCGCCTCCGTGGAGCTTCTCAATAGCATCATTGTGTTTTTTGCCGGCCTGTGGGCCGGCACCATCAATGCCGTCGTCGGCTCCGGCACGCTGGTCACCTTTCCTGTCCTGATTGCCCTTGGCGTTGCACCGGTATCCGCCTCCATCAGTAACGCCATGGGCCTGGTAGCAGGCAATGCCGCCGGCGCATGGGGTTACCGGAAGGAACTCAAAGGCCGGGGCCAGCAGCTGCTCAGGCTGCTGCCTGCCTCCCTGCTCGGTGGCATCAGCGGAGCCTGGCTGCTGCTGCACCTCCCGGAAAAGGTGTTCTTTGTAGCCGCTCCGGTGCTGATTGTGCTGGCCCTGGTGATGGTGGTCTTCCAGCCCCGGCTCCAGCGGTGGGTACGGGCCAGGGAGGAAAACCCCGAGCACGCCATCAAGGACAAGAGCCACGGTGTGCTACTGATCGTGCTCGTGTACCTGGCCGGCGTCTACGGCGGCTACTTCGTAGCCGCCCAAGGCATCCTTCTGGTGGGCATCCTGGGCGTCTTCATGGCGGGAACCATCCAAAACGCCAACGCCATGAAAAACATCCTGGTCCTGGGCGTGAACATTGTGGCGGCGGCTTCCTACCTGCTGTTCGCGTTCGGGCGCATCAACTGGCCTGTGGTGGCCATCATCGCGGTCAGCTCGCTGATCGGCGGCCTCATCGGTTCCAAGGTGGGCCGCCGGCTGTCCCCGCCGGTCCTTCGCGGCGTGATCTTCGCGCTTGGCCTGGTTGCCCTGGGCTTCATGATCGCCAATCTGCTGAAATAATCAGCCGGTGACAATCCACTATCTTGAATCCGCCGCGGATCCCCGTGTGTCCGATTACACGCAGCTCACGGACGTCCACCTGCGGAAACTTCGCGAGCCGGCAGAAGGCAT
The DNA here is from genome assembly GCF_052113505.1 of Pseudarthrobacter sp. TAF60_1. NCBI lineage: Bacteria > Bacillati > Actinomycetota > Actinomycetes > Micrococcales > Micrococcaceae > Pseudarthrobacter > Pseudarthrobacter sp. TAF60_1. The sequence goes on from NZ_JBFRDI010000005.1 coordinate 251,947, forward strand.
GTACATCGCCGAGTCGTCGCGGGTTCTGCGCCGTGCGCTGGCTGCCGGCCACCGACCGAGGTCGTTTTTCCTGGCCGAGAAATGGCTGGCAGACCTGCAGGATGTCCTGGGCGCCTACCCGGACGTACCCGCCTTCATCGGCAGCGCCGCCCTGCTCGAAGAGATCACCGGCTTCCACCTGCACCGCGGAGCCATGGCCGCGATGCATCGGCCGGCACCGGTGCCGCTCCACGAACTCCTGGCGGACGCGCGCCGGGTCGCCGTGCTGGAAGACATCGTGGACCATACCAACGTCGGTGCCATCTTCCGCTCCGCCGCTGCACTGGATATCGATGCCGTCCTGATTTCGCCGCGTTGTGGTGATCCGCTCTACCGCCGCAGTGTCCGCGTCAGCATGGGCACCGTCTTCCAGGTTCCTTGGGCGCGGCTGGAGTCCTGGCCGCAGGACATCTCGGTCCTCAAGCAGAATGGTTTCACGGTGGCCGCCCTGGAACTGACCGGGGACGCGGTCGACGTCGACCAGCTCGCGGCCCGCAACCCGGAGCGGCTTGCCCTGGTGCTGGGCACCGAAGGTGCCGGCATGAGCGCAGAGACGCTCGCCGCCGTCGACCTTGCCGTGAAGATCCCCATGCGTGCCGGGGTGGACTCCCTGAACGTGGCGGCGGCCTCGGCAGTGGCGTTCTGGGAACTCCGGCCGCGGAGTTCGCAGGGTCGGCGCTGATCCGCTATTATTAACAGCTGGCTGTCCTGCTCTTTCTGCCTCGCGTTTTTTAGACTTGCGGCAATGATGCGGGCACCAGCCATCCCATTCATACCTGGCAGCTGGCAAAATCCAGTTGTGCGAACAAAGGCCCCATTATGAAGTCTGATACACACCCGAAGTACGAAGCTGTTGTTTTCAACGACCTGGCTTCCGGCGTCAAATTCCTGACCAAGTCCACCGTGTCTTCCAAGAAGACCATCGAGTGGGAAGACGGAAACACCTACCCGGTCATCGACGTCGAAATCTCTTCAGAGTCCCACCCGTTCTACACGGGCAAGCAGCGCATCATGGACTCTGCAGGCCGCGTCGAGCGCTTCAACGCTCGCTTCAAGGGCTTCGGCGGCAAGAAGTAATTCACTTCCCCCAAGCTTTTCTCAAAACCCGCACCGGCAACGGTGCGGGTTTTGTTGTTTTCGGGAGTCAGGAGCGTGGGGGAGGATGGAGGACATGACTGCCACACCAAATGTGCCTGAAGACCGCTCCCGCAGCCACCACGGCGAGTACAAAGTCCCCGGCGGCAAACTTGTGGTGGTGGACTTCGATGTGGTGGACGGGGCCCTCTCCGATGTCTCCCTCAGCGGCGACTTCTTCCTGGAACCGGATGAGGCCCTGCAGGCCATCAACAAGTCCCTCACCGGCCTTCCGGAAAGCACGACGGCGGCTGACCTGTCCGGGGCAGTCACCGGTTCGCTGCCCCCCGACGCAGTCCTGTTTGGCTTCTCCGCCAACGCCGTGGCCACCACCGTCCGCCGAGCCCTGGCACAGGCAACTTCCTGGTCCGACCACCACTGGGACGTCATTGCGCCCACCGTGCTGCCCACGCACGTCAACGTAGCCCTGGACGAGGTGCTGACCGAAGAGGTGGGCGCCGGCCGCCGCAACCCCACGCTGCGGTTCTGGGACTGGGAGGAACCGTCTGTGGTGATCGGCAGCTTCCAGTCGGTGCGGAACGAGCTGCACCCCGGCGGAGTCGCCCGGCACGGCATCACCGTGGTGCGCCGGATCAGCGGCGGGGGAGCGATGTTCATGGAGGCCGGCAACTGCATCACGTACTCCCTCTACGTGCCCCAGACACTCGTGGACGGGATCAGTTTCGCCGACTCCTACGCCTTCCTTGATGCCTGGGTCATGGCCGCGCTGGAGAAGCTCGGCATCAGTGCCTTCTATGTCCCACTGAATGACATAGCCACCGAGCAGGGCAAGATCGGCGGGGCGGCGCAGAAGCGCCTGGCCAACGGCGGGATGCTGCATCACGTCACCATGAGCTACGACATCGACGCCGACAAAATGGTGGAGGTCCTGCGCATCGGCAAGGAAAAGCTGTCGGACAAGGGCACCCGCAGCGCCAAGAAGCGCGTGGACCCGTTGCGGCGCCAGACCGGGCTGGCGCGCACCGAGATTATCGCGGCCATGATGGACGTCTTCACGGAGCGGTACTCAGCCACTCCCTCGGAGTTGTCCAGCGCCGAGCTGGCCGTCGCCCGCGAGCGGGTGGCGGGCAAGTTCGGCACCGAGGAGTGGCTGCACCGCGTCCCCTGAGTATTTGCCCGGCCTATGACCTCAGCTGTGCGGTGAGCGCCCTAAGCAGGTGGCTGCGCTGTTCCACGATGATCCTCCGCAAAGCTCGGGGTGCATCTGCATTGGCCGCCAGCCAGGTGTCAGTGCGCTCCACCACTGGGTGCAGCTCCGGCTGGACGCCGGCCGGCAGGTCCTGCGCCGAGGGATACAGTCCCCGCACAATCCGGGTGGCGATCTCGATGCTCCGGTTCTCCCAGACGTCGCGGAGGCACTCGAAATACGGCTCCACATAGGGTTCCAGCAGCGCCGGGGCCGCAGTGGTGAAACCGGCGATGGTGGCGGTGAGGAGCTGGTTGGACAACTCAGTCCCGTGGACGGCTTCCCTCCACGCGGCAGCCTTCACCTCGGGATCAGGCCGGGCGGCCAGCGCCGTCGCGTGGCCGGCGCGGCCGGAGGCTGTGGTGTCGCGCGCCAGCTCGGCGTCCAGCTCCGCCACGGTGGCCTGGCCGTTGGCCGCCAGGGCGTGCCAGACGTTCCAGCGCAGTTCGGCGTCCACTGCCAGGCCCTCGTATGCCACAGTGCCGTCCAGGATGCCCCTGAGCCGGGCCAGGAGTGAGCTGTCGCGGCGGCTGACGGCAGCCACCGTCCTGGCCCAGCCAAGCTGGTGGTCCGAGCCCGGGGCGGCCAGTTCCAGTTGGCTGGCCGCAGCCGTCAGGAAGTCCCGGCGCACGGTGCCGCGTTCAGGCGCAGGGGTGTAGCGTTCGACGGCGGTCTCGGCGTTTTCGAGGATGTTCAGCAGCACGCCGATCCCGGTTTCGGACGGTCCGAACGCGGTGACCGCGTGCACGAAGCGCGTGGCGGGGCTGTCCGCGTCGCGGGCGGAGTTCCACAGCGCGGTCCAGCACAAGGCCCGGGCCATGGGGTCGTTAATCCGGCCCAGGGATGCCATCACTGTGGCTTCTGACACCGGATCGAGCCGGACCTTGGCGTAGGTCAGGTCGTCGTCGTTGAGCAACAGCAGCGCGGGCCGGCGCTGGCCGGCGAGCCCCGGTACCTCGGTCCTGGCGCCCACCGCGTCAGTTTCGACACTGCCCGTGCGGACCAGGGCACCGCCGTCGTCGAAGTTGTAGAGGCCCACGCGGAGCCGGTGCGGCCGCAGTTCCTCACGTCCGGTGACAGGGTCCAGGGCAGCCTGGACGATCGTCACCGAGCCGAGGACGTCGTCGTCGGCTGTTATATCCAATGACAGCGTGGAGATGCCGGAGGTCTGCAGCCATTGGGCAGCCCAGCCTGCCAGGTCCCGGCCCGAAGCCGCGCTCAGGGCGGACAGGAGGTCGGCCAGGCTGGTGTTTCCGTAAGCGTGGTCCCGGAAGTATTGCCGTGAGCCGGCGATGAACGCGTCGAAGCCGACATAGGCCACGAGCTGCTTGAGCACCGACGCGCCCTTGGCATACGTGATGCCGTCGAAGTTCTGCTTGGCGGCCTCGAGATCGGGGATGTCCGCGACGATGGGGTGGGTGGTGGGCAGCTGGTCCTGGACATAGGCCCAGCCCTTGCGTTTGTTCGCGAAGCCCACCCAGGCGGTCTTCCAGGCCGTGGCACGGTCAATGCCCAAGGTGCCCATGTAGTCGGCGAAGGATTCCTTGAGCCACAGATCGTTCCACCACTGCATGGTGACGAGGTCCCCGAACCACATGTGCGCCATCTCGTGCATCAGGGTGGTCGCGCGTGCCTGGTACTGGGCATCGGTGGCCCGCGAGGTGAACACGTAGCTTTCGGTGAACGTCACAAGTCCCGGGTTTTCCATGGCGCCCAGGTTGTATTCCGGCACAAAGGCCTGATCGTACTTGCCCCAGGGGTACGGGAAACCAAACAGCCGGTTGAAGAATGCCAGGCCGTCCTTGGTGAGGCGGAACAGCTCCGCAGTGTCGAAGGAATCCGCCATGGAAGCCCGGCAGTACAGTGCCAGCGGCACCTCAAGTTGCGTACCGTCGTCGAGCGTTCCGCTCCAATGGTCCTGCGCCTTGAAGTAGGGGCCGGCGAGGACCGTGGTGATATAGGTGGACATCGGCTTGGTGGTGGCGAAGTCCCAACGGCTGGTGTCGGGATCGCTCGTCAGCCGGGTCGAGGCGGCTTCCACCCCGTTGGAGGCGACTTCCCAGCCGGACGGGGCCATCACGTGGAAGGTGAATTCGGCCTTGAGGTCCGGCTGCTCAAAGTTGGCGAACACGCGGCGAGCATCGGCAGGTTCGTACTGTGTGTAGAGGTAGCACTGGCCGTCCGCGGGATCCACAAAACGGTGCATCCCCTCGCCCGACCGGCTGTACAGCGCTGTTCCCGTGACCGTCACCTGGTTCTCCGTCTGGAGGTTGTCCAGCCGGATGCGGGAACCCTCCACAATGTCCGCCACCGGCAGGGCCTTCCCGTTGAGGATCACGCTGTGCACCTCGCTGGAGATGAAATCCAGGAAGGTGGACGGCGGCTGCCCCTGGCCTGGGTCCGCGGCGGAGAAAGTGATGACGCTGCGGCTGGTGTACCCCGCCACGTCCGGATCCGCGGCTTGCCTCACGTCCAGGGAGACGTCGTAGCTGTGCGTGGCGATCAGGGCTGAACGGTGGGCGGCTTCGTTGCGCTGCAGATTCTCATGTGACACTGAGCTATCTAATCACGAGGGACCGACTGGGGAATGACGACGGCGGCCTGGTGGCTAGGCGGTGATGAGCAGTGCCGCTCCCAAGCCCAGCAGGGCGATCAGGAGCCACGCCGCGAGCGCAGCGAGCAGCGCCCGTGTTCCGGTGTGCAGGAGCGTGCGGATCCGCACTGCGGAGCCGAGACCGAAAAGCGCCGCGCCCAGCAGGACGTCCTGCAGCCCGGCGCCGGCGTCGAGCACTCCGGCAGGAAGCCATCCTGTGGACCGGAGGGCCACCATGGCCACAAATCCGATGACAAACAGCGGGATCACCGGCGGCATGGCGTGCTGTTGGGTCACGGTACTGGCCCGGTGGTGCATGCCAGCCACAGCCACCACCGGTGCAAGCAGCAGCACGCGGGTGAGTTTGACGATGACGGCGATCCCCAGCGCAGCTGTGCCGGCCGTCTGTGCCGTGGCCACCACCTGCCCGACGTCGTGCACGGACGCCCCGGTCCAAGCCCCGAACGCCAGAGGGCTCAGTTGCAGGGGATGCATCAACAGCGGCAGGAGGCCGATAGCGAGGGTGCCGCACAGTGTCACCAACGCCACGGGCAGGACGGTATCCACATGGCGGATGCGGCGCACTGCTGCCATGGCGCCAATGGCGGACGCTCCGCAGATCGAAAAGCCCGTGGCCACCAGCAGCGCGGTCTCACGCGGCAGCCGGAAGAGCCGCACCAGGAAGTAAGTGCCGGCGAACCCCAGCAGCACCACTCCGGTGATCAGGACCATGGCCAGCCAGCCCAGGCCCAGGATGTCCATGACGCTGACCTTGAGGCCCAGCAGGATAATGCCGCCCCTCATCAGGTGTTTGCCGGCGAAGTCGAGTCCCGGCCTGGCCCGGCCCGCGATCCACACTGCCGTGCCGGGCAGGTTCGCGGCGAGGAGCCCCAGGGCCACGGCAGCTGTCATGGCGGGCAATGCGGGCACCATGGCATGCAAGGCGAAGGCACCGGCCACGGCGAGGGCAGCCGTCAGCAGGCCCGGAAGCAGCCTGCCGGCATCCCGCGGCAGCCGGCCGGGGGGTCCTCCCCGGCGGCCACTGTTGCCTCCGCTTCCGGAGCTCCCTTTGTTAGTCTTCTCTGGCACTCACCTACCTTGCCGGATGTCGCGCGTATTCAGCGAACCGGCGGCAGCTGTGCAACACGCCACAATGGATGGCGGTAATGAATTCGAAACAAAAAGATGGTTGGCTAAAGGACATGTCAGACCTATTCCAGGATTACTCCGAGGCCGCCGGGCGGACCGGCGCCTACGACGAGATGTTCGCCCCCGGCCAGGAAGCCCGCGGCTCGTACGTTGAGGTGGCGGACGCGCTCCGCAAGCTTTCCCTCGCCGACGTCAGTGCGCGGGCGGACTCGATGGCGCGCACGTTCCTGGACCGTGGTGTGACCTTTGACTTTGCGGGGGAAGAACGGCCGTTCCCGCTCGATATCGTGCCCCGTGTCATTCCCGCCGATGAATGGACCGTGCTGGAAAAGGGCGTGGCGCAGCGCGTGCGGGCCCTGGAAGCCTTCCTTAACGACGTTTACGACAAGATGAACGTGGTGGCCGACGGCGTGATCCCGCGCCAGCTCGTTACCACCAGCGCCCACTTCCACCGCCAGGTGCACGGCTTTGAGCCCGCTGGCGGCGTCCGCGTGCACATCTCCGGCATTGACGTGGTCCGTGACGCCGCCGGAACGTTTCGTGTCCTGGAGGACAACGTGAGGGTGCCTTCGGGCGTCAGCTATGTCCTGGAGAACCGTCGCGCCATGGCCAAGGGCCTGCCGGAAGCCTTCGGCCAGCAGCTCATCCGGCCGGTGGAGGAATACCCGCGCCGGCTGCTGTCGGCGCTGCGCAAAACAGCGCCTGCCGGCGTCGACGATCCCACCGTGGTGGTCCTGACCCCCGGTGTCTTCAACAGTGCCTACTTTGAGCACACCCTCCTGGCAGGGCTGATGGGTGTGGAACTCGTGGAGGGCCGGGACCTCATCTGCCGCGGCAACCGCGTCTACATGCGCACCACGGCCGGCGAGCAGCGCGTTGACGTGATCTATAAGCGCATCGACGACGAATTCCTGGACCCGCTGCAGTTCCGTTCGGACTCCATGCTGGGTTGTCCGGGCCTGGTCAACGCTGCCCGAGCCGGCGGTGTGACGATCGCCAACGCCGTTGGCAACGGCGTGGCCGACGATAAACTGGTCTACAGCTACGTTCCGGACCTCATCCGCTACTACCTCAGCGAAGAACCCGTTATTGCCAACGTGGATACCTTCCGGCTCGAAGAAAAGGAAGCCCGGGAGTACGTCCTTGATAACCTCGCCGAGCTCGTAGTGAAGCCGGTGGACGGTTCCGGCGGTAAGGGCCTGGTGATCGGCCCGGACGCCTCCAACGATGAACTGGAAGCCCTCCGCCAGCGCGTCATCGCAGACCCCCGCGGCTGGATTGCCCAGCCGGTCCTGCAGCTCTCCACTGTCCCCACCCTCGGCGGGGACAAGTTCGGCCCCCGGCACGTGGACTTGCGCCCCTTCGCAGTGAACGACGGCGACGACGTCTGGGTACTGCCCGGCGGCCTGACCCGCGTTGCGCTGAAGGAAGGTTCCCTCATTGTGAATTCCAGCCAGGGCGGCGGGTCAAAGGACACGTGGGTGCTGGCCGGCTCGCCGCAGGTACCGGTAGAGACGCTTCCGCGGCCCACGATCTCCATCCGCGAGCGGGTGTCAGTCTGGCCGGTCGAAAGCAATTGGCGCGACCGCCAGCCGGAGCAGCAGCAGCAGTGAGCCGCGTTGTGAAACCGGCACTATTACCAATGGGTTCAACCCCACAGATTTCGGACGCCCAGGAGGTAGCCGCGAATGCTTAGCCGTATTGCTGAGTCCCTTTTTTGGATCGGACGGTATGTTGAACGCGCCGACGGTACTGCGCGCATCCTGGATGTGCACCTCGAACGCCTTAACCACTTGCCCATGGATGAGCGCCGCCGCGTGGCACAGGAACTGCTCGCGGTCATGGGCGCCAAGCCGCCGAGCGAAGATTTCGGCCTGCCCGAACTGTTGCACGCCCTGGCCTACGACAAAACCAGCGCTACGTCCATCGCGGGCTCCCTTGGCGCCGCCCGGGAAAACGCGCGGCGTGCCCGCGAGACCGTATCCTCCGGCCTGTGGGAGAGCCTGAACACCACGTACTACGGGCTGAGCCAGCACCGCAAGGACGTGGTGGGGACGTACCGGTTCTGCAACTGGACGCTGGAGCGGACGGCCATGGTCAGCGGCCTGGCCGACACCACCGTGAGCCACGACGAAAGCTGGCTGTTCCTGGTGCTGGGCCGCTCCCTGGAGCGCGCCGATATGACGGCGCGGATGCTTTCCACCCGGGATGTCCTGTCCGCAGGCATGTCCTGGGTGAACATGCTTCGCTGCGCCGGCGCCTACGAGTCCTTCCTGCGGACGCGGCGGGCAGCCTTCGGTGACCAGCATGCCGCCGAATTCCTGCTGTTGGACCGGCTGTTCCCGCGTTCCATTGTTTACGCCCTGCGTGACGCTGATGAGTGCCTCGCCAAGCTGGACCCATCCGCGCAGCGCGTGGGCTTCATCAATGACGCCCGCCGGATCGTGGGCCAGGCCCGCACGTTCCTCGAGTTCCACCGCACGGACGATCTGATGTCCGAACTGCCGGAGCATATGGAACGCGTGCAGAACGCCGTGGCCCAGGCTTCGGACGCCATTTCCCGTAAGTACTTCAATCAGGCGGACGAACTGGCCTGGGTGGGAGAAGTTTCATGACCCGGCTGAGTATCATCCACACCACGGCCTACAAGTACAACAAGCGCGTCACGCTGTCCTACAACGAGGCCCGCATGACGCCCCTGACGGATGCCCAGCAGGTGGTTCTTGAGTCGGTGCTCAAGGTGTCGCCCTCGCAGGCGGCCGTCAGCAGCTACCGTGATTATTGGGGCACCCGGGTAACCGCCTTCGACATGCAGATGCCGCATGACCACCTCGAGGTCGTTTCCAACATTACGGTCGAAGTGTACCGGGCAGAGAAAATCCCCTCCGAGGCGGACATCGTTGGCTGGGACGTGCTGGCATCGGATGAAACCCTGAACACGTTCAGCGATTGGCTGCCGCAGTCGCAGCTCAGCGGGCCGGGCGATGAGGTCCTGGGCATCATCCCAGGTGTGGTTGAGGGGAAGAACCCGCATGATGCCGCCATGGCCATTTTCGAGTGGATGCGCGGCGAGATGACGTACATGTCCGGTTCCACAGCGGTCACCACCAACGCGGAGGAAGCCTGGGGCCAGCGGCAGGGCGTCTGCCAGGACCTGGCGCACCTTGCCATCGGTGCACTGCGCAGCTGCGGGATCCCGGCGCGGTACGTGTCCGGCTACCTGCACCCGAGGTCGACGGCGGCGATCGGCGAGACAGTCGCCGGCCAGTCACATGCGTGGCTGGAGTTCTGGGACGGGGCGTGGCGCAGCTGGGACCCCACCAACCACAAGCCCGCGGGTGATTTCCATGTGACCGTGGCCAGGGGCCGGGACTACCGCGACGTGCCGCCGCTGAAGGGTATCCTCTCCGGCGGCGGCGGGTCGGCGCTGAGCGTGAGTGTGGAGATCAGCCGCCTGGCCTAGGCCGGCCGCGGATTACTCGGGGGAGGCCTTGGCCGCTCCACTGAGCTGGGTCCACCAGGTCATCGGAGCGGTGACCTTGAACCGGCGGCCGGTGAGGGTGTCGGGGCTGACCCGGATGAAGGTGTCCTTCTTGCCGGCCTGCCACGGGAACAGGTAGAGAGCGGCGGTGTCCAGGATGCCCTCGGTGCCCTTGACGACCACCGCGGGGCCCTTGAGCACCACGCTCCACGCGAGGCCGCTGACGGGGTCCACGCCGTCGGCCTCTACAGCCACCTGGGATCCACCGGAGGCACCGGCCAGCTTGGTCCCCTGGCCGGTGCGAAAGACGATGGTTCCGCCGTCCACGGTGTAGTTGATGGGGAAGATGTCCGGATGCCCGTCCACGAGGACGGCAAGCCGGCCCACGGAGACGGTCCGGAGGAGTTCCCAGCTCTCGTGGTGCTCCAGATTGTGAACTTCGGTAATTGATTCGCTGCTCATGACGCGAGCCTACGCTGTGCGGGCCTCCTCAGCACAGTGACCTTCTGCCTACCAGGGGCTGGGCTTGTAATCTTTCAGGAAAACCCCGTACTGGTCCTCGCCGTTCTCGCCCATCACGATCGGGTCATAAACCCGGGCGGCACCGTCCACCAGGTCCAGCGGCGCGTGGAAGCCCTCCTCCATGAGGCGGACCTTGGTGAAGTGCGGCCGCTCATCGGTGATCCAGCCGGTATCCACGGCTGTCATCAGGATGCCGTCGGCGTCCAGCATTTCCTGGGCGCTGGTCCGGGTCATCATGTTGAGGGCTGCTTTTGCCATGTTGGTGTGCGGATGCCCAGGGCCCTTGTAGGCGCGGGAGAACTGGCCTTCCATGGCGGAGACGTTCACGATGTACTTCCGGGGTGCAGTGGAACGCTTCATGGCGTCCCGGAGCCTGCTGACCAGCAGGAAAGGGGCAGTGACGTTGCAGAGCTGGACCTCGAGCATCTCCAGCGGATCCACCTCATCCACCACCTGAGTCCAGCTGTTGATGGTGGCAAGGTCCGGAACCAGCCCGCCGGCGTCGATCGCTGTGCCTGATGCGATGCGTTCCAGCGAAGCCGAACCGGTGGACAGCGCCAGCGAGGTGATGGCGTCGCCGGCCAGGACCGGATGATCAGTCACGCTGCCGGCCAGGGCGAGCGGGTGCTTGTCGTGGGCATGCCCGAAGGTCAGCAGCTCCGGGCCGCCGTTGGCGGGCTCCAGTTCGGCGGGCAGCGGTTCGTCTTCGGCGTCCACCAGCGGCTTGTATGCGTTGCCGGAACGCCGCACCGTCTGGGCCGCATTGTTGATGATGATGTCCAAAGGTCCGGCGGCATTCAGGGAATCCGTCAGTGCCATGACCTGTGAGGGGTCGCGGAGGTCAATGCCCACAATCCGAAGCCGGTGCAGCCAGTCACCGCTGTCCTCCATGGCAGCGAAACGGCGCGCCGCATCCTTGGGGAACCTGGTGGTGATGGTGGTGTGTGCTCCGTCTCGAAGCAGGCGCAGGGCGATGTACATGCCGATCTTGGCGCGTCCGCCCGTGAGCAGTGCCCGCCGGCCGGTGAGGTCCGTCCGGGCGTCCCGCTTGCCATGATTGAAGGCCGCACACTCGGGACAGAGCTGATGGTAAAACGCATCCACCTGCGTGTAGTGCTGTTTGCAGATATAGCAGGGCCGGGACCGGATGAGGTGGCCCGCGACTTCGCCGGTCGCCGAGGTGGCCAGCTTGTTGCCGCGCGTCTCGTCGTCAATACGGTCCGGCGCTGCAGTGGCTGTCTGGGCGATGACTGCCCGGTCGGCTTCGGAGATCAGGTCGCGCTTGGTGACGCGACGGTGGCGCTTCACTGCCTTGAACATTTTCCCGGTCGCCCGGCGCACCGAGACATAGTCCGGGTGTTCCTCGTCGTAGGCGTGGATGGTGTTCAGAACCTTGAGGCAGGCCTGGATTTCCTCAGGCGTCAGCCCGGCTGACAGATCGGGGGAGCTCATTGCCCCAATTTTACAGCCTGCAAGGAGCCCGGCCCAACGGCGGGAGTGCCGGGCTCCTGACGTGCCTTACGACTTGGTTGAGTGGCCGTGCACCGAGACTCCAACGGCGGCAGCCTGTACTTCGGCGACCTTGTCCACCGACTCCCGCAGCTCGGACCATCTTTCCGTTGCAGCCCGCACGGCGTCCGGTACCAGGATGAGGTTGGCAGCCGACAGGGCGCGCTCGGCTTCGTCCGGTTCGGGGACCGCCTGCCCTTTCGACAGCACGGTGATGCCGGAGTCGGTCACCTTGAAGCCGCGGGCCCGGTCGAGGTCATGATCGAGGCCGATCGCGGCGCCCGCCGGGACCTTGACGTTTTTGTCGATGATGGCGCGCTTGACCACGGCCCCTTCACCGATATTGACCTTATCCATCAGCACCGAGTCGAGGACGCGGCTGGACCTGCCGACGAACACGTCGTTGGAGAGCACCGAGCCTTCCACGATGCCGCCGGAGATCACGCACCCGCTCGCAACAATGGAATCCAACGCCGAGCCGACTGTATTGCCCTCGCCGCGGACGAACTTAGCGGGCGGCGAGATGCTTTGCCGCGTGTAGATGGGCCATTCAGAGTTGTACAGGTTGAAGATCGGCATCGGCGAGATGAGGTCCATGTGCGCGTCGTAGAAAGAGTCGATGGTTCCGACGTCGCGCCAGTACGTGCGGTCGCGTTCGGTGGAACCGGGAATGTCGTTGAGGGTGAAATCGTAGACACCCGCCTCACCCTGGCTGACGAAGTAGGGGATGATGTCACCGCCCATGTCGTGCTTGGTATCAAGGCGTTCGGCGTCCACATGCAACGCCTCCACGAGCGCATCGGCGTCGAAGACGTAGTTGCCCATGGAAGCCAGGAACTGGCTGGGGTCGGCAGCAAGGCCGGGCGTGGTGGCGGGCTTCTCTACGAATGCCGCAATCTTCTCCGGATCGTTCTGGTCCACTTCGATCACACCGAACTGGTTGGCCATGTTCAGCGGCTGGCGCACGGCGGCCACGGTTGCTTTGGCCCCGCTGCGTACGTGCTGGTCCACCATCTGGCCGAAGTCCATACGGTAGACGTGGTCCGCGCCCACAACGACGACGATGTCGGGGTTGGCGTCGTGGATCAGGTTCAGGGACTGGTAGATGGCGTTTGCGCTGCCCAGGAACCAGCTCTTGCCCACGCGCTGCTGCGCGGGGACGGAGGCCACATAGTTGCCCAGCTGGGTGGACATCCGCCATGCTTCGGATATATGGCGGTCAAGGCTGTGGGATTTATATTGCGTGAGGACCACGATTTGCAAATAGCGCGAATTCACCAGGTTGGAAATAGCAAAATCGATGAGGCGGTAACTGCCTGCAAAAGGCACAGCAGGCTTGGCCCGGTCCGCCGTCAGTGGCATAAGCCGGTTTCCCTCGCCACCTGCAAGGACAATGGCCAGGACTTTTTTGTTCAACGGCATTGTGGTCGCTCCTGTACGCCTTCGTAAATCCCCAAACAGTCCGGCATGCCCGGACTCCTTCACACTAGAACAGATACGGCGGAACGACTACCTTGGGTAACGTGCGAATAGACATTGTGACTAAAGAGTTCCCGCCGGAAATCTACGGTGGCGCCGGAGTCCACGTGGCCGAGTTGAGCAGGGTGCTTAGTAAGCATGTTGACCTGCAGGTTCGAGCTTTCGGGGCACCCCGCGACGCTGACTACCACGGCGCCGGGGTGACCTCCTATGCCGTGCCCGCGGACCTCGGTTCGGCCAACGCGGCCGTGCAGACCCTGGGCGTGGATCTGCGCATTGTGCCGGACATCGAGGGGGCCGATCTGGTCCACTCCCACACCTGGTACGCGAACATGGCGGGCCACCTCGCGTCCCTGCTGCACGGCATCCCTCATGTGCTCAGCGCGCACAGCCTGGAGCCGCTGCGGCCCTGGAAGGCTGAGCAGCTCGGTGGCGGCTATGCCTTGTCCTCTTGGGTGGAAAAGACCGCGTATGAAGCAGCAGCGGCGATTATTGCCGTTTCGGAGGGCATGCGCCAGGACATCCTGCGCAGCTATCCGAACGTTGATCCCGCCAAGGTCAGGGTGGTCCATAACGGCATCGACGTTGACCTGTGGCAGCGCGATGAAGGGGACGATGCCGTGCGTGCCCTGGGCATCGACCCGCAGAAACCCAGCGTGGTTTTTGTTGGCCGGAACACGCGCCAGAAGGGCGTTCCGTACCTGCTGCGGGCTGCCGCCAAGCTGCCTGCCGATGTCCAGCTGGTTCTGTGCCTGGGCGCAGCGGACACCCCCGAACTCGCGGCCGAGACTGCCCGCCTCATCGAGGAACTGCAGCGGCAGCGGACCGGTGTCATCCTCATCGAGCGGATGCTGCCGCGCCACGAACTCATCCAGGTCCTCAGCCACGCAACCGCGTTCGCGTGCCCGTCAATCTATGAGCCGCTCGGCATCGTGAACCTCGAAGCCATGGCCTGCGGAGCGGCCGTGGTAGCCAGCGCCACAGGCGGTATTCCGGAGGTGGTCCAGCACGGTGAGACTGGCCTGTTGGTTGACCTGGAGCAGGTCACCGACGGTACCGGGACGCCGCTGGACCCGGAGAAGTTCGTGACCGAGTTCGCCGCGGCCCTGACCGAGGTGGTGTCCGACCCCGAGCGGGCGCGCGCCATGGGACAGGCGGGCCGCCGCCGCGCCGAGGAGCACTTCTCCTGGGAGTCCATCACGGAGACCACCCTTGAGGTCTACCGCTCGGTGCTTTCCTAACGCCCCCGGCGGTAACTGACTGACAACGCACGACGGCGCCGTTCCCACCAATAGGGGAGCGGCGCCGTCGTGCGTGGGCTCGCTGGTGAATGAGCCTGCGGCGGTCAGTTTCGCCGGCCGCGGGCGGCGTTTGCCGTGCGTGCGAGCAGCACCTTCTCGTCAACAGGCGCTGTGCCGCTGGCCCGCTGCGCCCTGTAATAGGCCCGGGCCTCATCCTGCCGCGTCCTTTCGGCGCCGGTGGCAATCGCCGAGCGAATGTGTTCATCCCCGTAGCCGAAGGCGTCTACCAGGTCCAGGGCGTGTGGGCGGATCTTGACCAGGAGCCGGTTGATGTAGTCCCCCACTGTGCGCGCGCGCTGCATGGAGAGCCGCCCGTTCATGAGGTACCAGGAGAGGTTCTTTTCGATCAGTGACAGGCCGAACAGATCGCGGAGCCACGTCAGCACAACCTTGGTGCCGGGGTCGCTGACGTTGCGCAGAGCCTCCGTGAAGGCCTCCCACTGCAGGAGTTCAGCGTGAGCCTGCGCTGCGTCGATCAGCTCGTTCTGGTGCTGGTTGAAAAGGGCTGCACCTTTTTCGAGCGGAAGCTTGCCGGCACCCTTCAGGGCGGCTCCGACATCCGACACCATGGTCTGGACGCGGTCTGTGAGGAGGGCCCGCTGTCCCTCTTCGTCGCGGAGCGCGATGGCGGCCTTTTGCACTGAACCCGTGTCGGCGACGAACTGCGCCACCTGCCGTAGGCCGGTGCGGTGGATCGCCACACCGGTTGCCTGGGATACCACGTAGCGGGCCAGCACGCCGAAGTCGACGTTCCGGAACTCCTTGGCGTAGTCGGCCAGGAGCCTCTTGGCCACGAGCTGGAGCAGTACCGTGTTGTCGCCTTCGAACGTGACGTAGACATCCATGTCCGCACGCAGGGACGCCAAGCGGTTTTCGATCAGGAAGCCTGCACCCCCGCAGGCCTCACGGCATTCCTGCAGGGTGTCCAGGGCATGCCAGGTGCTGAGCGGCTTGAGAGCGGCCGCCAGCGTCTCCAGGTCCTGGCGGTCCTCATCGGTGTCATGGGCGCCGGAGAAGACGTCGTCGAACTTCTGCAGCAGCTGCTCGTGGGCAAATCCCGCGGCGTACGTTGTGGCAAGCCGGGTGAACAGCCGGCGCTGGTGCCGCTGGTAGTCCAGCAGGACTTCCTCGTCCGTGTGGGAGGACGCGTTGAACTGGCGGCGTTCGGTGGCGTAGCGGATGGCGGCCGCAAGGGCGATCTTTGACACCGCGACGGCCGCCCCGTCCAGCGAGACGCGGCCCTGGACGAGGGTGCCGAGCATGGTGAAGAAGCGGCGGCCAGGACTGGCTATCGGAGAGCTGTAGGTGCCGTCGGCCCCAACGTCGCCGTACCGGTTGAGGAGGTTGGTCCGCGGGATCCGGACGTTGTCGAAGTGCAGCCGGCCGTTGTCAATCCCGTTGAGGCCACCCTTGACGCCGTCGTCCTCGCCACCGATGCCGGGCAGGAACTCCTTGGTGTCGGGGTCCCGGAGGTCAACGTAGAACGCATGGACGCCATGGTTCACGCCCTGAGTCACGAGCTGGGCGAAAACCACGGCACCCAGACCGTCAATGGCCGCATTGCCGATGTAGTCCTTCCATGCGGCCCGGAACGGCGTGTGAATGACGAATTCCTCGGTTGCTGCGTCGAAAGTCGCCGTGGTGGCGATGCTGGCAACATCCGACCCGTGGCCGGTCTCCGTCATGGCAAAGCAGCCCGGGATAGCCAGACTCATGATGCCCGGCAGCCACTTGGCATGGTGGTCCTCCGTGCCGAGGTGCATCACGGCCGAACCGAAGAGGCCCCACTGGACGCCGGCCTTAATCTGCAGGGACGGGTCCGCGGTGACCAGTTCCTCGAACCCGGCAACGTTGCCGCCATGGTCGTCAGCACCATTTAGTTCCGCCGGGAAAGCCCGGTGCACGGCGTTGTGGTCCACCAAGTACTCCAGCTGCCCGAAGACCCGGGCGCGGTGTTCCGTGTGCGTGAGGCCCTCCGTCTTATGGAGTGCCGGGTCACCCGCCAGCGCACGGGAGTGCCGGCGGGCGTCCGCCCATTTGCCCAGGAGCTGCTCCCCGAGGGCAGCAACGTCGACGGCGGGCTGTGCGCCCGGCTGCACGCTGGCGCGGGGTCCCGCAGGCGATTCCTTGGCGCCGGTGTTGGTCCCGGCAGTCTTTCCGGCTTTGGTGTTTGCGGTTCTGCCGCCGCCGGGGCGGTCCACTACTTCGGTCATGTCAATGTCCTTCGTTGGTTCTGACAGGTGTTTCCAAAAGTTCGGGGGCGATGCCCACGCAGAGCCAGGCGGTAATCTGCTGGGCCATGGCTGCCTGGTCCGGTTTCGTCGCGGAGTCAGGAGTGCTGAGCCACTGTTCGCCGGCACTCCGGACCAGGCCGATGGCGGCGGTGGGCCAGTAGCCGATCACCGCTGCCCGGCCGTCGCCCAGGTGCGTCCGCATCGGGGCGGCGATCATTTCGGCGATGGAGTCGAAAAAGTGGCCCAGGGCCCCCGAGATCGCCACGGATCCGTGCTGGCTATCGGCATCCACCGGTGCGTAGCGGGTGACGAAGCTGTACACATTGGGGCTGGTTTCCGCCATCTGGAGGTAGGCCGAGATCATGGCCAACAGGCCTTCCCTGGGCGTTTGGGCAGCCTGTGCTGCTTCACGGATCTTGCGCTGCATCTGGCTGAGGACCACCTCACCGACGGCATGCTGCAGCCCGGCCTTGTCACCGAAGTAGCGGTAGAAGACCGACTTCGACGTGCCCGCGGCTGCTGCGATCTCCTCCATGGAAGCCTCGCTGCCCAGGGCGTGGACTGCCCGCCGCGCGGCTTTGATCAGCTCCCGGCGCCGCTCTTCCCGATGGGTCTGCCAACGGGCGGAACGGCCGTCGGCGTTTGGGCCGGCGGCTGGCATCGTCGGTTCGATGGGGAGCTTGTTCACGATACTCAGCGTATCAGGTACGCTGAGTATCGATAACCGTCCCAGATCAGAGGAGACACCCATGTCCGTCAACGGACCGTCCGCCACCGGACCCCAGGAATCCGCCAGCCCCGCGGCACCGGGTGCAACGCCCGCAGTCCGGCGGGCGGTGATCGTTGGCGGCAACAGGATCCCCTTTGCCCGTTCCGGCGGGGCCTACACCAAGTCCTCCAACCAGGACATGCTGACTGCGGCGCTGGACGGCCTGATCGCCAGGTTCGGCCTCCAGGACGAGCGGATCGGTGAGGTTGCCGCTGGCGCCGTATTGAAACACTCCCGGGATTTCAACCTCACCCGTGAGGCCGTCCTGGGCTCGGCATTGTCGGCGGAGACCCCCGCGTACGACCTCCAGCAGGCGTGCGCCACCGGCCTGGAAACCGTGTTGGGGCTGGCCAACAAGATCAAGCTGGGCCAGATAGATTCGGCAATCGCCGGCGGTGTTGACTCGGCCTCGGATGCCCCCATTGCTGTCAGCGAAGGCCTGCGCGCGGTGCTGCTGGACCTGAGCCGGGCCAAGACCCTTCCGCAGCGGCTGCAGGTACTCAGCAGGTTGCGGCCCAAGGACCTCGCTCCCGACGCGCCGAGCACCGGAGAGCCGCGCACTGGCCTGTCCATGGGTGAACACCAGGCCCTCACCACGGCGCAGTGGAACATTTCGCGCGAAGCCCAGGACGAGCTGGCCTTCAACAGCCATCGGAACCTGGCTGCGGCATATGATGCGGGCTTCTTTGATGACCTCCTGACGCCGTACCGGGGGCTCGCGAAGGACTCCAACCTCAGGGCGGACACCACGCTGGAGAAGCTGGCGAGCCTCAAGCCGGTCTTCGGGAAGAGCCTCGGCGCCGAAGCCACTATGACCGCCGGAAACTCCACGCCGCTGACTGACGGGGCCTCCACGGTCCTGCTGGCATCGGACGAGTGGGCCCGGGCCCATGACCTGCCCGTGCTCGCAACGGTGGTGGATGGGGAAGCCTCCGCGGTGGACTTCGTTCACGGCAAGGACGGCCTGCTGATGGCACCGGCGTTCGCGGTCCCGCGGCTGCTTGCGCGCAACGGATTGACCCTTGACGACTTCGACTTATTTGAGATTCACGAAGCCTTTGCCGGGACCGTCCTGAGCACGTTGGCGGCTTGGGAAGATGAGGAATTCGGCCGTACCCGGCTGGGGCTCGAAGGCGCCTTCGGCAGCATCGACCGCGCCAAACTGAACGTCAACGGCTCCTCCCTTGCGGCGGGCCACCCCTTTGCTGCTACTGGCGGACGCATCGTCGCTTCCCTCGCCAAGATGCTGCAGGCCAAAGGCACGGTGAACGGCAGGCCCGCACGCGGGCTCATTTCCATCTGCGCCGCCGGCGGACAGGGCGTCGTCGCAATTCTCGAAGCAGCGTAGGAGCACCGAATGACGGACACATACACCCGCCTGGTCAGCCAGGGATTGGGTAAAGACCTTGCCAAGCGGCTCGGCCTTCCGCAACCCGCGGTGTTGCGCCGCCACACGCCGGGCCAGGCTCTGGTCAACGGCCCCGTCCTGGTACAGGGGAGTACGCCCGGGGCGGACGAGCTGGCCGCCACGCTGCTGTCCTGGGACCTGGACGTACGCCGGCACGCAGTGCCCCGCGAAAAACTCGGTGCCATCATTCTTGTCCTGGACGGACTGACCGCGCCCGAAGACCTTGAAAAGCCTGTGCTGTCCGCTGCGGCCTCTCTCCGTGACCTCGGCCCGAGCGCCCGGTTCATCACCGTTTCCCGGCCGGCCGCAGAAGCCGGCGATCCAGCCGTGGCAGCGGCGCGGCAGGGTGTGGACGGCTTCGTGCGGTCTCTGGCCAAAGAACTCCGGGCCGGGGCAACGGCAAACGGCATCGTCTTGGCCGACGATGTACAAAGCACAAGTCCGAGCGCCCTGGGAGCGCTGCGATTCTTCCTGTCCGGCCGCTCGGCGTTCGTCGACGGCCAGTTCCTGACGGTCAGCAGCGACAACGGCACGCTCCCGGCCGATGCCGACCAGCCGCTCGCCGGAAAAGTGGCTGTGGTGACGGGCGCGGCCCGCGGTATCGGCGCAGCCATCGCCCGGACGCTGCACCGCGACGGAGCCACCCTGGTGCTCGTGGACATCCCGGCGGCCGGAGACCACCTGGCCGCAGTGGCCAACGATGTCCGCGGCACTGCCCTGCAGTTGGATATCAGCCGCGCGGACGCGGGACAGCGCATCCTCGAGCACGCACTTCAGCGGCATGGGCACCTGGACATCCTGGTGCACAACGCGGGTATCACCAGGGACAAGCTCCTGGCCAACATGGACCACGTGCGTTGGAACGCTGTACTGAACATCAACATCGCTGCTCAGCTCAGGATCAACGACGCACTGCTCGCCTCGGACCACTTCCGCGGCGCACCGCGCATCGTCTCGGTCGCCTCCACCAGTGGCATTGCCGGCAACCGCGGCCAGACCAACTACGCAGCCTCCAAAGGCGGGGTCATGGGGATGGTCCGGGCTACGGCTCCGTTGCTGGCTGAGCGGGGCGGCACCATCAATGCGGTAGCCCCCGGCTTTATTGAAACCGAGATGACTGCGCGGATTCCCTTTGCCGTCAGGGAGGTGGGGCGGCGGCTCAACGCCCTCCAGCAGGGGGGCCTCCCATCGGATGTGGCGGAGGCCATTGCCTTCCTTGCCAGCGATGCAGCCGGTGGGATCAACGGGGATATCCTGCGTGTGTGCGGACAGAACCTGGTGGGAGCATGAGTACCGCGCAACCGCTCATCCTGGGGGAGATGCCCTCGCTCTCCAAACTGTATGTCAATGCCGCAGCGCAGGCCGCGCGGCGCCGCGTGTTGGGGACCCACAGCGGCTCAACACTGCCGGACAGTGGCCATGAGGTGCGCGGGGTCAGGGCCGACGTCGGCAATCTCACCGCCTACCAGCACCTCATCGGGCTGTCGGCGAGGGACACCTTGCCCGCAGGCTACCTCCATGCGCTGGCTTTCCCGCTGGCCATGAGCGTGATGAACCGGGACGATTTCCCCTTGCCGCTGCTGGGTATGGTCCATCTGAGCAACTATGTCGAGCAGCACGCGCCGGTGATCTTCACGGATCTCCTGGACATCGAGGCCAGAGTGGAGAACCTCCGCGGGCACCGGGCCGGGACGCAGCTGGACGTGATCGCCGAGATCAGGGGCGCTGGAAAGCAGGACACCCGGTGGACCGGGCGCTCCACCTACCTCGCCAAAGGTGTCTTCCTGCCGGGCATCGACGTGCCATCACCCCAGAACGGCCGGCCCGATTTCGCGCCGCCGGACCCGACGGCGGTGTGGGACCTGGGGGTCGACACGGGACGCGCGTATGCTGCCGTTTCGGGTGACTTCAACCCGATCCACCTGAGCGTTCTGTCGGCCAAGGCCCTCGGCATGCGGCGCTCCATCGCCCACGGGATGTATCTTGCCTCCAGGGCCCTCGCAGACGTCGGGCCGGTGAAAGGCGAAGCTTTCGGCTGGGCGGTGACATTCGAGGCGCCGGTCTTCCTGCCAGGCCGGGTCGCGCTGGAAATCACCACAGGACAGTCACCAGGCGGTGGCTGGGAACGGTCCGACTACCTGGCATGGAATCCCCGCTCCGGCCGCAAACACTTCAGCGGTTCCGTGACGCCACTCTAGTTGGCCGGCCGCACGGCACGGAGAATCCGGTGCAGGCTCAGGAGGATGGACTCGGAGGCCGTCACGGCATCCTCGCTGCGGCGCCTTTCCTCCCCGGCCATGCAGTCGTCCACTGCCGACTTCGCCGCAGCGAACAGTCGCCGTTGCTCCGACTCATCGCCAGTCTGGAACGAGGCCAGTAATTGCCCGGTCTTGTCCAACGCCGCGGACAACGGTGCGCTGTCCTCGAACGGCACCTTATAGGGAACGTCGTCCGCCCAGATGGCATCTGAGAGGACTTCGGTCATGTCCTGGATGTGGAACGTGACCCGCTCAAGCTCACGCAGGTTGCGGTAATCGAGGTCCAGGTCCCGCGGGTGGAAGCGCCGACGCGGATTGGCCCGCCGGCTTTCGTCAGCTTCCCGGACCAGATGGCGAACTGTTCGAGCAGCTTCTGCAAGCTCTTGGGAACGGCGGGACCAGTCCTCATGCTCGGGCGGCCACTTTTCCGTTAGGGCTGCAGCCATATCAGTCAGTTGCTTGCCCAGTGCCAGCCGCAGTTCGCCCAGGCTGTGGGCGGCTGCTTCAAAGTGCAGCGGAGGAAAGACAAGGAAATTAACGGCGATGCCAACGGCGACTCCGGCGCCCATCTGGATCAGGTAACCAAACGAAAAGGCGTCCCGGTTGCTTCCACCCACCAACAGAACCAGCAGTGCCGCCGTCGGGATCCAGTCACTCCCGGAGCCAATCCGCGGGAGGCCGCCAAGCAGAACTCCTATGCCCATAAAAACCGCCACGGTCACCGGCGACGGATCACCGATGCTCACCAGAACAAAGGCCAACCCGATACCGATGGCGAGCCCGAGCAGCGTTTGAAGCCCCTGCCGGACTGATCCGGCAACATTGTGGTACATCGCCACAAGTGCACCCAGAGGGGCGTAGTAGGGGTACTCCGCGGCGGACCCGGGCATCAGTGGCGCGATGGCGAAGGCCACCCCTGCCGCCAGCGCTGACTTTGCGGCCAGTTGCAGCCGCTGGAGGGTGAAGGCGGCGGAGAGACCGGCGATGGCGTTTCGCAGCATCCGGGTCCCTTTAGACCGGGGCTGGCCCGGACCTGTGTGTGTATCACCCATTCCGCCCACGTTAGGTGCCCCTGTGCGGCAGGACAAGGCAGCGGTGTTGGTAGCGCTTCAGAGAGTGCGCTCCGGCCTTGCGGAGGCACCGTGGCCTGGGGCAACCTCTTCGCCGGGCCGGACAGGTCCCGGGGGAGTGCCGTCGCCGAACGGCCTGCCCCCCAGTGATTCCCGCCTGTGGGGCTCCAGCCAGCCGGACAGGTCCGGGCCCTGCGGCACTATTCCTGTTGGGTTGATGTCCTCGTGAACGATGTAATAGTGCTGCTTGATCTGGACGAAGTCGATCGTGTCGCCGAAGCCGGGAGTCTGGAAAAGGTCCCGCGCGTAGCCCCAAAGAGCAGGGAGTTCGGCTAGTTTCTGCCGGTTGCACTTGAAATGGCCGTGGTAGACCGCGTCGAAGCGGGCAAGGGTGGTGAAGAGCCGGACGTCGGCTTCGGTGATGGTGTCACCCACGAGATAACGCTGGCTCGTGAGGCGTTCCTCCAGCCAGTCCAAGGCTGTCCAGAGCCGTGCATACGCTGAGTTGTACGCCTCCTGGGAGCCTGCGAAGCCGCAACGGTAAACGCCGTTGTTAACTTCGGTGAAAACGCGCTTGTTGACGGCATCAATTTCCTGCCGGAGGTGTTCCGGGTAGAGGTCCGGCGCTCCGGGCCGGTGGAACTGTGTCCACTCGGTGGCAAAGTCCAGCGTTATTTGGGGGAAGTTGTTGGTCACCACTTCACCGGTGGCTATCTCCACGATGGCCGGGACCGTGATGCCGCGGGGGTAATCCGGGAACCGCCTGAAGTAGGCACTCTGCAGCCGCTCAATCCCCAGGACGGGGTCCACGCCGCCCGGATCCAGGTCGAAGGTCCACGACCGTACATCGTGGGTCGGTCCGGGTTGGCCAAGGGAAATGGCTTCCTCAAGACCCAACAATCGGCGCACGATCACCGTCCTGTTCGCCCACGGGCACGCCCGGGCGGCGATGAGCCTATAGCGGCCGGCCTCCACGGGCCAGCCGGGTTCGCCGTTGTCACCCGGGCGGCCGTCCCTGGTGATCCGGTCCTCGATGTAGTTGGTGTCGCGGTTGAATTCGGCGCCACCGGTCACGTAGGCGCCTCGGGTGCTGTGGACGCCACCATGTTCTGAGTTGCTGTTCGTGCCGTCTGCAGTACGTGTGGGGGCGGGCTGGGTGCCCGCTGTTTCGTGACTCATGCGGACAAGCCTAGGCTCCCGCGGCCAGAATGGAAGATATGGGTTGCCACGCCACCAGCCAGCAGCCGGCAACAACCGCCAGAAAGAGCGCGATCCAGATGCCGGACGGAACGGAGGTTGCGCGGTACAGAATGTACGCATCCGAACTGGCCAGCCTGTCCCGGCGCCGAAGGTGGACATGAGTGAGTTTGGCGAGGTCACGCACAGCAGCGACCAGCAGGGCCACTCCCAGGCAAATGGCCACGTGCCCGGTGAAGGCCCTCGGGACAAAGATGACCAGTACGGCGCCGGCAGCGATCGCGGCGCCGGTGATCAGGATCCCGGCGAAGTTCCGGATGAACAGCAGCGAAGCTATGAGGATCAGCGTTCCCGTGCCCAAGGCTGCAGGACCCCAGCCTGCGAATCCACAGGTTACGAGGGCAGCGCCGGTCAAGGCAGGAACAGGATATCCCCAAAACCCCGACCACACTGCTGCCAGCCGTCCGCGGCTGTAACTGGTGGTTGTTCCTGAGTGGTCCAGTTGCAGCTTGATACCGCCTAGCCGTTGACCGCTCACGATGGCGGCGAACGCATGCCCGAGTTCGTGAGTGGCGGTGGCGAGGAGCCCGAAATACTTCCAGGTTGCCCGCGGGATGGACAGGGCAATTGCCAACGCGAAAACCACGGCAAGTTCAATCAGCGTGACTTCCGGGACGGCAGCCCTGCCAAAGACCTCGGTGACGCGTTGCCACAGTTCCTCTGAACTCAAATTCATTGCCTGCCGTAGTAATTGTCAGCCATAGGCCTCTACCGTACTAGAGGGATGGTTCACCGCTGTCCCGCTGCCCTTGGGGCACTGAACGAAGCGAGGACCACTGTGACCAGCCTTAAAGAACGTCTGCACGCTGACGTTGTGACCCACATGAAGGAGCGGAACAAGACCGCTCTGACAACGGTACGCAACGTGCTGGGCGAGATCGAAACACGGGAAAAGTCGGGTAAAACGCCGATTGAGCTGGATGACGCCCAGGTGACCTCGCTGCTGCAGAAGGAGGCGGCCAAGCGGCGCGACACGGCGAAGATTTACACCGACGCCGGCGAAGCCGGGCGGGCTGCCGCCGAGCTCGCCGAAGCCGAAGTCATTGAGGCTTACCTGCCCAGTGCGCTGACGGCCGCGGAAGTTGAGTCGATCGTCGATGAAACCATTGCCGGGCTGCGGGCCGAAGGGGTGGAACCCGGACTGCGTCAGATGGGGGCCGTCATGAAGCCGGTAACGGCCCGGATTGCCGGCCGATTCGACGGCAAGGCCGTCAGCGAAATCGTCCGTAGCCGTCTGGCCTGATCCCCGTTCCAAGGGACAGGAAAGGCACGCCGACTATATGTGGGCGTGCCTTGGTCCTGCTGGCTGGGAATGCAGCCTGAACGGGTAATGCTGTGAAGCTCCGGGTTTAGCCTTCGCAGTCCGTGCAGTAGCTGTGGCCGTCCTTCTGCCGTGCGATCTGCGAGCGGTGCCGTACAAGGAAGCAGGAGTAGCAGGTGAATTCGTCCTCGGCCTGGGGGATAACCTGCACGACCAGTTCCTCGGCAACGAATTCGCCTCCCGGAACACCGGCGCCGTCCAGCCCGTCTGCCTCATCGAGCTCAAGCACAACGCTGCGGGCGTCCGGTGCGTTGGCGGACTGCAGAGCCTCGAGCGAGTTGTCCTGCGACTCCTTAACGTCGGAGCGAAGTTCATCGTAATCGGTTGCCACTTAGGTGTATCTCTTTTCTTTGGTTCGTCTGTCGCGTATGCAACGTACAGCATCCAGCTACTATTCCCCAATAGGCTGGCGGAAAAATTTTCTGTGGCGCCGGGGTCGGAACAACAAAACCGGCGTTCCAGGCTTCAAGGAGTTATCCCTCTGTGTACGGGGGAATCAAAAAGCGCGCTTCGGGGCGCTGTCCGGGCCACGAATGCCTGAAAGCGTGGGCGTTCTCTACCGGAAGGTCCGTTGGCGAACCATAAGAGTACTCCAATCCAGCCATAACGAGACACCG
Source organism: Pseudarthrobacter sp. TAF60_1 (assembly GCF_052113505.1). Lineage (NCBI taxonomy): Bacteria > Bacillati > Actinomycetota > Actinomycetes > Micrococcales > Micrococcaceae > Pseudarthrobacter > Pseudarthrobacter sp. TAF60_1. The sequence continues at coordinate 277,295 of NZ_JBFRDI010000005.1, forward strand.
TGGAGCGCAGCGTATGTGGTTGGCCGCGGACCATCTGCTCTGCTGCCCCCACTCCGGGGTGCACCGGCAAGAACGGCGTGCCCGCATGGCCGGGTACAGAAAAACCCCTGGAATCGTTGGATTCCAGGGGCTTTCCCATTTGTGCGCGGAGGGGGACTTGAACCCCCACCCCCTTTCGAGGACTAGCACCTCAAGCTAGCGCGTCTGCCATTCCGCCACCCGCGCAGGTGGTAATTCGGTGAACGTTTCCGCCTTTCAGCGTTTCGCGTTTCTCCGAAGCAGCGAGAAAAACTCTAACACGAACTTTCCGGAAACATGGAATCGGGGCAGATGGGTAGGCTGAAGGCACACCGATTGCGCCTGGTTCTTCGCGCCCGTCCACTGCCCTAGGAGTTTCCATGTCTGACATCCGCGCCGAGGATGAAGTTGTCCGGATCTGCCAGGAGCTCATCCGGATAGATACCTCGAACTACGGTGACGGTTCCGGACCGGGGGAGCGGGCGGCCGCCGAGTACACCGCCGGCCTTATCGAAGAAGTGGGCCTGGCAGCGGAAATCTTCGAATCCGCCCCCGGCCGGGCAAGTGTTGTTACCCGCATGGCGGGTGAGGACCCCGCAGCCAGTGCGCTGGTGGTGCACGGGCACCTGGACGTCGTTCCGGCACTACGCGATCAGTGGTCCGTGGATCCCTTCGGTGCGGAACTGAAGGACGGCCTCATCTGGGGCCGCGGTGCCGTTGACATGAAGGACATGGATGCCATGATCCTGTCCGTCATGCGGGATCTGGCCCGATCCGGACGGAAGCCCAAGCGGGACATTGTCTTCGCCTTTTTCGCCGACGAGGAGGCCGGCGGTGAGTACGGCGCCCGATACGCCGTGGACAAGCGTCCGGAACTGTTTGAGGGCGCAACGGAGGCCATCTCGGAAGTGGGCGGGTTCTCGGCAACCATCGGCGGGCAGCGCACCTACCTCCTGCAGACGGCAGAGAAGGGCATCTCTTGGCTCCGCCTCGTGGCCCACGGCCGGGCGGGGCACGGTTCGCAGATCAACACGGACAATGCCGTGACCCGGCTCGCAGCCGCGGTGACCCGAATCGGTGAATACAAGTGGCCGATTGAGCCCACCCCCACCACCCGGCAGTTCCTGGACGGCGTGACAGAACTCACCGGCGTCGAATTCGACCCGGAGAACCCGGACCGGCTGCTGGACCAGCTCGGCACGGTGGCACGCTTCGTCGGCGCCACCCTCCAGAACACCACCAATCCCACACTCCTGAAGGGCGGCTACAAGCACAACGTCATTCCCGAGTCAGCGGAAGCCTTGGTGGACTGCCGGACTTTGCCCGGGCAGGAGGAACAGGTCCTCGAAATCGTTCGGGAACTCGCGGGATCCGGCGTCGATGTCAGTTACGTGCACAACGACGTCTCGCTCGAGGTTCCGTTCGCGGGGAACCTGGTGGACTCCATGATCGACGCCCTCCACTCCGAGGACCCGGGTGCCAAAGTTCTGCCCTACACGCTCTCCGGCGGCACCGACAACAAGTCCCTAAGCCGGCTGGGCATCACCGGCTACGGCTTCGCCCCACTGATGTTGCCTGACGAGCTCGACTTCACCGGAATGTTCCACGGCGTGGACGAACGCGTCCCGGTGGACTCCCTCAGATTCGGCGCCCGGGTCCTCAACACCCTCCTCACCAACTACTAGGGGCGGAGGACATGACGCCCGAGGAAGTCCTCCCGGATCAGTTGTTGGAAGCCATCCGCGCCCGCGCCGCGGGCTACGACCGGGACAATGCCTTTTTCTTCGAGGACCTTGAGGAACTGACCGCCGCCGGTTACCTGAAGCTTTTTGTTCCAACGTCCGACGGCGGCCTCGGGCTTGGGCTTGAAGCGGCAGCGCAGTGCCAGCGGAGGCTGGCGACGGCGGCGCCGGCCACTGCCCTGGCCATTAACATGCACCTGGTCTGGACCGGCGTCGCCCAGGTGCTGGCTGCCAGGGAAGACCACTCACTGGACTTTGTCCTCCAGGAGGCCGCCCGTGGCGAGATCTTCGCGTTCGGAAATTCCGAAGCAGGAAATGACTCGGTGCTCTTTGATTCGAAAACGGCGGCCACCCCGCTGCCCGGCGGAGGATACAGCTTCACCGGGACGAAGATCTTCACCAGCCTGTCACCCGCATGGACCCGGCTGGGTATCTTCGGCAAGGACGCCGGGGCCAGGGAAGGGGAGGGTGAGCTTGTCCACGGTTTTGTTGACCGGGACTCCGCCGGCTACACCATCCTGGAGGACTGGGACACCCTGGGCATGCGGGCAAGCCAGTCGAACACCACGGCCCTGGACGGCGCTCAGGTCCGCCCGGACCGGATCTTCCGGAAACTGCCGGTAGGCCCCAACGCCGACCCGCTGATCTTCGCCATCTTTGCCTGCTTTGAGTCACTGCTGGCGGCTGTCTATACAGGCATCGGCGAGAGGGCCCTGACCCTCGGCGTTGAGGCGGTAAAACGCCGCACGTCGTTCAAGAATGCTGGCAGAAGCTACGCACAGGACCCGGACATCCGGTGGAAGGTCGCCGAGGCGGTCATGGCCATGGACGCCCTCTACCCCCAGTTACTGGCCGTAACCCGCGACGTCGATGCCCTCACCGATCACGGGCCTCAATGGTTTCCCAAGCTCGTCGGCCTGAAGGTGAATGCGACGGAGACCGCACGCCGCGTGGTGGACCTTGCCATCAGGGTCAGCGGCGGTTCCAGCTACTTCCGCGGTTCGGAACTCGAGCGCCTGTACCGGGACGTCCTTGCCGGCATGTTCCATCCTTCAGATGACGAATCGGCGCACAACACTGTGGCCAACGCCTGGCTGGGGCCGCTGGAAGCTTAAACCGTCCGCTGGACCTGCATGACCCGCCTACGGAGCCAAAACCGCCTGCCGCCGCCCATATACAGCACGCTGCGCTCCAGTTCCCACTTGCCGTATTCGGAATGCTCCACGAGCCGGCGCCTGGCCTCAGGCAGTGAATCCACAGGGCTGACCGTCAGTACAAGATACTCGTACTGCTTCAGAATGTCCCGCTCCCGACGGACCGAGCTGGTGAGAAATTGTTCCTTCATTGCTCTCCATTTTCGTCCTTTTCCGGCTAACGTGAAGTCATGAGCATCGATCCGCGTGTCGCGCTTCAGTCCCTGACAACCGCCTTGGAAGAACACCTTATAGCAGCATCCGACAGGCGTGGGGATGGGGATCCCGCCGTCGAAGCGGCGTTTTTTGCGGTCGCAGATGCCTTCGAAGTTTATGAAGACGCGCTTTACGAGGCCTACAGCGAAGTGACGCCCCTTCAGGTTTTTGACGACGAAGAGGACGAGGACGAGGAATCCGGCATCGACGACGATGAGGATCTCGAGATCGTCGAGGAATAACGCGCTTCGCTCTTTAGTCTCCTCAGGCGCGGCGGTTCCCGCAACCTTAAGCGGGTTGGGACACGTCCTCCAGCGCACGCGCTATCTCCGGTGGAAGCCGGGTCAGCTGGGCGGAAAGAATCTCCTTCGCCTGGAGCGGAGTCCGGGGTCCGACTATAGCGGTGGCTACACCGTGCTGAGCCAGTAGCCAGCTCAGCGAAACGTCCAGTGGCGTTCTGCCCAGGCCCTTCGCGGCCATGGCCACTGCCTCCACCACGCTCGACGCCTGCTGCTCCAGATAGGGCTCAACGTACGGCGCGGTGTCAATGCGTGCGGCCCTGGAATCTGCCGGGATGCTGCCACGATATTTGCCCGTCAGCACCCCACGGCCCAAAGGTGCCCACGCCATCAGCCCCAGGCCCGCGTCCTCGACGGCGGGGACCAGTTCCGCCTCAGGTTTCCGCTGGACCAGTGAGTACTCGGCCTGCGCGGCCACGAGCGGAAATCCGGCAATGGCGGCTGCCTTGGCGCTTTGCCAGCCGTTGAAATTGGCAATACCTGCATAACGGGCGCGGCCGCTGCGGACCGCAAATTCGAGGGCGGACAACGTTTCGTCCAGGGGGACGTTGCCGTCCCATGCCTGGGCGAACCACACGTCCACATAATCGGTCCCCAGCCTTGCCAGGCTGGCGTCCAAAGCGCTCAGCATCGCGTTCCGGGAAGTGTCCACGGACCGCCGGCCCTCCGACGTCGATGTCCCCGCCTTGGTGGAAATTGAGACTTCAGTGCGGGAGACCAGGTCACCCAGCAACGAGCCGATCACCGCTTCGGCGCCGCCGTCGGAGTATGACGCCGCCGTGTCGATGTGCTTTCCGCCACCATCCACAAAGGTGCGTAACATCTCGGAAGCGTCCTGTTCGTCGGTTTCGTTGGCCCAGGACATGGTGCCGAGGGAGAGGGCCGAGACTCGCAATCCACTGTTGCCGACGTAACGCTGCTGCATAGCTGCAAGCTTACGGGGAATCAACAGGGCACATGACGTAGTGTCTTAGCGTGAACTGGATTGAGGCGGCCCTGCTGGGCCTGATACAGGGTCTGACCGAATTTCTACCGATTTCATCAAGCGCGCACCTGCGGATTGCGGGGCAGTTCCTGCCCAACGCGTCTGATCCGGGGGCGGCTTTTACGGCCATCACCCAGCTCGGAACCGAAACGGCAGTGGTGATCTACTTCTGGCGCGATATTGTCCGGATCGTCAAGGCCTGGGCAGCCTCGCTGACGGGAAAAGTCTCGCGCCAGGATCCTGACGCGCGCATGGGCTGGTTGGTGATCCTCGGCAGCCTGCCCATTATCGTGCTGGGCCTGCTGTTCCAGGACCAGATCGAGTCGGTGCTGAGGAGCCTGTGGATCGTCGCCACCATGCTGATCGTTTTTGGCCTGATCCTGGCCGTCGCTGACGCCGTCGGAAAACAGGACAGGGACTTGACCCAGCTCAGCTACAAGCACGGGATCCTGTACGGGTTTGCGCAGGCCATGGCTCTCATCCCCGGAGTCTCACGGTCCGGCGGCACCATTACTGCGGGCCTGCTGATGGGTTACACCCGCGAGGCCGCGGCCCGCTACTCGTTCCTGCTCGCCATCCCTGCGGTGTTCGGTAGTGGCCTGTATCAGCTGTACAAAGTGGTCTCGAAAGATGGCATCACCGGCCCGTTCGGCCTCCCGGAGACGGCGCTGGCCACGGTCATCGCCCTGGTGGTGGGCTACGTCATCATCGGCTGGTTCCTGAAATTCATCTCCACCCGAAGCTACCGGCTGTTCGTTTGGTACCGGATCTTCCTCGGCCTGGCCCTCTACCTTCTGCTCGGTTTCAATGTCATCAGCGCCTAGAAGTAGGCTTGGGCTGTGAAATCCTGGACTTCCCGCCCCGTTCCTGTGCTGCCCGGCACTATGCCGGCCATCCGTCTGTTCGACACCGCGTTGGGACGTGCGGTCAGCCTGCCGGCGAGTGGCGAGCAGTCGATGTACGTCTGCGGCATCACCCCCTATGACGCCACCCACATGGGCCATGCTGCCAGCTATGTGGCGTTCGACCTCCTGAACAGGGCCTGGCGCGACGCCAAACTAAAGGTCTCCTACGTGCAGAACGTTACCGACGTGGACGACCCCCTTCTGGAGCGTGCCACGGCCACGGGTGTCGACTGGCGTGACCTGGCAGCGAGCCAGATTGAACTCTTCCAGACGGACATGGAAGCCCTGAATGTGATCGCGCCGGACCACTACGTCGGCGCCGTCGAATCCGTGGCCCTGATCGTTCCCGCCATTGAGCGGCTGCTCAAGCTGGGACTTGCCTACCGCGTGGCCGGGGCCGCGGGGGAGCCCGACGGCGATGTCTACTACGACGTCGAGGCCGCCGGAAAGCAATCCATCGCCCCTGATGCATGGACCCTGGGTTCGATCTCGCGGCTTGGGGAGGCCGAAATGCTCGAACTGTTCGCCGAACGCGGTGGCGACCCCGGCAGGGCCGGCAAGCGTCAGGCTCTTGACCCCCTTCTTTGGAGGGTTGCCCGGGAGGGTGAGCCCAGCTGGCCGGGTGGAGAGCTTGGTCAGGGCCGGCCAGGGTGGCACATCGAGTGCACGGTCATAGCCCAGCAGTACCTTCCAGCACCCTTTACCGTCCAGGGCGGCGGCTCAGACCTGATCTTTCCCCATCACGAGATGGGTGCCGGCCACGCGTATTCGCTGGCTGGCGTCCCGCTGGCCCACCATTACGCCCACGCGGGCATGGTAGGGCTGGACGGCGAAAAGATGAGTAAGTCCAAGGGAAACCTCGTATTGGTATCCAGGCTCCGCGCAGACGGCGAGGAGCCGGCCGCCATCCGGCTGGCTATCCTGGCCCACCACTACCGATCGGATTGGTCGTGGACGGCGGAGGGGTTCGAGGAAGCCAAAACCAGGCTTGCTGCCTGGCGCCGCGCCCTCCCTGCTGCGCCGGCTGGCTCCGCCGCGGGCATGATCCGTGAAATGCGGTCCGCGCTGGCGGCAGACCTTGACGCGCCGGCGGCGCTGGCAGTTGTTGACCGGTGGGCCGCCACCGCGACGCAGTCAGCGGAAGCGGGCAGCCAGCAGGATCAAGCCCTGGTGAGCGACGCTGTCGAGGCACTGCTCGGCGTCGTTCTCTAAGTCACTGACGGCGCTTTAGCGCAGTGATCGCGGCAGCGTCGCGGCCGCGATCACTGAAGCCCTGGGCGTCAAGGTTTGTCGCGGCCCCGGCGTTTGAGGTAGCGCTCAAATTCGCGCGCAATGGACTCGCCACTCGCCTCCGGAAGGTCGGCGGTGTCCTTCGCTTCCTCCAGCTGACGGACATATGCCGCGATTTCCGGGTCTTCAGTGGCCAGCTCGTCCACGCCGCGTTCCCAGGCGGCCGCCTCCTCCGCCAACTCGTGGGTGTCCAGCGGCACCTGGAGAAGTTCCTCCACCCGGTGAAGGAGGGCAAGCTGTGCCTTGGGCGACGGGGCCTGGGCCACGTAATGGGGGACTGCGGCCCACAAGGAGAGGGTGGGAATACCCGCCAGCAACGCCACCTCCGACAGGACCCCCACAATGCCAACGGGGCCTTCGTACTGGGACGGTTCCAGATTGAGTCGTTCCCGCAGCGGGGCATCATCGGAGGAGGTACTCACCGGAATCGGCCTGCTGTGGGGGACGTCAGCCAGCAGCGCACCCACCAGCACCACGTAGTCCACCTTCAATGCCTCCGCATGAACCAGCAGTTCGGCCGTGTAAGCCCGCCACTTGTACGACGGCTCAATACCCTGGACGAAGATGACGTCCACATTCGAATCCGGCGCAGCCGCCTTGTAGATGCGAGTGGAAGGCCATTTGATCTTGCGTTCCCCTGAAGCGTTCCGGCGGACCGTGGGACGCGTGAACTGGAAGTCGTAGTACTCGTCCGCATCGATGGACGCAACCTTCTTGCCGCCCCACACCTTGTTGAGGTAGCGCAACGAGTCACTTGCGGCCTCACCGGCATCGTTCCAGCCCTCAAAAGCCGCCAGCATCACAGTGATGCGCTCCCCGTCAGCCACTGGCAGCAGGAATTGCTCCTGTTCAGGCGCGGCACCTGGTTCCGTGGTGTCTCCGTCGAAGCTATTCATTTCTTCACCCTACGTCCAAGGACCGGGACGATGCAGCGAATGCAGGCCCAAAAAGTGTGCCTGGCGCGATTCCACGGGTGCACGTCCGGCCATATTCGCCAAGGGCGTACCCGACGGCTGGCGTACAGCCTCGCACCGTAGACTGAACCCATGCGATCCTCAGCCCATTCACCGCTCCGCGCCGTTCTTTGGGACATGGACGGCACCATCGTGGATACAGAGCCATACTGGATCGCCGCGGAACACGCCCTTGTGGAAGCCCACGGAGGCAGTTGGTCCCACGATCAGGCCACCCAACTCGTAGGGCAGGCCCTGACATTTTCGGCCGGAATCCTGCAGGAGGCCGGCGTCCAGCTGGATACCAGGCAGATCATCGACACCCTGACCGCGGAAGTCATAGCGAGCGTTCAACGTGCCGTCCCCTGGCGTCCCGGCGCGAGGGAACTGCTCGATGACCTGCACCAAGCGGGCGTGCGGTGCGCGCTGGTCACCATGTCCGAGGCGCCGCTGGCCCGCGAGATCGTGGCAAGCCTGCCGAAGCCCTACTTTGAGTTCCTCGTCACGGGAGACACCGTCACGCAGGGCAAGCCCCATCCGGAGGCTTACCTGAAAGCGGTGGAGCTGCTGCAGGAGGCTGACCCGGGCCTGTCCATCGACCACTGTGTCGCACTGGAAGATTCGGCGCCCGGCGTAGCTGCGGCCCTCGCGTCAGGAGTCGCCACGGTGGCCATCCCCCATATCGTTCCCCTCCCCGACGATCCCAGGCACACAACCTGGGATTCACTCGCAGGACGTACCGTCTCAGAACTGGAGGCCATTGCGGCCGGCAGTCTGGCGTCCGCGTCAGGCCCGTCGACGCTTGGGGGCCTGTCTTGAGCGATACGCCCGCCCCTGCCCGAAGGGACGGAATCCGCCTCGGCCGGATCGCCGGGATCCCCGTCATCCTGGCGTACTCCTGGTTCGTCATCGCGGCCTTCACGGTCATCGTCTACGGACCCGTCCTGCAACAACGAAATCCGGCATTCGGCATTACCGCCTACTACGTGGCTTTCGCCTACGCGCTGCTCCTGCTTATTTCAGTCCTGGTCCACGAGCTGGCCCATGCCCTCACGGCCAAGATCTACGGTTGGCCCACGCAAAAAATTGTGCTGAATCTTTGGGGCGGCCACACCCAGTTCGAGAACTTCACGGCCACCCCGGCCCGCTCTGTGATCGTGGCCTTGGCGGGACCGGCCGCCAACCTGGTCCTCGCCGGCGGAGCCTGGCTGGTCCTGTCCGGCAGCAGCCTGGGCATTGTGGCTGATACCTTAACCAACATTTTCATGTGGGCCAACTTCGTCATTGGCATCTTCAACGTCCTGCCCGGACTCCCGCTGGACGGCGGCCGCATTGTGGAATCGGCCGTCTGGAAGGCCACCGGCAGCCAGGCCAAGGGCACCGTGGCCGCCGGCTGGGCCGGCCGTGTCATCGTGGTGGCTTTGGGCTTCTGGTTCATTGCGATGCCACTCCTGGCCGGTGTCACACCGGACTTCAGCCTCCTCATGATCACCATCCTCGTGGGCGGATTCCTGTGGATGGGCGCCAGCGCAGCAATTCAGCAGGGGACACTACGGGGCAGGCTGCACCTGGTGAGCGCAACCGCATTGGCAACTCCCGCCGTCGGAATTCCCGCGACCGCCACTGTGGCCGACATCCGGCGCCTGTCGACGGACGGGACTGCGGTTGTTACCTGCGGACCGGAGGGGCGGCCGGAAGGCGTGGTCGACTTGGGTGCCCTCGCCGCGGTTCCCGAGTCCGCTGCGGGTTCCACCCCGGCGACGGCGGTATCGTATGCCCTTGTGGCTGGCGCCTATGTTCCCGAGTGGTCCCAGGGCCAGGAACTGATCCAGTATCTTTCCCAGCTCGAGGGCCGTGAATATGCCGTGGTTGACCACCACGGCGTTGTGACAGGGCTGCTGTCGCAGAACGCGATAGTGAGCGCCATCACCGGCAAGCCGGTCCGGCCAAAGAAACATCCGCAGGGCCAAAACCGGTAGAGTTACGTGCCGGCCATGCACTGCCGCCGGAAGGCCGCCCGGGGGGACTGAACGCACCGCGCGGAAAGTTTCCATGCAGGCCCCACAGTCTTACAGGAGCGAGGAAAATTTCATGAGCAGCGAATCTGCCGCCGACACCGCAGTACCGTCCACCATCGGTGTTGCCGCCGGCGCCCAGCCTGTTGGGGCTGCCCGCCGCCGCGGACCCTTCCGTGAAGGCGAGCGGGTCCAGCTGACCGATGAACGCGGCCGCATGAACACCATCACTCTCGAAAGCGGTGGCGCCTTCCACACACACCGCGGTTTCCTGAACCATGACGAAATCATCGGGCAGGCAGACGGGTCGGTAGTGGTGAACAACGTTGGCCAGCAGTACCAGACCCTGCGCCCGCTCCTCTCGGACTTTGTCCTCTCCATGCCCCGCGGTGCCGCCGTGGTGTATCCCAAGGACGCCGGACAGATCGTCACGATGGCTGATATTTTCCCGGGTGCCAGGGTTGTTGAAGCCGGTGTGGGCTCCGGTGCCCTCTCCATCTCACTGCTCCGCGCCGTGGGCGACAACGGCTACCTGCACTCCTTCGAACGCCGTGAAGAGTTCGCAGACATTGCCCGCGGCAACGTGGAGACGATCTTTGGTGGCCCGCACCCCGCTTGGAAGATCTCGCTGGGCGATTTCCAGGAAGAAGTAGTCCGCAGCGAGGCTCCCGGTTCCGTCGACCGCGTGGTCCTGGACATGCTGGCACCCTGGGAGTGCCTTGACGCCGTGGCTACGGTGCTGGCGCCGGGCGGCGTCTGGATCAACTATGTCGCCACCGTCACCCAGCTGTCCCGGACCGCGGAGGCCATCCGTGCCGATGGCCGTTTCACTGAGCCGGACGCCTGGGAATCCATGGTCCGCGGCTGGCACCTCGAAGGCCTGGCGGTGCGGCCGGACCACCGTATGGTGGCCCACACCGGGTTCCTCCTGGTCACTCGCCGGCTGGCCGACGGCGTCACCGGTATTTCCGTCAAGCGCCGCCCCTCGAAAACCGACTTCAACGAGGACGATGTCAACGCCTGGACACCCGGTGCGGTGGGCGAACGGCTGGTTTCCGACAAGAAACTCCGCAGGGCAGCTCGTGATGCCATCGCCGGAACCAACGTCAAGGACGGTCCGGAGATCACGAACTAGTCCACATTTCGGGAGTCTCCAGCAGTACCTGCCAACTTGGGGCTAAGGTCTTAATAAGAACGCAGGAAGGGGCTGATGCATCATGGAGACGCCGAATCAGGACTCCGGACGTACACCGGCGGAGCAGGCTGCCGCCAATGAACTGTCGGTCGCGGACAGGCAGGTCAATGTCCTCCGGGACAAACTCAGGCACATCGACCGCCAGCTTGCCGCCGCGACGCAGAACAACACCAAGCTGGTCAGCATGCTGGAGGCGGCGAAAGCCGAGATTCTGCGCCTGAAGAACGCCCTGGATCAGGAGGGCCAGCCACCCTACAGCTTCGGCACCATCCTGCAGCTCAATCCCAGGCGCATGCCATCAGCCGGCAACAGTGGGCAGGCCGCCACCGAGGAGTCCGCGGACATCTTCAACGCGGGCAGGAAGATGCGCGTGGGAATCAGCCCGCTGGTGAACATCAGCCAATTGTCCGTCGGCCAGGAAGTCCTGCTTAATGAGGCACTGCTGATTGTTGCGGGCCTCGGCTATGAGCGCGCCGGCGAGCTCGCGACCCTCAAGGAAATGCTGGGTACGGACCGCGCGCTGGTGGTGGGCCGGGCTGATGAGGAACGTGTCATCAGGCTGTCCGGCGCCCTGCTCAGCGAAAAGCTCAGGGTTGGGGATGCACTGTCAATCGATTCGCGCACCGGTTATGCCCTCGAGAAAGTGCCCCGCTCCGAGGTGGAAAACCTGGTTCTCGAAGAAGTCCCAGACATCACCTATGAGGATATCGGCGGTCTCGGCCCGCAGATTGAGCAGATCCGGGATGCCGTGGAACTGCCATTCCTCCACCCGGACCTCTACCGTGAACATGGCTTGAAGGCCCCGAAGGGCATTCTGCTGTATGGCCCGCCAGGCTGCGGCAAAACCCTCATTGCCAAGGCCGTTGCCAACTCCCTTGCAGCGCGGGCGGCGGAGCGGACCGGCAATGTAGACCTGAAGAGTTACTTCCTTAACATCAAGGGCCCGGAACTCCTGGACAAATACGTGGGGGAAACGGAGCGGCATATCCGCCTGATCTTCTCGCGGGCCAGGGAGAAGGCCTCGGACGGCAGCCCGGTAGTGGTGTTCTTTGACGAGATGGATTCACTCTTCCGCACACGCGGCACTGGGATCTCCTCCGACGTCGAGACCACCATCGTGCCGCAGCTCCTGAGCGAGATCGACGGCGTGGAGCGGCTGGACAACGTCATTGTCATCGGGGCGTCCAACCGTGAGGACATGATTGACCCCGCCATCCTCCGTCCTGGCCGGCTCGATGTGAAGGTCAAGATCCAGCGGCCGGATGCCGAAGCCGCGGCGGACATCTTCAACAAATACATCACGACGGACCTGCCGTTCCACGAATCGGATTTGGCAGAACACGACGGCGACGTCCAGGCGACAGTGGACGCCATGGTCCAACGCACCGTTGAAGCCATGTACTCCACGGAGAAGTCCAATGAGTACCTGGAAGTCACCTACGCCAACGGTGACACCGAGATGCTTTACTTCAAGGACTTCAACTCCGGCGCCGTGGTCCAGAATGTCGTGGACCGGGCCAAGAAGTACGCCATCAAGGACCTCCTCACCCTGCATCAGAAGGGCCTCCGGATCGAGCACCTGCTGCGCGCAGTGGTCGACGAGTTCCGTGAACATGAGGACATGCCGAACACCACCAATCCGGACGACTGGGCGCGGATCTCCGGTAAGAAGGGGGAGCGGATCACCTACATCCGCACCATTGTGCAAGGCAAGGCGGGACAGGAGCCGGGCAAGTCCATCGAAACGATGCCCAGCACGGGACAGTACCTATGACCGCAGCCCCGGTACGCCCCGCCGGGGATTCGCTTCCCGTCGGCGGTGCCATGCGCGTCATGGGTGCGGAGACGGAGTATGGCATCCACGCCCCGTCCGCACCGGGAGCCAACGCCACCATGATGTCCGCGCGCGTTGTCCAGGCATACGCCCAGGTGACTCGGCAGCGGGCGGCAGGCGGGGCCGAAACCCGGTGGGACTACACGGATGAAGAGCCGCTGCACGATGCGCGCGGCTGGACCCTTGAACGTGCTTCTGCCCATCCCAGCCAACTCACGGACCAGCCGCCTGTGCTCGACGCCGAAGCGGTGGCGCTGGCCTACGGCCGCGAGGAACTCGAGTTGGACGGCGAGGACGACGCCGGCAGCCTGCTCATGAACATGGTGCTGGGGAACGGCGCCCGCCTCTACGTGGACCACGCCCACCCGGAGTATTCCAGCGCGGAGGTGACCAATCCCCGTGACGCAGTGATCTGGGATGCTGCCGGGGACCAGGTGGCCCTGGCAGCGGTGCGACGCCTGGCCGCGGACCCTGAGCTTCCACCGGTCAACCTGTACAAAAACAATACTGACAACAAGTCCGTCTCGTACGGCTCCCACGAGAACTACCTCATGCCCCGGTCCGTACCTTTCGGGGACATCGTGCGCGGGCTGACGCCGTTCTTCGTCACCCGCCAGGTCATGTGCGGGTCCGGCCGGGTGGGGCTCGGGCAGGACAGTTCCACGCCCGGCTACCAGATCAGTCAGCGGGCGGACTTTTTCGAAGCCGAGGTGGGGCTTGAGACCACCATCCGCCGTCCCATCATCAACACCCGCGATGAACCTCATGCCACTGCCGACAGATACCGGCGCCTGCATGTCATCATCGGTGACGCCAATCTCAGCCAGTCCTCGAATTACCTCAAGTTCGGCACCACAGCGCTCGTGCTGAGCCTCATCGAGGCCGGGCTGGCGCCCAAGGTGGAGGTCTACGAGCCGGTGCAGGCCCTTCAGGCGGTCAGCCACGACACGTCCCTGACTGCCAAGCTCAGGCTGTTGGACGGACGCCGGGTGACGGCTCTGGACTTGCAGTGGATTTACCACGAGGCAGCGGCCAAGCTGGCCCAGGACACAGGCGTTGCCGACGCCGTCGACGGGGACGGCCACACCCACGATGTCCTGGAACGCTGGGCCACCACACTGACACAGCTCGATTCCGACCGGAACGCCGCAGCAACCTCCGTTGAGTGGCTGGCAAAACTCTCACTGTTGGAGGGCTACCGGGACCGCGACAACTTAGCCTGGAATGACGCCAGGCTAGGCCTGGTGGATCTGCAATGGGCCGACATCAGGCCCGAAAAGGGGCTGTACTACCGCTTCCTGGCCAGAAACCGCATGCAGCGCGTCGTAGACGATGCCGCCATAGCCGCGGCCGTCACTGAACCGCCACCGGATACCCGCGCCTTCTTCCGCGGACGCTGTGTCAGCAGCTTCGGCAAGGACGTGGTGGGGGCCAGTTGGGACTCCGTCATCTTTGATGTCCCGGGCTACGGCCGCTTGCAGCGGGTGCCGACGAGGGAGCCGCTGCGCGGTACCAAGGCCCTCACGGGAGGACTCTTTACCCGGCACCGTACGGCCGGGCCGTTCCTCGCTGAACTCCTTGGGCACAACACCGCTCCGCCTCCGGCGTAAACCGCGCCAAGGGGCCCACAGCGTGGCAATATGGGCGTATCGGCAGATCCGCCCGGATCCGATGATTGCAGAAAGAGAGATTAAGATGTCAGGCCAGGAACAGCAGCAGCCGCAGTCGCGGGACAGCGAAGTCGAAGAAGACATCCCTGAGGCGCCACCGGCGGCCCCCGATGCGCAGGCTTCGGCCGCCACCCAAGGCGTCGATGACCTCCTGGACGAAATCGACGGAGTCCTTGAGTCCAATGCCGAGGAATTCGTCCGCGCCTTCGTCCAAAAGGGCGGCCAGTAACCCGGATCCCAGCGGGGCGGTAGCCGCACCGGCCGGAAGCTGTACCGACGTAGAAGGACCACGTTCAAGGAGTGCACCAGTGCAGGAATCAACCGCCAACCAGGTAGCCGGCAACGCGACGTCGTCATTTACCGAGCATCTGCAGCGGGACCGCCCGGACCTGCTTCCGTACAACCGTTCGCTGGCTCCGGCAACAGCGCCCGCTGCTCCGCTGCAGGTGCCACACGCCACCACCATAGTGGCGATGAGCTACGGCGGGGGCGTGCTGATGGCAGGGGACCGGCGCGCCACCATGGGCAACGTCATCGCCAGCCGGCACATCGAAAAGGTTTTTCCGGCGGACCGCTACTCAGTACTGGGCATCGCAGGCACCGCCGGTATCGCCATCGACCTGACGCGGCTCTTCCAGGTGGAACTGGAGCATTACGAAAAGATTGAAGGCACACTCCTCAGCCTCGACGGCAAGGCCAACCGGCTGGGCGCCATGATCCGTGGGAACCTGCCCATGGCCCTGCAGGGACTCGCCGTGGTTCCCCTGTTTGCAGGCTTCGATACCACGGCTGGCGTGGGGCGCCTTTTCTCTTACGACGTCACCGGCGGCCGGTACGAAGAACGGGAGCACCATACAGTGGGTTCCGGCTCGGTATTCGCCCGGGGCGCCCTGAAAAAGCTCTGGCGGCCCGGCCTGTCTGAAGCCGAGGCAGTTTCCGTGGCTGTCGAGTCCCTCTATGACGCGGCGGATGATGACTCCGCAACGGGGGGCCCTGACCCTGTCCGGCAGTTGTGGCCAGTGGTTTATGCGGTAAACCGCGATGGGGCAAGGCGCATCCCCGAATCGGAGCTTGCGGCAGTTGCGGGGAACATCATCGAAGCCAGGTCCGCTGAACGACGGGAGGCCTGAGATGACGCAGCAGTTTTATGTTTCGCCCGAACAACTGATGAAGGACCGTGCTGACTTCGCACGGAAAGGCATCGCCCGCGGCAGGTCAGTGGTGGTCATCAGCTGCCAGGATGGCATTGCTCTGGTCGCTGAGAACCCGTCTCCGTCCCTGCACAAGATCGGTGAGATTTACGACAAGATCGCCTTTGCCGCCGTCGGGAAGTACAACGAATTTGAAAGCCTGCGGCAGGCAGGAGTCCGGTACGCCGATGTCCGCGGATACTCCTACGACCGCGAGGACGTCACCGCACGCGGCCTCGCGAGCGTCTATGCGCAGAGCCTCGGCGCAGTATTCACCGCCGAGCAGAAACCATTCGAAGTGGAACTGGCCGTTGCCGAAGTTGGGCCGTCCCCGGAACAGGACCACCTCTACCGGCTGACGTTCGACGGGTCGATCGCAGACGAGCACGGCTTCATCGTGATGGGCGGGCAGGCAGAGCGGGTCTCAGCCGTCATCGCCGACGGCTGGCGGTCTTCGCTGCATTTCGCTGATGCGGTGCGATTGGCTATTGGCGGCCTCGCCAGCGGTACTGAGCAGGGCGAAGCAGGGGCAACCCTTCCGGCCAAGGCCGTGGAGGTTGCCGTCCTGGACAGGCAGTCGGAGACGGCCCGCGGATTCCGCCGGGCCTTCCGGCGATTGAACGACGCCGACATCACGGCGCTGCTGGCGGAGGAGGCCTGAGATGGACAAGAGGATCTTCGGTATTGAAACCGAATTCGGGATATCGTATTCGAGCCCTGATTCACGGCCGCTGGCGCCGGAGGAGGTGGCACGCTACCTGTTCCGGAAAGTGGTCAGCTGGGGCCGGTCGTCCAACGTGTTCCTGACTAACGGTTCACGGCTGTACCTCGACGTCGGCTCCCACCCCGAGTACGCCACCGCGGAATGCGATGACCTCGCACAGCTGATTGCGCACGACCGTGCCGGTGAGCTGATTCTCGACGACCTCGTGGATGAGGCGCAGGCGAGGCTGGCAGCCGAGGGCTTCAACGGCACCGTCTACCTCTTCAAGAACAACACCGACTCTGCCGGCAACTCCTACGGCAGCCACGAGAACTACCTGATACCGCGGCGCGGGGAATTCTCCCGGCTGGCGGAGATCCTCATTCCCTTCCTGGTCACCCGGCAGCTGATCGCGGGCGCAGGCAAAATCCTGAAAACGCCGCACGGGGCAACCTTCGCGTTTTCGCAACGAGCAGACCACATCTGGGAGGGAGTCTCGTCGGCCACCACCCGGTCCCGGCCCATCATCAACACCAGGGATGAACCGCACGCTGACGCTGAATTCTTCCGTCGGCTCCATGTCATCGTGGGTGACTCGAACATGTCCGAGACCACGGCCCTCATCAAGGTGGGCACCGTTGACTTGATCCTCCGCATGATCGAGGCCGGGGTGATCATGCGTGACATGCGGATGGAGAATCCCATCCGGAGCATCCGGGAGATCTCCCATGACCTCAGTGGCCGTGCGCTGGTCAGGCTGGCCAACGGCCGCCAGCTCACAGCCCTGGAGATCCAGCAGGAGTACCTGACCAAGGTCACGGCGTTTGTTCAGGAACATGGGGCGCACAACCCGCACGTTCCAATGATCCTTGACCTGTGGGAAAGGACGCTGAAGGCCATCGAGAGCGGCAACACCAGCACTATTGACACGGAAATCGACTGGGCCATCAAGAAGAAGCTCATGGACAACTATCGGGAGCGGCACGGCCTGGGCCTGGACGCACCGCGGATTGCCCAGTTGGACCTGACCTACCACGACATATCGCGGACGCGCGGCCTGTACTACCTGCTGCAGTCCAGGGGCGCAGTCCGCCGCGTCGTGGAGGACACCGTCATCAAGGACGCCGTGGACGCGCCGC
The DNA here is from genome assembly GCF_052113505.1 of Pseudarthrobacter sp. TAF60_1. NCBI lineage: Bacteria > Bacillati > Actinomycetota > Actinomycetes > Micrococcales > Micrococcaceae > Pseudarthrobacter > Pseudarthrobacter sp. TAF60_1. The sequence continues at coordinate 294,642 of NZ_JBFRDI010000005.1, forward strand.
CGCAGACCACCCGTGCCAAGCTCCGGGGCGATTTCGTACGGCGGGCACAGGAATTGGGCAGGGACTACACCGTGGACTGGGTGCACCTGAAGCTCAACGACCGCGCCCACCAGACCATCCTGTGCAAGGATCCTTTCCGCAGCGTCGATGACCGGGTGGACGCCCTCCTGGGCTCTATGGGCTGACGTTCAGGTTCAGGGGCTATCCTTGACAGGGCCATTCTTTGGCCCTGCAGCGGTGCCGGGCACCTGTTCCGGTATCGCGTCCACCCTGCCCCGACGAAAGTTCTCTTACGTGCGCCGACTCCTAGCAATCCTTCTCCCCGGTCTGCTGCTGCTTACCGCTTGTGGCGGTACGCCCGCGGCACCGGAACCCACCAGCCAGTCGGCCGGTGACACTGCCAAGTTCGACTCCCTGAAACTGACGGACAACGGGGACAAAAAGGCTCCCGGCGTGGAGTTCACCAAACCACTGGAAGTTACGGAGCCCACCGTCAAGGTGGTCACCGAAGGCGGCGGCGACAGGGTCAAAGCCAACCAGGTCGCCAACATCTCCATCCTCGCCGTGAGCGGCGCAGACGGCTCCACGCTCGAAGACACCTTCCCGAGCGAACCGGAGGCACTCGAGCTCAGCGATGCCATGAAGACCGGAAACGCCCTCATCTACAACGCTTTCGTGGGCGCCAAAATCGGTTCGACCCTGGCTCTCGCCGTTCCCGGCCAGGCGGCCGCGCCAGCAAGCGCCGCACCCGGCGGGGCCACACCAAGCCCCACACCCAGCAGCCCCGCCCAACCCACGCAGCTGCTGCTGATCAAACTGATCTCCGCCAAGGATGTCACCCCACCGCTTGAAAAGCCCGAAGGCGAGACCGTGACCCCGCCGGCAGGCCTCCCCACCGTCAAGGAAAACGACAAGGGCGTTCCCGAGATATCCGTGGACGGCGCCGCTGCGCCTACAGCCCTCATCGCCCAGGACCTGATCAAGGGCAAGGGCGTCGAAGTCAAGGAAACCGACACACTCACGGTCAACTACGTGGGCGTGAACCTCGTGGGCGGAACGAAGTTTGATTCAAGCTTCGACCGCGGCCAGCCCGCCAGCTTCCCCTTGACCGGTGTGATCAAGGGCTGGACACAGGGACTAGCAGGCAAGACGGTGGGCTCACGGGTCCTCCTCGTCGTCCCCAAGGACCTCGCGTACGGTGATGCCGGCCAGGGCGAAGCCAAGGGTGACCTGGTCTTTGTTGTGGATATCCTCGGGGTCAAGTAACTTCCAACCCATCACGCACTCAAACAGAAGGAGCAACCATGTCATTTGGTCAGCGCAATTTCGACCGCCAGAAGCCGGAGATCGATTTCCCGCAGGGCGACGTGCCCACCGAACTGGTCATCACTGACCTGATCGAAGGGGACGGTGCCGAGGCCAAGAAGGGTGATACCGTCTCCACCCACTACGTGGGCGTGGCCTGGTCCACGGGCGAGGAATTCGACGCCTCCTGGGGCCGCGGCGCACCGCTGGACTTCCGGGTCGGCGTCGGCCAGGTCATCCAGGGCTGGGACCAGGGACTGCTGGGCATGAAGGTGGGCGGCCGCCGTCGCCTGGAGATCCCCTCCGAGCTGGCGTACGGCTCCCGCGGTGCCGGTGGAGCAATCGGCCCCAACGAAGCACTGATCTTCGTAGTGGACCTCGTCGGCGTCCGCTGACCGGCACACCGTAAGACCGGTAAGCGCGGTAACAATCGGGACCTGTTTCCCTGTTGTTGCCGCGCTTTCCGCTTTCCCCGAAGGAATTTAGTAACGTAGCCAGAGTGTCCGTATCCCGTACTGAACGCCTGCTCAACCTGCTCATAGCCCTCCTGAACACCAAATACGGCCTGCGCCGCTCGGAGCTGCGGGTGAAGGTCTATCACGACACCTCCGGCAACGACGTCGCATTTGGCCGGATGTTTGAGCGGGATAAGAACGATCTTCGCCAGTTCGGCTTTGATGTGGAAACCGTGACTGACCACGGGTGGAGCGAGGATGACCCGGCCACCACCCGTTACCGCATTGGCAAGGAATCCAACCGCCTGCCCGACGTCCAGCTCAGCCCGGGGGAGTGGACAGTCCTTCTCCTTGCCTCCCAACTGTGGGAGCGCGCCGCCCTGGGCACCGCTGCGGCCAACGCCCTCCGCAAGCTCCAGGCCTCCGGGACCCTCTCCGACGTCGAGCTTCCCGTAGGCGTGCAGCCGCGGATCAGGCCGGCCGGACAAGCATTCGATGACGTGGTGGCAGCCATGCACGCCCAGCACCCGGTCAGCTTCCCCTACCTGGCCGGCACCACGGGCAAGGAAGAGCAGCGGACGGTCGAACCCTGGGGCCTCGGCAGCCGCTTTGGCCAGTGGTACCTGACCGGCTTCGACCGGTCCCGCCAAGCGCCCCGCCATTTCCGGCTATCCCGCTTCACCGGCCCTGTTTCCGTGTTGGAGAAGGAAACCTACTCACCGCCGCGGAACTTCAACGTTCGCAAGGAGCTGGACAAGCTCCCCGAACTCCCGCTCCGCACCGCCGTGGTGGATGTCCGGGACGGCCGCCTGCTGGGTCTGCGAAAGCGCGCGACGCCGGTGCCCGACAACAGCGCGGGAACGCCCGACGACGGCGACGAGCGGCTGCACGTGGATTTCAGGGACGTTGAGGTACTCGCTGAGGAGCTTGCCTCCTACGGTCCCGATGCCGTTGCCCGAGAGCCCGAAGAGCTGGTGGTGGCCGTGCGGCACCGCCTACAGAGCGCGGCAGCATTCTGCACGGCTCCGGTTCCCACTTACCGGTTCGCCGACTCCCCGCCTGGCCGGTCCATCCGCAAACGTACCTCCGAGGACCAGCTGAAGCGGATGCTGCAGCTGGTACCGTTCCTGGTCCACAACCAGGGCCTGCACATCCAGGATGTCGCCGCCCGGTTCGGGATCACGCCCGGCGAGCTCGAAAGTGATCTCCGGATACTCATTTGTTCGGGGTTGCCTGAGGGATACCCGGACGATCTGCTGGACATCCACTGGGACGAAGGCCACGTCTACATCACCCAGGACCTGGACCTTACCCGGCCGGTCCGGTTCACCGTGGACGAAGCCTGCGCCCTCCTGACTGGCCTGGAAACACTCAACGGACTACCTGAACTTGCCGAGGGGGGCGCCTTGGAGTCCGTTACCCTGAAACTCATGGCGGCGGCCGGGGAAGAGGGGCTGCGTGCGGCCTCGTTGGCCGGTCCGGAAGTCGGGCCCACCGATTCGGCCGTCCTGGACATTGTCCGGCGGGCCATCCGGGACCGGTCCCAGCTGCGGCTGGCCTATTTCTCTGCCCAGCGGGACCAGGTCACTGAACGGGACGTGGACCCGCTCCGCCTGTACTCGCTGGACAACACCTGGTACTTCGAGGCTTACTGCCATTCCGCCGCGGGCTTGCGGAACTTCAGGCTGGACCGGGTCCAGGAGATTCGGCCCAACGGTCAGCCAGCCTCCACACAGATCCGGCCTGAGGAAGGATTCCCTGCCAAGTTGTTCACGCCGAACGACGACGACACCACCGTCCTCGTGCAACTTACCAGGCAGGGCGCGGGGCTTGCTGACGACTATTACGCGGAAAGGGTGGCGCCCCTGCCGGACGGCGGGCTGGTGGCCGAAATCCGGTTCGGTAACACAGCGTGGCTGCCCATGTTCGTGGCCCAGCAAGGCGGCGCCGCCCGAATCCTCGAACCTTCAGAGCTTGCGGCTGCCGCGCGGAGCTGGATCGAGGCGGCCCTCGCCCGGTACGGCAGCTAGACTCGACAGCATGCCTTGGTGGTCTTGGATCCTGATCTGGATAGCGCTTGTTGCGGTCTCTGCACTCTTTTATGTCCTCCTGGGCATCCGGCTGTACCGCCAGGTCATGGCAGTACTGAAGGACCTTGGTGCCGCCGGTACAAAACTCGGTCACCTGGCCCCGGCCATGCCAGCACCCACCACCGGCGTGCTGCAGAGTGCCACACCGGACCAGCCAGGCGCGGCTGTTTTTGCCTCCCCGGCGCAGATGCGACATGATTACGACGCATCCAAGTCATCCCGCCGGGAGAACCGCCGCCAGAGGCGCGTGCAGCGAAAGAGTGACAGGGGCCAGCCCCAGTCACTTCGCGATCTGGATCTCAGTTAGACGTAGGATGTTGTAAGAGGAAAGGAATTCCCGTGGGAAGACTCTTTGATGGCCCGTGGCCAATTGTCATTATCATCGTTGTTGCGCTGTTGCTTTTTGCTGCGCCGAAACTCCCTGCCATGGCCCGTAGCCTCGGCCAGTCCATGCGGATCATCAAATCCGAAGTCAAGGAAATGAAGAACGACGGCAAGACCGACTCCACCGACACCGAGTCCGGCCCGGTGGAAGGCAAAATCGTTAACCACCCGCAGGCCAACCCTGCACCGACGCAGCCCGGTGAGCCGACCAACGGCACCGACGTTCCGCCGTCGAACCGCGCATAAACGAACAGTGGCACTGACGCGGGGCCGTAAATCCAACCCAGAGGGGCGGATGGCTCTTTGGGACCACCTCAAAGAGCTCAAGAACCGGCTGATCAAATCGGCAATTGCTGTGCTGCTTGCTGCCGTGGGCGGCTGGTTCCTTTACGACCCCGTCGTCATCAGCCTCTCGGCTCCGCTGATTTCGATAGCCCAGGAGACCGGCCGGACGGCCGTCCTGAACTTTGCAACCATCGCGGACCCCTTCGCCTTCAAGATCCAGATCGCCATCCAAATCGGGCTGGTGATCTCCAGCCCGGTGTGGATCTATCAGGTGTGGGCGTTCATTACCCCCGGTCTGACCAGTAAGGAGCGGGGCTACACTCTCGGCTTTATGGCCGCCGCCGTACCGTTGTTCCTGGCCGGCGTCTTTGTGGCCTGGCTGGTGTTCCCCACGGTAGTCCGGGCCCTGCTCCAGTTCACGCCCCAGACCGGCGCCAACAACATCTCGGCCACCGACTACCTCACGTTCGCCACGCAGATGCTGTTGATTTTGGGCATCTCGTTCCTGGTGCCTGTGATTTTGGTCGGCATCAATATGGCCGGGGTGGTGCGTGGACGGACCATCCTCAAAGCCTGGCGGATCATCGTTTTTCTGGTCTTTGTCCTGGCCGCCCTGGCCGCGCCCGGGACGGACGCCCTGTCCATGTTCCTGCTCGCCGCTCCGCTCCTCGTCCTGTTTTTCGCCGCGATCGGGCTGTGTATCGTCAACGACAACCGCCGGGATAAGCGGCAGGCTAAACGCGACGCCGAGACCGACGCCACTGCCGACATCGCGACCCCCGGCAGTGAACTGAATAACCTGTAGCGCGCAGCGCACTAGGCTTGAAGCATGTCCTCTATTTCCGGGCCGCTCTCGCCCTCCGAAAGTTACCGGGCCAGCAGGGAACGCACAGCCGAGGCGCGCACCTACCTTGGCGGGTTTGTCCGCACCCTCGATTTTGAACTCGACGAATTCCAGCGTCTTGCCTGCCAGTCCCTCCAGGAGGGCAGGGGAGTACTGGTGGCTGCACCGACCGGAGCCGGCAAAACCATCGTCGGGGAATTTGCCATCTACCTCGCGCTGGAGCGGCACCTCAAGGCGTTCTACACCACGCCCATCAAGGCACTGAGCAACCAGAAGTTCACAGAACTCGCTGAAAAATACGGGGCAGAGAACGTCGGGCTGCTGACCGGCGATACCAGCATCAATGGCGACGCCCCGGTGGTGGTGATGACTACAGAGGTTCTCCGGAATATGCTGTACGCCGACTCGGCAACCCTGGACGACCTCGGCTTCGTGGTCATGGATGAAGTCCACTATCTCGCGGACCGTTTCCGCGGTGCTGTGTGGGAGGAAGTGATCATCCACCTCCCCAGTGAGGTCCAGGTTGTCTCGCTCAGTGCCACGGTCTCGAACGCAGAGGAGTTCGGGGCGTGGCTGGATACCGTGCGCGGTGACACAGACGTCATCGTCTCCGAGCACCGGCCGGTGCCCCTGTGGCAGCACGTGATGGTAGGCCGGCAAATTGTGGACCTCTTCGCCGGGGAAACCACCTTCGACGAAATCGCGCCGCCGGCCGATGCCGAGACCGGAGCGCCCTTGGCGGTCCGGGAAGAGCTGGAGCCAGGGAGGAGTCTCGCTACCCGCGGTGGCGCAGCCGGCCGGGGGTTCGAGGTCAACCCCGACCTGCTGGCAATGGCCCGCAGCGAAAGCCAGGAAAGCTTCCGTGGCCGGTTCGGCCACGGCGGGCGTAACCAGCGCCGGCAGCACAAGCAGCGCTCTGATTCCCGCCCCGCACAAGGGTCCCAGCCCGGCGCCGTCCGGAAGGCCAGCCGGCCCCAGGTGATCGCCAGCCTGGACCGCCAGGACCTGCTGCCCGCCATTACGTTCATCTTTTCCCGGGCCGGCTGCGACGCCGCCGTGGCACAGTGCGTCTCCTCAGGTCTCTGGCTGACCACTGAGAAGGAGCAACGGGTTATCGCCCAACGCGTAGACGAGGCCGCGCAGGACATCCCGTCCGATGACCTCGACATCCTTGGCTTCTGGACGTGGCGGGACGGCCTGCTGCGGGGATTCGCCGCCCACCACGCGGGCATGCTGCCAACCTTCAAGGAAGTGGTGGAGAAACTCTTCGTCGAAGGCTTGGTCAAGGCTGTCTTCGCCACCGAGACCCTCGCCCTCGGCGTGAACATGCCCGCCCGTTCCGTGGTGCTGGAAAAGCTGGACAAATTCAACGGCGAAGCCCACGTGGACATCACGGCGGGGGAATATACCCAGCTGACCGGTCGGGCCGGCCGGCGTGGCATCGACGTCGAAGGCCATGCCGTGGTCCTCTGGCAGCCGGGTACAGACCCGGCGGCGGTGGCAGGCCTCGCCTCGCGCCGGACGTACCCGCTGAATTCAAGTTTCCGGCCCACGTACAACATGAGCATCAATTTGCTGGCCCAGTTCGGCAGGGCACGTGCCCGCGAAATTCTCGAATCCTCGTTCGCGCAGTTCCAGGCGGACCGCTCCGTGGTGGGCCTCGCCAAGCAGGTGCGCAGCAGGGAAGAGTCCCTCACGGGGTACGCCAAATCAATGACGTGCCACCTCGGTGATTTCACCGAGTACGCGCGGCTGCGCCGCGAACTCTCCGACGCCGAAAACGTCACCTCCCGCACCAAGTCCCGCGCCCGGAAGTCCCTGAACGAAGACTCACTGGCCCGGCTGATGCCCGGAGACGTGGTTGACGTGCCGGGAGGTCGGGCGCCCGGCCTGGCGGTTGTGCTGAGTTCGGACCATAGCGGCCGGGAGCCGCGGCCGGCCGTCCTGACCTTGGACAACCAGCTCCGCCGGATCGGCACCGAGGACCTTGAAGGGCCGATTTCTCCCCTGACACGGATTCGGATTCCCAAGGCCTTCAACGCCAAGGTCCCCAAGTCGCGGCGCGACCTCGCCGCTTCAGCACGGAATGCCTTGCGCGAAAACCGGCCACCAGCGCCCGGCCGAAGCACGGACTTTGGATTGGGCAGTGTCATGCCCAACCAGGAAAAACGGATCACCGAGCTGCGCCGGGCACTCCGGGCCCACCCGTGCCACGGCTGCAGCGAGCGTGAGGACCATGCCCGCTGGTCAGAGCGCTGGTGGAAACTGCGCCGGGAGGCGGACGGTTTGATCCGCCAGATCCAAGGCCGCACCAACACCATTGCCAAGACCTTTGACCGTGTGTGCGACGTCCTGTCGGCCTACGGTTACCTGGAGGCCGGTGCAGATGGTCGCCAGTCCATCAGTTCCGACGGCCAGCGACTCCGCCGGATCTACGGTGAGAAGGATCTCCTGATCTCCCAGTCACTGCGTTTGGGCGCCTTCAGCGACCTGGACGCCGTCGAAGTCGCAGCCCTGGCAAGCGTCCTGGTCTACCAAGCTAAACGCGAGGACAGGGGCCTCCGCCCCCGGATGCCGAGCATCGCGCTCGAAACGTCGGTGGACCTGGTGGTCCGTGAATGGTCAGCGCTTGAAGACGTGGAAGAACAGAACAAGCTGCCACTGACCGGCGAACCCGAGCTGGGACTCGTCTGGCCCATGTACAAGTGGGCGAAGGGCCGGCACCTCCAGGAAGTCCTGAACGGCACCGACCTGGCGGCAGGTGACTTTGTGCGCTGGGTCAAGCAGGTCATCGACCTCCTGGACCAGTTGGCGAAGATTCCCGGCCTGGATCCGCGGCTGGCCCGGCTGTGTTCGGAAGCCATTTCACTGATCCGACGCGGTGTTGTGGCCTACTCCTCCGTCCTCTGAGGCAACAAGCGGCAGGACCCCGCTAAAAATGCAGTTTCCCGTATAGGCAGCGTTTGCTGCGTCCCCCACCCAGGAGCCTTCCCCTATGACTGAACGTCCCACCGTGCCCGCCCCGTCCGAACGGAAGGTGGTCCTGTACCGCAACGGCTCTGTGTACTCTGCAGCGGATCCGCTGGCCACCGCCATGGTGGTGGACGGCGACACCGTCGCCTGGGTTGGATCCGAGCAGGCAGCGTCCTCGATAGCCGACTCCTCCATGGAAATCATTGACCTTCGCGGGGCCCTCGTGGCACCGGGATTTGTGGATTCGCACGTACATCTCACCGAGACCGGTATTGCATTGGATGCCCTGCAACTCGGCGGTGTCCGGTCCGCCCGGCAGCTCCTCGACGCGGTGGCTACCTCCCGGGGCGAAGGCCCGGTCCTGGGTCACGGCTGGGACGATTCCGTGTGGGAGGATCCTGCCCTGCCCACAGCCAATGAACTTGACCAGGCCGCCGGGGGCCGGCATGTCTTCCTGTCGCGGGTGGACGCGCATTCGGCCCTGGTTTCCTCCTCCCTTGTTGCCGACGCCGGACTTGCCGGCCTGGACGGCTATAACTCCGGCGCGCAGGTCCTGCAGGCTGCGCACACTGCGGCACGCCAGGCAGCGCGGCGTCTTCCCGAGTCCAGCCTCCGCGGATACCAGCAGCGTGCCCTCAAGGAAGCGGCCGCGAACGGCTACGTGGCCGTGGCGGAGATGGCGGCGCCCCACATCAGTGGAGTAGCCGATCTTCGGCTCGCCACCGCATGGAACACTGACACTGCCGGGCGGGCCGTGCCGGAAGTGCTTCCCTACTGGGGCGAACTGGCCACCTCGGAAGAACACGCCAAGCAACTGCTGGATGGACTCGGCGTCCCCGTGCGCGGTCTCGCCGGGGATCTGAACATTGACGGTTCCCTTGGTTCCCGGACTGCGGCCTTGCGGGACGGCTACACAGACGCGCCGGGGGAGCGGGGCAGCCTGTACGTTACGGCCGCGCAGGCCGGCGCCCATCTGGCCGCCTGTTCCCTCCTGGGCATTCAAGGCGGCTTCCACGTCATCGGTGACGCCGGCCTCGACGCCGCGCTGGAGGCCCTGGAGCTGGCCGCCGCTGAAGTGGGGGAGCAACGGATCCGTGCTGCCGGCCACCGTTTCGAGCACGTGGAATTGGCGGACGCCGGCGCCGTGCAACAGCTTGCCCGGTACTCCGTTACGGTCAGCGCCCAGCCCCGCTTCGACGCGGCATGGGGGAACGACGGTGGCATGTACCAGCAGCGACTCGGTGACCGGAGCCGGTCCATGAACGCGTTCGCCTCGTACTATTCGGCCGGCGTTCCCATCTGCTTCGGCAGCGACAGCCCGGTGACGCCGCTGCGGCCCTGGTCCAGTGTGCGGGCCTGCCTGGAACACCACAATCACGACCAACGGATCTCGGCACGCGCCGCGTTCCTCGGCCACACCCGGGCCGGTTGGCGTGCAGCCAAGTACCACAATCCGATGGCTGGCCAGCTGGTTCCCGGCGCCCCGGCCAGTTTCGCCGTCTGGGACGTGGAGGAACTGATGGTCCAGGTGGCGGATGGCCGGGTGCAGTCCTGGAGTACGGATCCGCGCGCACGCACCCCCTTGCTTCCGGCGCTGGACACTGGCACCGACCCGGTTTGCCTGCAGACCGTCAGGGACGGCCAGGAACTCTTTTCCAGTGCGGCGCTGCGTTCCTGATCCGATGCGCAGGTCAGCGCCCTATAATGGGTAGTTGCGCCTGCCAGCCAGCGAATCAGCTGATGATCAGGCGCTCCGACCGCTCCCGTCCAGGAAGGCCCTTTGTGCGCGTCCTTACCATTATTCCGACCTACAACGAGCTGGAATCGCTGCCCAAGACCCTCCAGCGCCTGCGGGCAGCCGTACCCGCCTCGGACGTTCTGGTGGTGGATGACAACAGCCCGGACGGCACCGGGCAACTGGCGGACAGCATTGCAGCCGAAGACGCGCAGGTCCACGTTCTGCACCGCAAGGGCAAGGAAGGCCTCGGCGCTGCCTACATCGCCGGCTTCAAATGGGGCCTCGAGGCCGGCTACGAGGTCCTGGTGGAAATGGATGCCGACGGCTCCCACCAGCCTGAACAGCTGCCCCAACTGCTGGAAGCCGTTGAACAGGGCGCCGACCTGGCCATGGGTTCCCGCTGGGTCCCGGGTGGCAGCGTGGTGAACTGGCCGCTGTACCGGCAGGCGATTTCACGCGTTGGCAGCACCTACGCACGGCTGATGCTGGGACTGAAGATCAAGGACGTTACCGGTGGTTACCGTGCCTTCCGGAGGTCCACCTTGGAAAGGCTCAACCTCGACCAGGTCGATTCGGTGGGTTATGGCTTCCAGGTTGACCTGGCATGGCGGGTTGCAAAAATGGGCCTCAGAATCGAGGAGCGACCTATCACGTTCGTCGAACGGGAACTGGGCGCCTCCAAAATGAGCGGCAACATTGTGGTTGAAGCCATGATCAACGTGACCCGGTGGGGCCTGCAGGCACGCTGGAATAAGCTCAGGGGCAAAAAGGAACCGGCGCAGAGCTAGCAGCACGTCCGCTCGCACGGCCCGCAGTCCGCGCCTGCACGCACTCTGGCGGTAACGAAAGGGCCGGCCCGGTGACGTTTCATCACGTCGCCGGGCCGGCCCTTTCAACTTTCAACTACTCAGTGTGCCTCGTCAACGAGGCTGGGACCGCCAGTGGGTCAGGCGCTGCGCCGTTCACCGCGGCGTTCGCGCAGGATGGTCAGCCGGTCCTCAAGAATCTGCTCGAGCTCCGGGAGGGAACGCCGCTCCAGGAGCATGTCCCAGTGAGTGCGGACAGCTTTCTCGTTGCTGGTATCGGGACGTTCGCCGTCTACCAAGAGCGCTTCCTTGCCGGTCTTGGATACCCACACAGGAGGAATTTCAGCCTCTGAAGAGAACGTGACAAAAACCTGCTCGCCGTCCGCGCACCGGTATTCGACACGCTGACGCGGAGCCGGCTCGACACCGGACTCGGTCTCCATGCTCTGTGCGCCAAGGCGCATACCCCGCAGGCTGCGATCGCTCATGTTTTCTCCCTCTGGTCGGTTCGCGGAGCAAGGCCCCACGCAAGCCGATGCGATGTAATCACACCGGACTACTGTGTGCACTGTGTTGCATCAATAGATTCAACGCATTGCGAAGCATTCTTGTTCCAGCGGATCTGGTCCTACCGGACAAACACTCAATTATACCGGTAGGCGGCCCTGCCACCAAACGTAGCCCGGGGCTGGGTAACAACGGCAACGGCCGCACCGCCAATGGCGGCACGGCCGTTGCCAGTAAAGTCCTGAGTCAGGCTCAGGGCTGTTTGGCGGGTTCCTCGTCGAAGAGTCCGCTGCCGGAGCGCGGGTCAGGATTGGTACCCCCGAGCGCGTTGCCAATGCCCTTCAGCGCCTCCCCGACTTCACTGGGAATGATCCACAGCTTGTTGGAAGACCCTTCCGCCAGCTTGGGAAGCGTCTGCAGGTACTGGTAGGCGAGCAGCTTCTGGTCGGGGTTCCCCTTGTGGATGGCGTCGAAGACCTTTTGGATGGCCTGCGCCTCGCCGTCGGCACGGAGAATGGCAGCCTTGGCGTCACCTTCGGCTGCGAGGATAGACGCCTGCCGCTGGCCCTCGGCCGTCAGGATGGCTGACTGCTTGGTGCCTTCCGCAGTGAGAATCGCAGCGCGGCGGTCGCGTTCGGCCCGCATCTGCTTCTCCATGGAGTCCTGGATCGAGTGGGGCGGATCGATCGCCTTCAGCTCGACGCGCGATACGCGGATTCCCCAACGGCCGGTGGCCTCGTCCAGGACGCCGCGCAGCTGACCGTTGATCTGGTCGCGGGAGGTAAGGGCCTCTTCGAGGTTCAATCCACCAACGACGTTTCGCAGAGTGGTGGTGGTCAGCTGTTCCACTGCCTGGATGTAGTTGGCGATTTCGTAGGTGGCCGCACGCGGATCGGTGACCTGGAAGTAGACCACCGTGTCGATGGAGACCACCAGGTTATCTTCCGTGATAACCGGCTGCGGCGGGAAGGAGACCACCTGTTCCCTGAGATCGAGGAGCGGCAGGAGCCGGTCCACAAAAGGAATCAGAATGGTGAGTCCCGGGTTGAGGGTGCGCTGGTATTTACCAAGGCGTTCAACGACGCCGGCCCTCGCCTGCGGAATGATCCGCACCGAACGAACCAGAACAATTATCACGAACACGATCAGGACCGCCAGCACAATGGCTAAGGCGACTCCTCCTGCGTTATCCATACATCTCCCTATCCCCAGTTATTGGGCTGTATCAAACACTGTTGGTGAGGCTGCAACTACGACGGGTCTGTTTGCTCATGCGGTGCGGATACAACTGCCGTGGCGCCATCGATGGCCGAGACAACGGCCTTTTGGCCGGCTGGCAGTACAACGCCGGCGGAGCGGGCGCTCCACATGTCGCCGCCGATTTTGACCAAGCCGCCGGTGGAACTGACTGCTTCCATCACAAGGGCTTGCTCGCCGATTAGCCGGTCCACGTTGGTCCGCTGTTCGGCGGGGCCCTTTTTGAGGTGGCTGAGGGCGACCGGGCGGACGAAAGCGATCATCAGCAGGGACACTACACAGAAGGCCACTATCTGGAGCCACAGGTCTGCGCCGGCAAAATCCGCGACGATGGCAGCGAGCGTTCCGCCGCCAAGCATGATGAAGAATAGGTCAAGGGTGATCATCTCGATGACCGCGAACGCTAGGAAAGCCGTGAGCCACAGGGCCCACCAATTTTCACCGAGCCATTGAAACATCCCGTCCCCCTTGACCATCCGGTAGCTGTCTATTTATCCTAGTCCGCCCTCTCGCGGCACGGCAGGTGGCCAGGAAGGGCTGACGGGAACGTGGCCAAGTCGTTACCCAGGGCGCCCTCCGGGTCGGAAGACGGTGATCCTGAACAGGGCCTCAACTTCGGAGGCCGTTTCCGGGGTGTCCAGTTTGGCGGCAAGAGCGTCGCGATCCAGGTGATGCCCGGCCGGACCCATGAACGCCAGGTCAGCCCTCTCCCTCGGGGTCAGCATCAGCCGGATATCAACGTCGCGGGTTGATTCCTGCACGAAGAACCCGGCGAGGGACTCTGCCAGCCGGGCATCCTTTTGGTCTTCGATGGCCAGCATCCCGGCTTTGGCGGCCAGCGAGGCCAGATGGCCGGGACGCGGTGTCACCACCACCAACCGGCCATCATGATGTAGAACGCGGGCGAATTCGGCGGCGTTGCGGGGTGCGAAGATGACCGTCACGACGTCGACGGCGGCCTCCGCCACGGGAAGGGGCTGCCACACGTCGCACGCGAGGTTGAAGGCTTCCGGGTTAAGGCGCGCGGCGCGCCGCAGAGCGAATTTGGAAATGTCGAGCGCGATGGCGGTGACGTCGTCGCTGACCCCCCTGACGGCGTCGAGCACTACCCGGAGGTAGTGGCCCGTCCCGGTTCCCGAATCGAGGACAGTGAACGGGGTTCCGGGACGCACCCGGGCGAGGACAGCGTCGGAGACCGCGTCTGCCAGGGGTCGGTAATGTCCGGCGTCCAGGAAGTTGAAACGGGCTGCCACCATGTCCGCGGAGTCTGCTTCGAACACTGTGCCCTTGCCCACCAGGAGGTTGTAGTAACCCTGGCGTGCGGCGTCAAAGCTGTGGCCTGCTCCGCACACCACCGACGGACGGGACCCTTCGCCAGTGAGAGTGTGGAGCGTCAACTGGCGCCCGCACAGCGGGCAGCGCAGCGGTGGGGCAGGGGAGGACGGCATAGCCACCATCTTAGGGCGGTTGAAACACGGTGCGTGGCCGTCGCCCGATGAGGCGCGGCACCGGCGGCAGCGGTTCGAGCACATCCTTCGCTGGTGGGCGCGGTTCCTCCCGACACCCGCGAATCCTGCCGAGGTTCCGAACGGGTAAAACCGGCTCAGCATTCGGGGATACTAGGGCAGGAATCCCAAGCCGGCGCGGGCCTTCCCAATGCCCGGCTCGGCCCAGTTGGCGGCATACTCGGCGTTACTGCTCAAGGACCTCATCTCGGCGAGGTCCACGTAGAGCGTGCCCTGCACATGATCTGTTTCGTGTTGGACGATCCTTGCCTGCCAGCCCTCGAATTCCTGCTCCGTCCCCCTGCCGTCAGGAGCTTCAAACTGGAGCAGCACCCGTTTGTGGCGCACCACCACGGCTTGCAGGCCGCTGAGCGAGAGGCATCCCTCAAAAAAGGCCGCCGTTTCCGTGCCCAAGGGCGCATAACGCGGGTTGAGGATAGCCAGGAAGTCCAGCGGCTTGCGGTGCCGCATAGCAGCCGACTCCGGGTCGACGTCGAACTGGTCCTCGAGGACCGCCAGTTGGAGCGGAATCCCAATCTGGGGCGCAGCGAGTCCTACGCCTGGCGCCTCATGCATGACGTTTTGCATGAGAAGTATCAGCTGTCGGAGCTCGGTGTCGCTGATCTGGCCGTCGAAGGCGGCGGCATGCTGGCGCAGCACGGGATGCCCGGCCTGGACGATGGGCGGCAAAGCACCTGCTGTCAGGATCTGCTCGACCCGCTCACGGATTTGCGCAGGCGTGAAGGGAGTGGGCGGTGAGACAGCAATCATGGGGAAAGCCTAACCGGCAGGAGACTGATGACGGGGGCCCGGTCGGCTAGTGTCGAAGCCATGGCAGACCTGACTCCGCTGGAACCCGAAGCACTGGAATGCGTCCTCGATTTTGTCCGGACCCTTGAGGCCGGAGGCGGCGGCGCGGCCATCCGGCCCTTCCTCGCTGCGAATTTTCGCCTGCTTGAGGCGCCGCATCTGCTTGCACCGGAAGGGTCCACCCGTACTTTGGCGCAGGTGCTTGCAGGCGCCGACCAAAGCAGCGAGGTGGTAGCCAACCAGAAGTTTGAGATCCGGCGAACTACCTGCCAGGGCGGCCGCGTTGTTTTGGAAGCGGACTGGTCGGCGACCGTCCTGATGGATCTGAAATATTGGGACGCCGGCGACACCATCCGCGCGCGCACCTCGTCAGTTTTTGAAGTCCGCCAGGGGCAGATCGTCAGCCAAGACAGTTACGACTGCTACTTCCTGAATTCCTGACCGAAGCAGGGCTGCCCTGGCAGTCATTGCATGGTGAACCGCCGGGCCATCAGCCTGTTCGCTGACGGAAATCCTGCCACCGTGCCGAAGGCCAGATTCCGGAGGCCCATAAGCGGCAGCGCCACAGGCCGGCCCAAGGACATGTTCACCCCCGCTTGCCAGCGTGCACGGCGCGCCGTCTTCCGCCTTCGGGAGACATAATCGTGGAGGTCACTGCCGACGGGCCTGCCTGCCAGGGCCGCACAGATAATCGTCGCCAACTCCGCCGCGTCAAGCCAGCCAAGGTTCATGCCCTGGCCGCCAATGGGGCTGATTTCGTGCGCTGCGTCGCCGACGAGCACGGCCCGACCCTCCACCAGTCTGCACGCCACCGACGACCGCGGGCTGAAGGCGCTCACCATGGTGTTCGTCGCCGGATCAGGCCGGACCCCGGTGCGGTCCTGAACCAGCCGGGACAGAGCGCCGGCGTCCATATTCAAGGCCGGGCGCTCCGTGCGGACTACCCAGCGGCGAAGGCCACCGGGAAGGGGAAAGGACTCCACTATCCCCTCGGCTTCCAAGTACAGGACAGCTTGCTGCTCGTGATTTCCGTCTGCCGCAAAATCGCCCATGACGTAGTGGTCTGGATAGGTTTTCGTGTTCACCGGGACGTTCAGCATGCTGCGTACCGATGACCGGGCCCCGTCAGCGGCGACGAGGAGGCGTCCGGTGATGCTGCCGCCACCGGCTTCCTCCGGCGCCGCAACCGCCACGGTGACCAGGCCGCCGTCGTCCGTTACACCAGAAACCCGGGCTCCCCGGGTCAGAGCGGACGCGTCGAGGTCGTGAACCCGCCGTTCAAGCAAGGATTCCGTCGTGAACTGGGGGAGGGACAGCACAAACGGAAAGCGGCCCGACACGGTGGCGAAGGACATCGACCCGACGGTCCTGCCCCGGCTCAGGGCCGTTCCACCAAGGATCGGCACGCCGGCACGCACCATGGAGCTGGCCACGCCCACTTTGGCCAGGGCTGAAAGGGCAGGCGGGTGGATGCCGATGGCACGGGAATGCTGTTCACGCCGTAGCCGCTGTTCCAGGACACGGACCTTCACCCCTTCCTGGAGAAGCAGGGCAGCGAGGTACAGGCCAACCGGGCCGCCGCCCACAATGACCACGTCAGTCATGGGGATGGCCCGGACGATGGACGAGGACCTGGTGGAAGGGCGGGTGCCGCCGGACGCGCCAGCCCGGGGGAGCAGCGGCCGCAAGTTCAACCGGTGTGTAGCTGCGACGGATGGAAACCAGGCCGTCGGCGCGGATGAACGACCCGCGGAACGGGAGTGCCGCGACTGAGAACAGGACGTAGGCCGCCGTGTTTCGGCGCAGGTCGTTGTGAAGGCAAAGCCGCCTTGCCAGGACCCGAGAGTCTGCGAGCAACTGTGCCAGGTCGGGCGGCTGCAGGTGATGGATGACGTGGTTGGAAATCACGACGTCGAATCGTCCCCCTTCGTGGACCAGCTCGCCGCTGCCCGCCTGCACGAACCTGACGTTTGGGGTGTGCGGGCGGCTGGCTGCGAAGCTGTGGGCGCGGCTGTCCGGGTCGATGCCGGTAACGTCGAGCTTCAGCTTGTCGCGTTGGGACCACTGCTCGAGGAGCCGTGCCAGGTCGCCTCCGCCGCTGCCGATGTCCAGGACGGTGGTGACGGTACTGGGGGAAAGAAGGGGCCGCAGTTCCTGGACGTAGAGCAGCCTCCAGCCGGAAAAGAGGCGGTTGACTAGACCGAACTGCCGGTAGGTCAATTCCAGTTTCGCGGGATCGCAGTCGGGCGCGTCCATGAGTTCCGCTGCATCCACAGCCCGCCGCCGTAAGAGCAAAATCAGCTCAAGCCCGTGAAGTGGCGGCCGCCCGCTCCTGGATCCGCTCCTCGGGGCGGGCTTTACTTGGCTCGACAGCGGTCTCCGGCGCGGCGGCCTGGCGAAGTTTGGTGAAGAGCCCTGTTTCCACGGTGAGTCCGGGGCCGAATGCCATGGAGCAGATGCGTTCATCGCCTTCCACGGGCGGCTGCTCCAGGATGTGCTTGAGGACGAACAGTACGGTGGCACTGCTCATGTTGCCGAACCTTCGCAGCGTTTCCCGGGCGGGGACCAACTGCTTGTCCGTGAGTTCAAGCCGCGTTTGGACCTTGTCCAGGATGCTCCGGCCGCCGGGGTGAATGGCCCAGTGGCGAATATCCCGGTAGCGGAGACCGAGCAGCGAGTCATCGCGGGACAGGAGGGGTTCGAGGGCGCCGATGATGTGGTCATCGATGATGTGCGGCACGTAGTTGCCCAGGACCATCTCAAAGCCATGATCACCGATGTTCCACGCCATTGATTCCTCGCCCACCGGAGTGAGTACGGTTTCGAAGTGGTCCAACTGAAGTAGGGCCAGCGCATCCGGAGCGTTTCGGGCGGTGACGATGGCGGCTGCCGCGCCGTCGGCAAACAGCGCGGAGCCCATAATGGTATCCGGATCGTTGGATGTCCGGACGTGCAGGGAACAGAGCTCAGCACAAACCACCAGCACAACAGCCTGCGGATCTGCCTCGCAGAACGACTTGGCCGCCCGCAACGCCGGGAAGGCCGCGTAGCAGCCCATAAACCCGAGGTGGTACCGCTGGACGGCGGGGTCCAGCCCCAGCGCACGGACAATCTTGTAGTCCGGGCCGGGATTGAAGAAACCGGTGCATGACACGGTGATCACGTGAGTTATGTCAAGTAAAGTGAGGTCCGGGCAGGCGTCCACAGCGGCCCGGGCGGACTCAATGAAGAGGGCAGTGGCCTGTTCGGCGAAGATCTCATTACGAACCTTGGTGGACGGATTCAGCAGAAGACCCGTGGCCGGATCAAAGAATTGCGGATCGTCCGAGCGGAAAGCCATGGTCATTTCTTCCACCGCTGTGTGCCGCGTGTCGATGGCTGCTGAATCGAAGCACGTGTTCACCAGGCGCGAGCCCAGCCTGGTCAGGCCGGGCTGAGCTGCGAAAACGTCCCGCGCTTCGGCCTGGATCAGCACAGTGGGCGGGACAGCAGTTTCCAGTGAACGCAGGTAGACCGTCATTGGTTCATTCTTGGCGAGCACCGGCGATAAGACAATGGCCGGGTCTGCGTGAAAAGCGTTCAATACCGATTCCGTGCCAGCTTGCGGTCCCGTCACATGACAAACGGGGGCCGGCGAAAATTCGCCGACCCCCGCGTGGCTTCCGGTTGTCTCCGGTGCCTGCCTCTTCTAGCTACTGCTTGACAAGGGTGTTGCCATAGCCGGCATCGCAAATGCCGTCATGAATCACGCCTGCGCCCGGCGCCACTGCATAGTTGCTCGCCGGGTCGAAGACGGCGGTGTGGACGTCCGTGACCTTGGAGGCGCACTCGTTGGCGCCGCTGGCACTCATGCTTTCGCCGCCGATCCACAGGTCGATCCAGATGGTGGAGTTGGTTCCGTTCGCGTTGACGCCCTGGTGGCAGGGGCCGTTCTGGGGATCGTTGCCGTCGCCGCAGGTGTCCTCGACAATAAAGTAGCGGCGCACGCTGGGCAGGTAGATCCGGGTGCCGGCCGGGAAGTCGAGCACGGACTGGCCGGTGGCCTTGGAGTGGCCCACGGCGATGGTGATCGGGTCCGCGTAGGTGCCGGTTCCGCCGGCTGTCTTGTGCAGAATCGGGTGGCTGATGATAGCGGAGCCGGCCGGCGTGTTGTCGTGCCACGTGTACGCCGTTGTGTACGCGGTGGTGACAATTCGCTCAGAAGACGACGCCGGTACGACGGGCGCCGGTGCGGGCTTCGGAGCTGGGGCTACCACCGCAGGCGCTGCAGCGGGTGCGGGAACGGCCGCCGGAGCGCTGGAAGGCTTTGGTTCTGCAGCTTTCTTGTCAGCTGCGGCTGCAGCGGCTGCCTCGGCTTCCTTTGCCTTCTCGGCCGTCTGGGCCTTCTCTGCAGCAGCAGCTGCTTCTGCCTGTACTTTTTCGGCCGCGGCGCGCTGAGTGGTACCGACCGCGTCGGCCGATTTGTCGTGCGTCGAGGTGGCTTCAATCCCGGCGTTAGCCGAAACCGAAGACTGTGCGGATGAGTTGGGGACGCCGGTCACGGAGCCACACGCCGAGGTGGCGAGTAGGACCGTGAGCATGCCGGCGGCCAGCAGATTGTTTCTGCGCATGGAAAACAAAGCCTCTTCATGGGAGTGCGGAACGGGCGGCGCCTGGGGAGGTACCCTGCCCGGAAAGGTCACGGTCTGCGGAACGCGAAGGCGCTGCCACCTGGGGCAGTAGCACAAGCAGAAACGTTTAGGGCGCTTCGTGAGGCGTGTGCGCTGACCGGTTACCCAAACGTTACCTTGGTTGGCGCGTGGGAAGCCAATCGTCGGCGCGCCGCCCTCACTGGCTTGACGGTGCGTCGGGCGGTGCCTCGGCTGCCGGCGGAACGTTCCGGGGTGGTGGCCGCGGTTGACGCCGCTCCGGCCCGTAATCTCCCGCGGATCCGGGGGCGGGGTCTGCGACGGGGATCTTTGCCTCGTCAGCCGCCGGCGGGGCCCTCCAGGCGGGGAGGATAGGCCGGGTTCATGCCCCAGCCATAAGCCCTGAACCGGTGGGTTTGAGAGCGACGAAGATGCACGGCTGAGACGGCAGGTGCACCTTCAGTCGTTAGCATTGACTTCCGGCAATGGCTGCTCTAAATTTCGTATCACATATCTGTATATAACGTGTCAATACAGAAAGTCAGTCTTACATGGGCTTAAACAAGAGTGAGTTGAACAGCAACACGGTCATGATACTTGGCGGTGACGGATATCTGGGCTGGACGCTGGGATTGGCTATGGCCAACCGCACTGACCGGCATGTGGTCTTGGTGGATAACCTCGTTAAACGCCGTTGGGAAAAAGAGGCTGGGGCAAAGGTCCTTGTGCCACTCAAGAGCCCCAAAGCCCGCATCGCCGAATACGAGCGGATCTTCGGTAAACGGAATCTGTCGTTTGAAAAAGTCGAGCTCCTGGACTCAAAGGCCGTAGAGAAGGTCATTGCCAAGTACCGGCCGGCTGTTGTCATTAACGCTGCCCAGCAGCCCTCCGCACCCTTCTCCATGAGCAGCGCTAAGAACGCCGCCGCCACGTTCTCGAACAATATCGTCGGCCACCTCAACGTTATTTGGGCCATCGCCCATATCAGTAAAGCCACCAACTACATCAAACTTGGTTCCGGCGGTTGCTACATGGCTACTGACACCGACTATGTCCCGCTAGGTAAGCACGACTTTACCTTCGAGCATCACGGCAAACAGCACAAGGTCCTGCAGGGCCTAATTCCCATGCAGGCCACCGACTTTTACCATCAGTCAAAGATTGCCGATCTGCTCATTGATGACCTCTGCTCCAAGATGTGGGACATGAAGGTCATCACCGTCCAGCAGGCGACAATTTTTGGGGCGACGATTCCCGAAAATCACTCTAAAGCGTGCGGGGGCCTAGCGGCTCGGTTCAATTATGATGCTGTCTTTGGCACCGTTTTCAACCGCTTCGTCTGCCAGATGGTCATCGGTCACCCTCTCACAGTTTATGGCGACGGCACCCAAAAGACCGGCTTGATCAGCCTGAGCGATACAGCCGAAAACTTCATCAAGTTAGCCAACCTCGACGTTGAGCCCGGCGAACATACTATTGTGCATAATTACACCCACCGCCTCAGCATTCGCGAAATCGCCCAAAGACTCGCAGATATCGATCCCTTGGCTAAGATTCACTACCTTGACAACCCTCGCCGGGAACCGACCTGCAAGCTCGACCTCCAAGTTGAGTTGCATGAGGCCGTCGAGGTCACCCAGGCCAACAAGGAAGCCCGACTTCAGGCAGAAATGGCCAACCTGCTTGAGTTCACGCACCGTTACAAGGACAACATAGATCCAGATATCATTTTGCCAAAAATCCAATGGTCGGCAGGGGAAACCAACGCCACTAGCCCAGGGTTCGTCAGGACCCTTTGAGGGGCGTGACTGTAGGCGCGGGACCAGGTACTTTTCCAACGAGCCTCACCGAGCATCACCCGTCGGTCTAAAACACGTACCTAGGCGTGTCTCCTTATTGGCGTAGCCAGATGACGACGGAATAGAGGACGACACCGGCTCGGTAGGTCAGTGCGAGTTTGTCGTAGCGGGTGGCGATGCCGCCACTGCTTGAAGAGGCTGAAGGACCTCTCGACAGTGTTGCGGCCTTTGTAAGTCGCGGCGTCGAAGTTCACGGGGCGCCCGCCGCGTGAGTACCGGAACGGGCGTCCACGCCGCCCGTCAGAACTCGGCAGCAATGGCTCGACCCGGGACCACTGATCATCACTCAAAACAGATGTTCTCGACACCGTTTAAGCATTCCAGCTGGCCCGCCCCCGATTTAGGAGACACGCCCTAGGCCTTTCACCGACGTGGCCGCGGGCCAGTCTGCCCTGATTATCTACAAGCGGCTCTGCGGGCGCCACCCGCCACCGCTTAGGAATTCACAGGTATGCCGGGCCAGCATTTCGACGTCTTCAAGCCTGGACTCATGGATGAAGGACACCCGAGCCACGTCTTGGATAGCCTTGATATAGATGCCCCTTTCCATCAAGAAATTGCATAATGCGTCCGGATCTGCGGTCCGCATCGAGATGATGTTGCTCTGGCGCGTACCATGATCGATAAATTCAATCTCATGTTCTCGCAGAATGGCCTTAATCGCCTCCAAAATCTGGAGATTCTTCTGTTGGATGACTTCCATGCCGATGGTATTGATTTCCCGGAGCGCCGCGTGGAGCGCAGCCAGTCCCGTAATGTTTTGGGTACCATCTTGGAAGCGGGCGGCCGTATTTTTTAGCACATATGAATCCTCATCAAAATATTCCATGCTGCGGATACCCGCCTGGCTGTCGCGCAGGGCGGGCATAACGGTACTATTGACGTACATAAAGCCAATGCCCATTCCGGCGCGCAGATACTTTTGGCCACCGCACACTAGTATGTCCACCGGCGTCTTGGCTAAATCAATCGTACGCACGCCAATGTGCTGCACAGCATCGATCACTAGAAAGATTCCCAGGTCACGGCATACTCCTGAGAGCAGGGTCAGCGTCGGCATAAATCCGTCGTAGCGTTGGGCGGAGGACATACTTATAACCTTGGTGTGGGGGCCGATGCTCTCGAGCAAACGCAGGAAAGCGGCTTCATTGTCGCGGCCCGCTATTACCTTTACCGCAATTCCGTCTTGACGCCTACGCAGCCATGGCAGCAGGTTGGCAGGATATTCATTGCCAAGGACCAGCACCTCGTCGCCCCGCGTTAGAGGTAGCGCCTCGCTCGCGATCATGATGCCCTCGCTCGTATTTTTCAAATACGTAATTTCCTCGGGCGAGCAGTTGACTAGCCGGGCAGCTTCAGTGGCCATGTCGTCTGCCAGCATGTCGTAACGGTAAAGCACTTCCGGCGGCCCGTACTTGTAAAAATCCGTCAAGCAAGTGCGCGCTGCCTCATAAGCGGTCCGGCTCATCGCCGCGACTGTAGCGTAATTGAAGAGTATTTTTTCAGATACGGGCTTCATACCAGTGCGGATCCGGACGCGGAGCGCGTCCGGCTCGATTGCCGGCGAGGTGGTGGCGTGGACTGTACTGCGCGGCATGTTGACTCCCGGGCTGGCACTGCTTCAAAAAGCGTGAAGGCGCTCAAACTATCAGCGTGTCAAGCCCAACGTCACGAGTAGTCGGTACCCGAAAAATTCATGGTGAGGAAAGGCCATTCCAAGTACCTACTCGGAACGAAAAGTGCGGCGGTGCCCTGGACTCAACCACTTGTTGGTGCGGTGTGTTGGGCGCCGGCAGCTGCTGATTCTGTGGCGTTGAGTGACGGGGCGTTCGATTCCAGTGGGGGAGTAGCCGGTCGTTTCTGCGGTCACCGCCTCGCGGCCGACGGGCAGCCAACGACCGGTGCCGACGGTCAACAAGCTCGTCGATGTGATCGACAATTCACTGTAGTTCCACCCGGGTGGACGCCAGTCGCTGCGCCGGCAGGCTCAGGATGCGGCAGGTAAGGAGCAGAGTTTCGGGCGACTCCTTACGTTCTGCCGATGCGGCAGGCCGGTGAGATTGTGCGTGCCGGCTCCCGGTAGGTTCTGCGTATGGAGACCATGAGACGTTGTTCAACTGAGCATTACGCGGCAGCGCTTGAGTCGTGGTCATTTCTTGAATTTTCCGACAAGCGGCCGTTGCTCCTCACCCTTTGGCGATGTGTTCTTTGATAGGTTGGCCACCGAAGCTGACAGCGCTGGCCTTTGACCTGGCGAAGCCGAGGTTTATAACTTTCGGGTTCCTCCGGCGCTTGGAGGCGGGGTGGCTCTAAACAGCCCTATCTACTCCCTTTCCTAGAACGCCGATAATCTACATTATGTAAAGTAGTAAAAAGGTTGTCCGCATTTTCTGCGAATATGTCCACTCTTGATAACGGCCGCGCAGGCGTGGGAATCCGCTCTGACCAGCCCGTTTACTCGCTTCGCCGTGGCAGGGATCTGCTCGGGCGAACCGGTGCGCCCTGCGCTGAACGGCT